>DLQD01000152.1 GCA_002480015.1 Opitutia bacterium UBA7441
GCCAAATCCTCAATCGAGTAAATGTCGTGGTGTGGGGGCGGGGAGATGAGACCCACCCCCGGTGTCGTGCCACGGGTCTTGGCGATTTGTGGCAGCACTTTATGGCCGGGCAGTTCGCCGCCTTCGCCAGGCTTCGCGCCTTGGACGATCTTAATTTGGATTTCGTCGGAGTTGACTAGGTAGTAGCTGGTCACCCCGAAACGGCCGGAGGCGACTTGTTTGATCGCTGAGCGGCGGCTGTCGCCGTTGGCGTCGGGAGTGAAACGATCGGGGTCTTCGCCGCCTTCACCCGTGTTGGATTTGCCTCCGATGCGGTTCATGGCGATAGCGATGGCCTCGTGAGCTTCTTTCGAGATCGAGCCATAGGACATGGCACCGCTCTTGAAGCGCTTCATGATGGCTTCAATCGGCTCGACTTCATCGATCGGAATCGATTTGGACTCGTCGATTTTGAAATCCATCAAGCCACGAAGGGTGAACATTTCTTTAGACTGATTATTAATCGCCTCGGAATATTCTTTAAAAACCGCGTAGTCGCCGAAGCGGGTGGCCATTTGGAGCTTATGGATGGTGATCGGGTTAAAGAGGTGACGTTCCCCGCCGGCACGCCATTGGTAGATGCCGCCTGGGTCGAGTGCGGCATCGCGTTCGTCTTCGCGTGTGCCGTAGGCCTTTTCGTGGCGGGCTTCGGTTTCCTTGGCAATGGTGCCAAGGCCGATGCCTTCCACGCGGGAAGCGGTCTTGGTGAAGTATCTGTCGATGACCGATTGGCTCAGGCCGATCGCTTCAAAGATCTGCGCACCACGATAGGAAGCCACCGTGGAGATGCCCATCTTTGACATGGTCTTGACCACACCGTTGAGATTTGCTTTGAGGAAGTTGTAGCATGCCTTGTCACCATCGACCTTGACATCGCCGCGCTTTACCAAGTGCCGAACTGTCTCAAGGGCAAGGTAAGGGTTGATTACATTGGCACCATAGCCGAGCAATAAAGCGAAGTGCATGACTTCGCGCGGTTCGCCGGACTCGAGCACGATGGAGACACGGGTGCGTGTCCCTTGGCGGACGAGGTGGTGGTGCAGGCCGGCCACAGCGAGGAGTGCGGGAATCGGCGCTTTTTTAGGGCCGACCTTTCGGTCGGAGAGAATTAGAATGTTGACACCGTCGCGGATGGCGGCATCGGCATTTTCAAAGAGCTTTTCGAGTGCGGCTTCAAGACCTTTGCCAGAGATGCGAGGCTCGGAGATACTGTTGTGCCCAGGTTCCAGGCCGCCGGCAGCGGCTTCGAAGAGAATGGGCAGGCGGGTTGCCTTAAAGCCAGGCAAATCGATATGACGAAGTTGCGCGAGCTGCTTGCGGTCGATGAGCGGCGATTCAAATTTGATCATGCGGCAGCTGTCGGGGCCGGGGCGGGTGAGGTCGCCTTCAGAACCGATAAAGCTGATGCTGGCCGTGACCAACTCTTCACGGATCGGATCGATCGGTGGGTTGGTGACCTGGGCGAACAACTGCTTGAAGTAGTTATATAGCAGTTGAGGTTGGTCGGAAAGCACAGCCAAGGGAGCGTCATTACCCATGGAGCCGAGCGGTTGCTTGCCGGACTCAGCGCTGGGGCCGACGATAAAGCGCATATCCTCGAATGTATAGCCAAAAGCCTTTTGCCGGGTCTCAAGGGTCGCGTAGTCATCGACGGGCACTTCCGACGCTTTAGGGAGGTCTTCCGAGTGGACCAAGTTTTCTTTGAGCCATTGGCCGTAGGGCTGCTCAGAGGCGATTTGCTCTTTGAGCTCTTCGTCTTCGATGATGCGCCCCTTCTCCATATCGATGAGAAACATTCGGCCGGGTTCAAGGCGACCTTTTTTAACGACATTAGCAGGATCGATACCCTCAAGTACGCCGACTTCGGACGCGAGAATCACCTTGTCGTCGGCAGTCACATAGTAGCGGGAAGGGCGCAGACCGTTGCGGTCGAGCGTCGCGCCGACTTGCACCCCGTCAGACATAGCCATGGAGGCAGGCCCGTCCCATGGCTCCATCAGGCAAGCGTGGAACTCATAGAAATCGCGTTTCCACTGGGGCATGCTCTTATGGCGCTCCCAGGGCTCGGGAATCATCATCATCATGGCGTGTGCCAAGCTGCGGCCAGAGAGTACGAGAAACTCAAGACAGTTGTCGAACTTCTGCGAGTCAGAACCATCTTCACGGATAATCGGAAGTAGCTTCTTCAGGTCGTCGCCGAAGACTTCGCTGGCCAGCTGCATCTGGCGGGCGTGGAGCCAGTTCTCATTGCCGCGCACCGTGTTGATTTCGCCGTTATGGCAGAGATAGCGAAAGGGTTGGGCGCGTGGCCAGCTGGGGAAGGTATTGGTCGAGAAGCGGGAGTGGGTGAGTGCGAGTGCTGAGTCCATGGCCTCATTCGAGAGGTCCGGGAAATAGGCTTCCAATTGCTCGGTGGTGAGCATCCCTTTGTAGGTCATGGTGCGGCTGGAGAGGGAGCCGATGTAAAAAAGCGCGTCCTCATCTTCCCCTGTGTAGCGAATACGGTGGGTGGCTAGGCGGCGCACGATGTAAAGCTTGCGCTCGAAAGAAAGGCCACGTTCGGCCGCTTCGCCGCGGGCGACGAAAAACTGGCGCATGCAGGGCTCGCAGGCTGCGGAAGCCTTGCCGAGGATCTCGCTCCGCACAGGCACATCACGCCAGCCGATCATCTCGAGGCCTTCTTCGGCCACGATCTCTTCGATAATGGCTTCCTCATGGGCGCGTTCTTCTGCGTTTGTGGATAGAAACACGAAGCCGACGCCGTAGTCACCCTCTGCCGGTAGGTCGAAGCCACATTCTGTCTTGCAGATGCTTTTGAAGAAATTGTGTGGTAACTGGATAAAGATACCAGCACCATCACCAGTGATCGGGTCGCAGCCACAACCACCGCGATGGTCGAGATTCACGCATATTTCCAGGGCTCCTTTTACAATGTCATGCGATTTGCGCCCTTTCATGTCGACGATCAGGCCGATGCCGCAGTTTTCGTGTTCGTTTTGCGGATCGTAGAGACCCTGCGCCTTTGGTTGAGTGTAGGTGTTTTCCATATCTGTCTTAAATTGTTTAAAGTGGGAGCGGTCGCGAATTGCGAGCCAGTCGCCTCAGTGTATTAAACGGGAGAAATTCCAATATCAGGAGTCAAAAGAACGGGCAGGCTAGTCACTGGGCGGGGGCTGTCTAGGAAAATTACCCGGCGAGCCTGAAACAGGAACATTTTTCGCGCCAGATAGGGACGATTCCGTAAAAATCGCCGATGAGCACGTATTTGAAAAAGCCCACAGGGCTTTGAGGGTCCTTCTCCTAGAAGAAGCGCACCGTTTTCGTGCGCATCGCTTCATGCTCTTCGTCGGTGCAGGGCGCGTTCGTCGGCACATCGGCCTCAGCATTGCTCGGAGCGACAAGGCCATTGCTGAGCAAATAGTTCTCAACCTCTTCCCCGCTCACGTCAGCCAGCATTGTGCCGTCGATCTCGACGCAAGGAGACAGCGGTTGGCCGGACTTCTCGACCATTTCCGCGTATTGATCCGCGTGATTGATGATGTTGCGGTCTTCGTATTCGAGACCATACTTCTTCATGATCGCCCGAACGCCCATACTCCAGCCGCAGGTAGGTTTTAAATATGCGATAATTTTCATAATGTGGATTCTGTTTGGTGGATTTTGAATACTTGTCAACTAAGAGGATCTCTGTGCAACAACCCAATCGATCAATTTAGACGCATCATCTTCGTAGGCCCAAGCGGCCCGCAGGAAGTCGGCTGGGTGTATATTGTTGTTTTTGAAAAAATTCCGGTCGCCGCCGCAGCCATACATCGTTTCCGCAGGCAACTCGCCTTTAAGTTTCGCATAGGCCTTCGGCATGATTCGTGGGAGCCAGACGATGCCCTTGATCTCGGCGTCTTTGGGTGGAAGCCCTTCAGAGGCGATGACTTGGTCGGATGGCTTGCCCTCTTGCACAGTCAAAAAGTAGTCGCGCCGCGCTGCGCTGACCAACAGGAAGGTCTCGAAGTCCGGCTCTTCGCGCGTGACGAAGTCTTCCGCATAATCGTATACGTCCATCGTGTTGAGCCCGACAGAGGCCAGCTCGGCCTGAGTCACTTCGTCGAAGTAGCTGTCGGGCTCGCGGTTGCCCGCCTCATACTTGGCGACTGCGTCTTCCCAGATTGCTTTAAGGGTTTTTTGATACGAGTAGTGATCCACATCGCAAACTTAGTGACGCCCTCGCGAAATACAACCTGCAGTCTGAAAAAATTAAGCTGCAGCCTATGGACGAGACCCTCGCCACTTATAATTTCGACTTCGTGCTCGGTCCAGCTAATGCTCTGGGGCAGAGGCTTTAAAGGACTCTGCTATTTCCGTGGTCGCCAGTGCCAGTGGATCAATATGCCTGAGGGTATTCAGAAGTTCCCTTTATCGATCGTAGAGGATGATCGCGACATGAAGGGGGAGCCGTAATGTCGTTATCACTCCGCCTTGATGGACTTCTCGTAGCGAATCCAATCAGCTAAACGGCTTCGAACAACGTCAAAGATCTCCGCTGGCAGACTTCCCAACTTTCCGGTAAAAATATCCGATTGGACGACGGCAAGTCGACTCGTCCGAATTAAACTTTCTTGCTTTAGACCTGTTTTCGAAAAGTCGGGCATCTCCTTGTTCAGCACGATTTCCAAGCCCTCAATCTGATGTCGAATTTGCGAGCTGATCATACAGACCAAGCAATCGTCGAAATCTCCTTGAATTCTTTTGAGTAACAATGCTGGTCGGAGCTTTCCTCCGCCCAAATCTGTCTGAGGGAACCGAAATAACAATATATCACCTTCGGAAATCATCCGAACTTTTCGATTATGTCTGATTCAGAATAAATGCTATCTTCGTCGCTCATGCCACGCATGGCAGCAGCGAGAGAAGCATCTTTGAAAGCCTTCGCTTCGTGTTTCTTTTCTTTTTCTTTCAGAAACTCCACAAATTCAAGCACTTCAGACTGTTTCTCAGGCCGGAGTCCTGCGATTTCGTGAATGATCTGTTCTGCGGTGCTCATCTAACGAAACAATGGTTCAACGGTCTGAAATCTCAAGTTCAATTTTCTGTCCATCGTAGAGTGTGGGCGCGGCCAAAATTGTTCCGGCAAATGCGAAACTCGGCGAGTGTTGTTGGACGAGTTTCGCAATTGGCGGGTATATAGTTTATGCCATCAGGCGTTTGTTAGTCCCATAAGTGCATGTTGCCCATTGGCCTGTGTTATAGTGTGTCCGCACCTGCGATGGATATCGGAAATGACAATTGCGAAACTCGGGGTTTTGGGCTTGTTTAACGTGAAAATATGTTCACCCTTCGTGCATGTCAAAGATTGTTCACTTTCCCCGTTGGGCTGAGGTGCTGAGGGTTTCTAATTTGGAGCCTAAAGAGCGCGAAGGCTTTAAGGTCACCATTCGCTGGTATTTTGTGACTGCGAAGGTGCAGGCAAGGGGGAGGCGGCTTTGGTGTCTCCGTCACCAGTTGAGAGTAGGGAGTGGAAAGTGAGGAGTGGGGTTGACGGGGTGAACTCGTATGGCGGAAACGACACTTCAACGAGATCAGGCCAAGGCGGAGCCTCTCCCTGTAGAGTTGGGCAGGCACCTTCGACGGGCTCAGTGCAGGTCGGGAGACCTGCGATCCCGGGCTTTAGTTCGGAGAACGATACGGATGCCGCGCGGATTGTGGCACGTTCGGAAGATGAAGCCTCGATTATAAAGGTGATGCGGCGCCGTGGGATGGCTCTGTAAAAATCTAATAAATAAAGCTTTATGTGCCGTGTTGTGGTTGGTGATCTGGCAATATTCAGTTGTGCCATACGAGGAATGTCGATTTATAAAAAGTGTGATTAACTCGAGAAAATTTAAAAGAACTCAATCTGCTTTTACCTTAGTTGAAGTAATGATCTCTACTTTCATTTTTGGTTTAGTGATTTTAGTTGCTTTGGTTTCCGTTGGGAAAGGCATTGAGTTAGTGGATGCCTCGAGGCAGAATACGCGGGCATCACAAATTTTACAAAGCGAGTTGGAGCTACTGCGTACTTTACCATGGGATACCTTTAAAGATCAGACGAATGTGCAACTCACCGCTCAATTCAGGACTCAAGTGGCATCTCAATTTGGGAGTGATCAGTTTGACGGAGAAGTCGAAGTCACAGAAATTCAGACAGGTTTAATGCTAGTTGCAGTTACCGTTAATTGGATTGGGTTCAAGGGGCGACCTTATAGTAAGAAGTATTACACCTATTTTGCTGATGGAGGAATCAATGACTATTTCATCACGCCATAAAGCGCATCGGGCGCAGAGCACTCGAGCTGCCTTTACGCTGGTCGAATTGTTGATTGGTGTGTCTCTTTCAGTGGCTTTACTAGCTATTATCTACAGCACATTTCTAGTTCTGGCTCGGGGAGCGATTGGTACTGGAAATTATGCAGAAATGAGTCGGCAGAGCCGTAATGTAATGGATATCTTCGCGGGTGATGTGCGAACTGCCAACGGTGTTGCTGTGGCCGGACCTAGTGTGAGCGGCAGCTCCGTCATTACGAGCACTGGGATCACCCTCAGCTATCCTAATTATTTGGATGACGGAACGGATCAGACCTCGGTGACTTATCTTTACACGCCGCCTAATGGAGCTGAGCCGGGCTACCTAACCCGCTCTGAAACGTATGGAGGTACGACTGATGCTCGCGTTGTCTTGAATGACATTATCCGGTTTGAGCTTAAATTTTACAAAGCCCCAGGTTTTACCTTCGCTGCTGCGGCAGGTCCCCTTGATTCGGTCAATTCGTGGGCTAAGAGCATTGAAATGTATGCTGAACTTCGCCGGAAACTTGTTTCGACGAATAATACCGATTATATCATCACAACCCGTTTTATGATGCGGAATACCTCGATTGATTAATTTGCAGAAAAATGAGGTCAGTAAAACTGCATAGGAATGTAATTATGATAAAAACACGTTTCTCGGATAGATCTAAAAGTCGTCAGCAAGGAGCTATCTTGCTTTCTACCATCATAGTGACCTTCGTTATTTCGATGCTGGCGGGGTCCTATTTATACCTCAGTTCCGGAGAATACAGAATGTCGCATCGAACATTCAACCGGGGGGCCAGCTTCGCATTAGCTGAGGGAGGAATTGACTACGCGATACATGCATTAAATAGCAATCATTCAACTGGCTGGACGGTGTCTGGAGATACTTGGGAACGCGCCTTATATGACTTCCTGGTCAGCGAGGGCACGGTCGGCCATGTGAAAATGAAGATATTAGGCGCGTCGAGTCGCACGCCTGTTATTTACTCAGAAGGCACTGTTTTGATTTCGAATGGACCGCCCGTTAGTCGGCAAATTAAGGTCCAATTGGAGTCCAGCTCCTCGGGTGGAAAGCTGAATACGTCTCTCATTTATGCAAAAGCGATCGATGCGGCAGGTAATAATATCTTGGCTGCTATGTATAACTCAAAAAACGGCGTAGAGGGTGCTGTTTATTATGACTTGGAGACGCGTAGCTGGAGGAGGAATTATGATGATAGTTTGCGCCTAGTGGTTGATACGATCACAACAGATACCTTGGGTAATATGGACGTCTTTGGATGGGTGGTCACTCGCGAGGGTGGAGCCATTGATTTCAATTCAAAAGGTGGGACGTTTAAATACAATTCATTCTTTGATCTGGATCGTGGTATTGCAACGACAGACCGGGTGACCGATGATTTTTATGGATCGTTTGAGCCTATTGTGGCTCCCGACAACCTCGGCAATGTTTCCAGGACCTCTCCCGTTTTTGTCGCTGCAGAAGGAGGGGGTAATGATGTGAAGACTGCCACTATGGACGGTACGAGCAATTACATTTTTTCAGGTGAAGACGAAGTGCTTTCCGTCGCAAATGGGGATGCCCTGAATATCACGGGTGACGTGATTATTGTGGTCGATAACGAAGGCACTATTAACATTAAGGGAGACCTTAACATTCAGCCCGGTGCCAGTTTAAAAATCTATACCGATGGCGACTTTATTGTGACGGGTGTTGTGAATAATAGTAACGTTGCAGAGAATTTTCAATTATATGGGATGAATACGACGGAAAATGAGCAGTTATTCAAGCTGCACGGCAACAGCCGCATGACCGCTTTCATCTATGCCCCTAGGGCGAGTGGAGAATTGAAAGGTGGGGGTAATGAGGGTGAGTTTGAAGGTGCGATCTTGATGGATGAGATCAAGATTACGGGCAATTATTTCTTCTTGTGCGACGCGGCGCTGGGGGCCGTCGACGGGCTGATTAATGTAGGTGGGAACCATATAGTGAATGAATGGCTTGAATTGGATGACCGCACTGCCCAGACAGCGAAGTATTCAATGTAGGCCGCATTCACCCGACAATTGTTTTGCCGTCTTTCATGAGCTTATCGCTGATTGCGGATTTTAACGGTAAAACCCGCCACCGAGTAGCTGTTCGCCATCATAGAGCGCGAGTATTTGCCCTGGAGACAGCGCGCGTTGCGGCTCGTCGAAAAGCACTTTGGCTCTGTCTTTGCCTAGCGGGATATAGGAGATATCTTGCGATGGATCACGGTAACGCGGCTTAGCTAGAAGCCGAGCGGGTTGGCGAATCGGTTGGTTCAGAAAGCTCAGGCCGAAGAGTTCGACCTCGGATGTGAAGAGTCCGGGTGAGTCGGGGTGGTCAAAAGCCACGATCAGTTCGTTGCGCTCCATGTCGAGCCCCGTCACCACGTAGAATTCGTTGTCGGTGTTCGAGGGCACACCGATGCCCCGCCGTTGCCCGGTGGTGTAGCGGTGCAGGCCGCGGTGGCGTCCGAGCACTTTCCCGTCCGAATTGACGATGTCCCCCGGTTTGTCCATGATGTAATGCTCAAGAAAACGGTTGATGTTCATGTCGCCGAGAAAGCAGATGCCCTGGCTATCTTTCTTCGTGGCGTTGGGTAGTTTTTGCTCGAGTGCGATTTCGCGAACCCGTGGTTTGTTCAGCTCGCCCACGGGGAAAAGGGCGCGACGTATCTGTTCCTGCTGCAGGAGGGCAAGGAAGTAGGTCTGGTCTTTGTTTTTATCGAGGCCTTCCAGTAGGTTATGTGAGCCGTCGGGCCCTATGCATTTGCGTACATAATGTCCCGTGGCGATGCCGTCGAAGCCAGCCTTTCGCGCATACTCTTGAAAGATTCCGAATTTCATCTCCCGGTTACACATCATATCCGGGTTTGGGGTGATACCATGCTTGTAGCCGTCGACGAGGTAGTGGACCACGTGTTCACGGTATTCATTGACTAGATTAACGATCTCGTAGTCGATCCCGAGGTGGGTAGCCACGGCGCGTGAGTCATCGATGTCCTGCTGCGCGGGGCAGTCTGCGAGTGGCATTTCCTCATTCATCCATGTACGGATATAGGCGCCTGATACATCGAAGCCTTGCTCTTTGAGGAGCCAAGCAGCCACGGCGCTATCGACGCCGCCTGATAGAGCCACGAGAATTTTATGCATGTAAGGCAAATTAAGTGTAGCCAATGACCCACGTCAACCCAGCGCACGGCTAGATTTTGACGATTCCCGAGGAATGGGTATTGCGATTGCTCAGTATCGCTGCAGAAAGATATTCGTGATGTCAAAAAAGACTAATCAGATCGCACATGCATTCTGGGAATCAAGAGATGCCGGACTGATCATACTGTCTCATAACTGGCCGAGCACGACGACCTTGCCACCCCTCTTACTGGGTCCCTCCGAGAAACCCTTTTCAAAACTTGAGCGGCTTTCACCTGAGGATTGTGGACGCTATTGCCGCTACTACCGCTTGAAAAACAGCTGGGTTTTTGCGATCGGATCCAAGCGCTATCCGCAACTGCTTGATCGTAAGGTTCGTGTCTATCTGGGCGGCGACTTTAATGGCTGGGGTAAAGCGGTGGGCCAAGCGCAATGGGAACTCAAGCCGGTTGGCGACGATGCCGAGACGACTTACGAACTGCACGTGCCCCTCAAACTGATTCCGGATACGGGCAAAGTCGCTTTCAAATTTGTAACCAATCAGGGCGAATGGCTCGACGTGCCCGACAGCGCACCCAACCGGATCGAGCGCAATGGGGTGGCTAACTTCCGGTTTGATGCTCAGCGCACTGGTAGTCACATTTTTCGTTTCCACACGCCGATCGGTTACGAACCTGTCGGCAATGAGAAAATCATCTGGCGCGACGCCAAAGTCGAAGAATTACACGAGCTACCTCATACGCAGTTCCTGACATCCGCTAAGACCGATCTGGAGCTGGGTGCTATCGTCGTTGGCGAATCGACGACCTTCCGTTTATTCGCGCCGCGAGCGACGGCGGTTAAAGTCTGTTACGGCCAAAAACCCGATGGCTCCGACGCGATTACCTTGAACATGCGTTGCCTCGAGGGGTGCACCTGGGAGCTCTTGTTGGATCAGAATCTCGATGGGTATTATTATACGTATCGGATCGAGGGTTCGAATTCAGAGGGCACTACCCACTTCGACAGTTCTTTTGCCGTGCTCGATCCCTATGCCAAAGCCTGCTTAGGGCGACGAGGCCCTGGCATTGTCGTCGCCTCGGAGCGAATGCCCAAAATTGCGCACAGTTTTGTGCCGCCGGCTTGGCATGATATGGTCATTCTTGAAGCTCATGTGCGTGATCTTGCTGCGCATGCGCCGATCGAGCTTACCGCGCAAGAGCGTAGCGGCTATGCCGGTCTGCGCAAATGGCTCAAAGCCGAAGGTTCCTACTTGAAAGAGATTGGAGTTAACGCGGTCGAGCTGCAACCGATCCAGGAGTTCGATAACGATACGCCCGAAGACTACCACTGGGGCTACATGACGGTGAACTACTTCTCGCCGGAGAGTAGTTATGCGGCGAAGCCCGAAAAGGCCTCGCAAATCGAGGAGTTCCGGGGGCTCGTCAGTGATTTCCATGAGCAGAACATGGCGGTGATCATCGATGTGGTCTATAACCACGTGGGGGAGCCGAACCATCTGCTGTTTATCGACAAGTTCTATTATTTCCACCTCGATAAAGCGAACGATTTAATCAATTGGAGCGGTTGCGGGAATGATCTGCGCTGTGACACGCCGATGGGACGCCGCTTGATCATTGACAGTCTCAAGCACCTTGTGGAGACCTACGACGTGGACGGTTTTCGCTTCGACTTGGCGGAATTGATCGGCATCGAAGTGCTCCGCGAAATTGAAGTGGAGCTCAAGAAGGTTAAGCCCGCGATCATACTCATCGCCGAGCCCTGGAGCTTTCGTGGGCACATTCAAGACGAGCTGCAAGAGACGGGCTACGCCTCTTGGAACGATGGTTTTCGTGATTGTATTGCCAAATATGTAAAGGGAGAGGGCAATCAGGATATGATCCGTCACTTCGTGGCTGGTTCGCCTAGTTCGACGCGCTTCGCTGCGCAGACCATCAACTATACAGAATCGCACGACGACCACTGTTGGCTCGACCGCATCACCGAGCGGCCCAAGCACAATGGCTCGGATCCTACCCTTTTAGATCGCCGGCGGACGCACCTAATGGCCTCGCTGCTTTTCAGCTCGCTCGGCGTCCCCATGCTGGCGGAGGGGCAGGACTTCCTGCGCTCCAAGCGCGGCATCTCCAACACGTATCAGCGCGGCGACGTCAACGCGCTGGATTACAATCGCCGTTTTGTGTATTGCGGCACCCACGGTTATTTTCGTGATTGGATACGCTTCCGCCTTTCCGCGATGGGGAAAGCTTTCCGCTACGATGGTGGTTTGACCGAAGGTTACATGCAGTTCTTCTTTGCCGAAGGTTCCAGTGCGGCGGTGGTGCTGTTTAATGCCGATCGCTCTGTCGATGCAACTCAACTCGTGTATGCTATCAACCCTCACTTCGAATATGCTGGTATTGAGTGCGCGGATTTGAAGCCCGACAGGTTGAAACAGATCGCAGACCAGGAGCGCTTTTGTTGTGAGGGTATTGGCTCCGCTCGTATCCCTGTGAGCGAAACGCATATCAATCTCCCGCCTCTTACCTGCGGCCTCTGGGTGGTCTGACTTTGAGTCCGCCGGTTTTGTTGCGTCATCTTGGGGTCGGCATCCTGTTGAGTAGTCAGTAAAAAAGGCAAGGCCGCTCGGCCTTGCCTTTTTAAAATCTAAAATCAACCTTCTAGCTAAACGCAGTTGCTTTAGTGTGCGAACTGATACTGCTTGGCCGCGGCACGGGTGACTTCCACCCACTCGTCCCAGGTTTCCTTGAGCGAGGCGCGGAGCTGCTTGATTTCTTGTTGGATGTGGGCTTTTTGCTCGGCTGTGGCCTGCTTCAGCTCTCTCGCCTTGGCCATGAGCGCGGCTGCCTTCTCTTCGAAGGCGGCGGATAGCTCCTCCAGCTTCATTTTTAGCTCGGTGGCATACTCATCCATTTCATCGCTGATATGATCAAGGATCATTTTTTTATCTTTGGAGACTAGGGATTTCTGGACGATGACTTCGTTGATAACGCGGAGTCCTTTAACCATTCCGAGTTTAGCTGCCAGCCAGATTGTCCACTTGGAGGGGTCGAAATGATACCAGCGGATGCCGTTCCGGTAGTCCGCCGCGAAAGCATGGTGATAGTTGTGGTAACCCTCGCCGAAGGTGAGCACGGCCATGATGGCGTTGTCGACTGCGCTGAGCTCACGGGCGTAGGTTTTTGAGCCGTAAGTGTGGCAAAGTGAGTTTATAAACCAAGTGCAGTGGTGGATCATCGCCATGCGGACGAGAAAGCCCATGTAGAAGGAAGCGAGCGCGCTCCCGGTAATGGCCCATCCCAGAAAAAATACGGCAATGTTTACCCCCAGTAGGAAGAGGCCGTAGTATTTGTCCTGCAACATTACGCGTGGATTTTTCATCAAGTCCGCCACGAGGCTTTTATCAAAATCACGCTTGTAGTCGAACAACCAGAGGATGTGGGCATACCAGAAGCCCTTTTCGATCGAGTAGGGGTCCTTCTCCGTATCCACATGATTGTGGTGGATGCGGTGATCGTGCGACCATTTGAGCGCCGACATTTCAAAAGCCAGTGCGGAACTCAGGAGCACGCACCATTCGAAAAAAGGATTCGCACTGTAAGCCTTGTGTGCGTAGAGACGGTGGTAGCCAACGGTGATCGACATCCCACCCATGATATAAGTCACCAGGAAAAACGCGACCGCTGTCCAGGAGAAAACGCTGATAAAGGCCGGCAAGAGCACTACCAGTGCAATATGGTAGGCGACGACGAAGGCAAACATGTCCCAATTTTTAATTTTCATATCAGTATAATAAGTTTTGAGGCTATGTGGGTAGAGTAATGTGTGAGCGGCAAATCCGCCAAGCGCCGCTTGTGGGCTGTCTAGTTACAAGTCCCGCATTCATTCACATGGTCAGTCGATTAACTGAATGGTTGTGAAGTAGTTTGTGGCAATGACTTCATTCAAACCTCTAATGTCAAGGTCATTCGAACCGAGAAACTAAATGAGAAGGGGTTAATTGATTAATAAAACTTATGTTTTTACTTTTCAGAATTAGATAAATTGTCTAGTAATTTTTAATTTCCTTGAACACTTGGAATAACTCTTGCCATGGCATTCTGCCTGTCTAGTAGTGCCTGCTCCTTAATTTCATCTTAACCTGAAAACAAACACACAAAATAATGGCTACAAAAATCGGAATCAATGGATTCGGCCGCATCGGTCGCTTGGTCTTTCGCTCTCTCGTCGAGAAAGGTCTTCTCGGATCGGAAATCGAAGTGGTTGCAATCAATGACCTCGTTCCTGCGGAGAATCTCGCTTATCTTCTCAAATACGACACCACTCAAGGTCGTTTCAAGGGCACAGTTGAGGCCAAGGGTGGTGACACCCTCGTAGTCAATGGCCACGAAATTAAGACTCTCGCTGTCCGCGAAGGTCCTGCAGCGCTTCCTTGGAAGGAACTGGGCGTGGATATCGTGATCGAGTCCACAGGTCTTTTCGTCGAAGATGTGAAGGCAGCCGGCCATATTACTGCTGGTGCCAAGAAGGTCATCATCTCCGCTCCTGGTAAGGGTGACGGCGTGAAGACGGTTGTGCTCGGCGTAAATGATGACGAGCTCACCGCAGAGCACGACATTATCTCCAATGCTTCCTGCACGACTAACTGCTTGGCTCCGATCACTAAGGTGATTCTCGAGAACTTCGGCATCGCTGAAGGCCTCATGACGACTGTGCACTCTTACACAGCCACTCAAAAAACTGTGGATGGTCCTTCTCCAAAGGACATGAAGGGCGGCCGCACAGCAGCGCTGAACATCATACCTTCTACCACGGGCGCTGCCAAGGCGGTTGGCCTCGTGCTTCCGCAAGTTCAAGGCAAGCTCACCGGTATGTCTTTCCGCGTGCCCACTCCAACTGTTTCCGTTGTTGACCTGACCGTGAAGACAGAGAAGAGCACATCCTACGCAGAGATCTGCGCAGCGATGAAGTCCGCTTCCGAAGGCTCGCTCAAGGGGATCCTTGGCTACACTGAAGACGAAGTGGCTTCGTCCGACTTCATCCACGACGAACTCAGCTCGATCTTTGATGCGGGCAGCGGCATGGGCTTGAACGATACGTTCTTCAAGCTCGTTTCCTGGTATGACAACGAATGGGGTTATTCCAACCGCGTTGTTGAGCTTGTTCAGAAGGTTTCCAAGTTCCTCTAACCCGTAGCTCAGTAACAACTGATTGATTTTCAGGCCGCCGCTGCAGTCCTCCATCTGGATAATCTGCGGGCGGCGGCCTTTTTATCACTTTATTATGGCCATAAAAACAATCAAAGACGTCAATCTCGCCGGTAAGCGTGTCTTCGTTCGCTGCGACTTCAATGTGCCGCTCACGGACGGTATGATTTCCGACGATTCTCGTATCGTCGCCGCCTTGCCTACCATTCAGCATCTCGTCGGACAAGGTGCCCGCGTGATTCTTGCTTCTCACCTCGGTCGCCCTAAGGGTGAGAGGAATGCCAAATATAGCCTCGCGCCGGTCGCAGAGGACCTCGCCACCAAGCTCGGCCAGCCGGTAACTTTCATCGAAGATTGCATCGGTGCCGAAGTCGAAGCCGAAGTCGCCAAGATGGGTGATGGCGATATCGTCCTCTTGGAGAACGTACGCTTCTACGCTGGCGAGGAAAAGAACGACTCAGAGTTTGCCGCTGCGCTGGCCAAACTCGCGGACGCTTTTGTCAACGATGCCTTTGGCACGGCACACCGTGCGCACGCCTCTACGGCTGGCGTCGCGGCGCATCTTTCTCCCAATGTCTGCGGCTTCCTTATCGAGAAGGAGCTTGCCTATCTCGGTGATAAGACCGCTAACCCGGAGCGCCCTTTCACCGTCATTCTTGGGGGTGCCAAGGTTTCCGATAAGATTAAAGTCATCGACGCGCTGCTCGAAAAAGCCGACACCATTATCATCGGTGGCGCCATGGCGTATACCTTTGCGTTGGCTGAAGGCCGCACGGTCGGCGAGTCCTTGAGTGAGCCTGATTTCATTGCCACTGCCAAGGCGGCACTTCAAAAAGCGCAGGAGAAGGGTGTCAAATTCCTCCTCCCTGTCGATAACCTTGCAGTCAAGGATCTCGACTTCGGAGCAGGCACCGTAGGTGAAGCGCAATTCTTCGAAGGTAACATTCCTGACGGTTGGGAAGGCGTGGATATTGGCCCCAAGAGCATTGAACTTTTCAAAGCTGAAGTGGCCACGGCCAAGACGGTTCTCTGGAATGGCCCTATGGGTATCTTCGAGATCGATGCCTGCAATCAGGGCACCTTTGCTGTGGCTAAGACCATCGCCGAATCCGAAGGTATTTCCATTATCGGCGGGGGTGACTCGGTCAAGGCGATCAAGATGTCAGGTTACAGTGACAAGGTCACCTTCATGAGCACTGGCGGAGGCGCTTCCCTTGAATTCCTCGAGGGCAAAGACCTTCCCGGTGTCGCCGCGCTCGACCAGATCTAGATAATCAATCATTCATCATCAGTCATTTATAATTATGAGCAAATCCGCACGCAAATACCTTATCGCAGGTAACTGGAAAATGAACCTCAACTCGGCCGAAGGCGCTGAGTTGGCCGAAAGTGTTATCAGCATGGTGGGCACCCAGACCGATGTTTCCGTCTGTGTCTGTCCGACCTTCACCGCTCTCGAAGCCGTCTCCAAGGTGGTGAACGAGTCGAACGTCAACCTCGGCGCTCAGAACATGCACTTCGAGGCCTCCGGCGCCTACACGGGCGAGATCTCTGCAGAGATGCTTCGTCACCTCTTCTGCAACTTCGTGATCCTTGGGCACTCCGAGCGACGTGAATACTTCGGCGAGACGGATGCGCTCGTGAACAAGAAGACCCTCGCCGCGCTCGCCGCTAACCTCAAACCAATCGTCTGCATCGGTGAGACCTTGGACGAGCGTGAAGCGGGTCAGGTCAACGAGGTCATCAAGACCCAACTCGAAGGTGCTCTCGTCGGCGTCAGCGCCAACGCAGCCGACGCTCTTGTGATTGCCTACGAGCCGGTCTGGGCGATTGGTACTGGCAAGACAGCCACGCCAGAAATGGCCGAAGAAGTGCACGCAGAGATCCGCTGTCTCCTCGCCGGCCTCATCGGCGAAGACGCGGCCGAGAAAGTCCGTATTCTCTACGGCGGCTCTATGAAGCCCGGCAACGCGCCCGAGCTGCTCGCACAAAAGAACATCGACGGCGGCCTCATCGGCGGTGCTGCGCTCAAAGCGGTCGACTTCGCCGGTATTGTCGAAGCCGCGCAGAAGCTCGCTCAGTAAAACGCGTAGCGTTATTTTTGCGTCAAAGCCGGAAGGGGAACCTTCCGGCTTTTTCGGTTTTGGCTGCTTCAGCTGCCATATCGCACCCTGGAGACGCGACGACTTGATGGCGACTGGAGTCGCCACTACGGTTCACCGCCGAAACTTAGCGGGGAAATTCAGAGCGTCATTTGATTTTAGGCTCGACAAAAGCCCCATTAGTGCCCATTAATCAAAGGTTTATGCCGCTTCGAGCGGCCTTACCAATCGAAGACACACACTCATACAATGAGAAAAAAGATTATTAGCGCCCGTAAATTCATTAAGCCTTCCTTCAGCTATCTAGTCGAGAAGAAGCGCGATGGAGGTGAATTCTCCGACGAGGAAATCCGTTTCATCGTCGACTCAATTCTGGACGAGGACATGCCGAAGTTTCAGCAGGCTGCCTTTGCGATGGCAGTCTATTTCCAGGGCATGTCGGCTCAGGAAACGGCGATTTTCGCCGAAGAAATGATGCTGTCGGGTGAGGTCATCGACCTGACCAAAATCTCTCGTCCGAAGATTGACAAATACTCGACCGGCGGAGTCGGTGATAAGACTACGCTCGTGCTTGCGCCTCTGGCGGCAGCTTGTGGCGTCGTCATGCCCACTATGAATGGCGTAGACGAAGAGTATATCATTAGCAATCTGGATAAGCTGTCGGCGATTCCCGGCTTCAATCCGGTGCTTGACCTCAAGGGCTTTCATAAGCAACTCCGGGAAGTCGGTTGCACCTTTATTCAACAGGACCCCGAGATCGCACCAGTGGATACCATCCTTTACAAGATGCGTCAGGAAACAGGGACGATCCCCAGCCTGCCACTCATCACGGGCAGTGTTCTTAGCCGCAAGTTGGCGGAAGGTGCTGAAGGCCTCGTTATCGATGTCAAATGGGGTAATGGTTCTTTCGTCAAAGACGTCGAGCAAGCCAAACAATTGGCGCGTTCCATCACCCGCGTCGGCCGCTCAATGAAGCGCCGCTGTGTCGCACTCGTCACCGATATGAATCAACCACTCGGCGACACTGTGGGCACGGCGCTTGAAATCAAGGAAGCGATCCAACTTCTCAAAGGCGAAGGCCCCGAGGATTTGCGGGAGCTTGTGCTCAAGCTGGGCATGGAAATCGTCCGCCTCGCAGGTGTCGCTGGTTCGACGCTTTCCGCGAAGCAGACGGTGCAGCGACACCTCAAGGATGGCTCTGCGCTGCAGAAGTTTAAGGACATGATTGAAGCGCAGGGCGGCGACACCTCCGTGATTGACGATCCCGATAAGTTCCCGACCGCTAAGCATGTGCGCAAGCTGCCCGCGCCTAAGCGCGGCTATGTGCATACCATCAACGCCGGCCTTATCGCTGAAGGCGTGGCAAAGCTGGCCATCAAGAAGAATGGTAAATACGATCCAGCTGTTGGTGTTTCCGAGATTAAGAAAGTCGGCACCCAAGTCAAACAAGGGGAGCCGCTCATGATGATTCATTATAACGACGAAGCCAAGATGGAAGAGGCACTTGAATATCTCAAGACAGCCTACCGTCTCGCGCCGAAGCGTCCGAATCCGCCAGAACTCATTGTCGAGCGCGTCGCTTAATCCGCGGTAAACTCTTTTCAAAAGCCCCGCTAATTTAGGCGGGGCTTGTTGTGATCACCCTTCGCACATTCTACCTCTTACTTCTCGCTGCCTTTCTGGTGCAGCCAGCCATGTCCGTGCCCGATCATCGGGCACAGACATGGAAGCCGCAGCGAATGGTCGGGTCGGCGCAACTTACGATGCGTCAGATTGCTTACGTTATACGACCGGAGTCTGGTTCAAGTGTTTTGGATGCTGCGATCGAAGATTTTTTAAACCTGATGGAGGCGCGCTACGGAGCGAAGCCCTTGATCGTGACGACCGGTGTGTGCAAGAATGCACTCCAATTTAAGATGGTAGCGGATCGCCGCGAGCGCGGTGCATTTACTATACTCAGAGCGCGCACGCGTCTAATTATTCAAGCGGCCGATGCGGAGGGTTGGAGTAACGGGCTCTATGCCATTATGCAGGAGCAGATGGGGGCGCGCTGGTATTGGGCAGGTGCGCTTGGTTTTGATTGGGTTGAGCCCTCGCGGCGATACCTGCCGAATCGTCCGTGGAGAGAGGAACCGACCTTCGTTCAGCGGCGCTTGCATCCCACAGATTCAGACTTCGCTCGACGGAACCGTCTAAACACCGCCTATTCCTTTAATCATAATTTGGCCAAGGTCTTTACGCTCGATCTTTTCAGCACACAGCCCGAGGTTTTTTCAGAACTGCGGGGGCGCCGCAGGCCTCCACGCGGCAGCGGTGCGACCGATCCGCAACCCGATTTTACCGAGCCGAAAGCTGTCGAGGTCGCCTCAAGGGCGGCACTGGACCACTTCAACGCCCACCCGGAGAGCACCAGCTACTCATTGTCGATCAATGACAACATACTTTTTGATACGAGCGAACGCACCAAAGCGGCCGTCAGTCCGATACGCTATTTTCGCGGCCGTCCTAACTATACGGATCTGGTGTTTACGTTTATGAACCAGGTGGCTGAACGCGTTTTCGATCAGGCGGGTGCTTGGCAGACTCCAGCGGGCGAAGATCGCTATTTGACGGCGCTGGCCTACTATTGGACAGAGCCTTCGCCGAGCGTTCCATTGCACCCGCGGGTGATGCCGGTGCTTACTTCCGATCGTGCGCAGTGGCACGATCCCAGCTACCGCGCAGAAGATAAAGCGCTCATCCGCGCATGGGCCGCTTCGGGTGCCGAACGATTGGCGACTTGGGATTACTACTTCGGCGCACCCTACATCTATCCTAGGCAGTTTAATCAGTGGATCGCAGAGAGCTTGCAGTATTTGGCCGCTTCCGGAGTGGACGTCTTTTTCTCTCAGTTACCTTCCTTCTGGGGCTTGGATGGTGCTAAAGCATGGCTTGCGGCTGAGCTCTTGTGGGATGCGGAACAGGATGCCGAGCAATTGCTGACAGAATATTACGATACTTTTTTCGGCGCTGCATCGTTGCCGATGCGACATTTCTATGAGATCGCCGAAGCGCACCGTAACGTGCACGAGGGCACCGCGGAATGGATCAAGCTCTACAAGGATGAGTCTGGGGTCGCCTTGTTTACGCCTGAGGTGCTGGAGCAGATGCGGACGCGTCTGGACCAAAGCTTAGCTCTGCTTGCTGACGATACTCAGCGACAGGCTCGGGTCGAAGTTGTTTCCGAGGCTTTTTATCTGACAGAGCTCTATGCAGAATACGATCGTTCTCGTCGTGAACTAGTTGATCTTTGTTTGAGTGCTCTCAAAACGCCGCGTGAGGTTATTGAGTCCCAACTACAAGCTTTCCGGAAAGCTCGTGAAGCCTATCGAGATTATATGGAGACCTATTTGACCAATTCCGACTACGCGCCAGACCGACGACATGTTGATCGGAGGCAGTCGAATCCCGAAGCCTTGGCTTTGGCTGTCCTGCAAGAGACCTCTGCCGATGCATTCGAATCGCTTTGCGAAGATCCTGGCTTGACGCATCTAACATATGCCCAGCGTGACTTTCTGAGTCCTCGGATGCCGAATGTAAATGGTTGGTATCTGGACTATCGGCCAAGTGAAGACTTCAGAGTCATCGCAAGTGAATGGGGTGGAGGCGCGGCCGGCTTGCGTATTGAGCAGGCTGACATTCTCTCCGTTTTCAGAACCTTTCCCATCCGCTCGGAGCAGACTTACGAATTAAGGATTCGGGCGGCATGGAAGATCAGTCTTGATAATCGTGTGCATGTGCACGTCAATTGGCTGGATATGGAGGGTCGCAGCTTGAGTGCGGAGGTTCCGCTGCGTCTTCCCTACGGCGTGCGCGGCCGGCCCGTCGATATTCGCCTACCGCTAACAGCACCCGCCGAAGCCAACGATGTGCGCATACGGGTGGTGGTTTCTCGTCAGTATTCAGGAGATTACCTCGATATCAGCGAACTCGATTTCGGCTCGGTGAATGAGAGCATGTTGCCAGTGAAGTAACCTTACGTTTGATTGCTCCCTGGGTTTTTCCCTTGCGGCAGTGTAATTTTCGGCTTGTTTCTCGGTTTCCTCTATTTCGAAGATTATGGCAAAAGATTGGTTAGAAGGCATTGAAGAAGAATACGATGTGGTCGTCGTCGGCTCTGGCTTGGGCGGACTGACAGGGGCGAACTACCTTGCGAAGAACGGACACAAGGTGCTCCTTCTTGAACACCACTATCAGTTTGGCGGCCTGGCTACGTGGTTTAAGCGCCCCGGAGGGCACATTTTCGATATCTCCCTGCATGGCTTCCCCTATGGCATGGTCAAGAGTTGTCGCAAATACTGGACCAAGGAGATCGCTGATTCGATCCACCAACTCAAGGACGTTCGCTTTATTAACCCGCAGATGGATGTCTGGACGTCCTTCGATCGCGAGGACTTCACGAATATCCTAGTCAATGACTTCAAGGTGGACCGCTCGCATGTCGAAGGCTTTTACGACCATCTGCGTAAGATGAACTTCTATGACGACAACACCCAGACCACAGGTGAAATGTTCGAGGAGTTTTTTCCCGGCCGCAGCGATGTGCACCGCCTCCTCATGGAACCGATCTCTTATGCCAACGGTTCCCACGTCGATGACCCTGCCATCACTTACGGGATCGTCTTTTCCAACTTTATGAGCAAGGGTGTCTTCACTTTTCAGGGCGGCACTGACACCCTGATCCAGAAGATGGTTGCTGAGCTCAAAAACAACGGCTGCGAAGTCCGTAAATGCGCCCTTGTCGATGGCATCGATGTGGAAGACGGCAAAGTCATCGGCGTCCGCGCCCGCAGCCAAAACACCGGCGACGAAGCATTTCCCGTCCGCCGGGTGAAGTGCAAGGCCGTGCTCTCCAACGCCAACGTGCGGAACACGATCGAGTATTTAGTCGGCGCGGACGAATTTCCCGAAGAGTTCGTCAAAGAAGTTAAAGCCGTGCGTAACAACACCAGCTCCTGTCAGGTTTACATGGGCATCAAAAAGGGTGAGACCATACCCAATATCGGTGACCTTGTCTTCACCTCCAAGGCGCCTGAGTATTCAATTGGTGAGCTCACCTCGATCCATACCAGCAGCCACACCTTCTCGGTCTATTATCCCGAGACGCGTCCGCATCTCCCCCAGGAACGCTATACCGTGGTCGCCTCGCTCAATGCCCGCTGGGACGAGTGGAACGACCTCAGCGACGAAGAATACGAAGCGGAAAAGGCCCGCATGTGCGAAGAATGTGTCAGCAGCCTTGAGACTTTTATCCCCGGCGTGCGCGATAAGATCGACCACATCGAAGCCGCCACCCCGCGCACCGTGAACCGCTACACCAAGTCGATGCAAGGCACCTCCTTCGGCACCAAGTTCGAAGGTCTCAAAGTCTCTATGGAGCTCTCCGACCATATCGAGGGCCTCTACCACGCTGGCTCCGTCGGCATCATCATGTCCGGCTGGCTCGGCACCATGAACTACGGTGTGATCACCGCCAACAAGATGGACAAGTGGCTCTACGAAAAGGGGAAGGGCGGCGTCGCCGCAACTGGTGTCTGACTGGTGGCTACTTTTGGTAGGCGTAGAAGTGAAGCATATTTTGTCCAGACGATAGGACGCCCAGTCGATTAGCAAGCTCATGTAGTATTTGGCTTTACTGGCACCGATAGCCTTTTTGAGGCTTGCCCGGAGCATCGGTGCTTTTATGCATCGTGCATCTATGTTATTTGCCCTACTTGTTTCCTCTGCCGTGTTGTTGGCGTTGGCCTATCGTTTTTACGGCCGGTTCCTGGAGAGCCGTTGCGGGATCGAGCCAGATCGTGAGACGCCGGCCTGCGAGATCAACGACGGGGTGGACTATGTGCCGACGCGGGCTTCGGTGCTTTTCGGGCACCATTTCTCCTCCATCGCCGGCGCGGGGCCGATTGTGGGGCCGATCATTGCGGCCTCGGTCTTCGGCTGGTTGCCGACTTGGCTTTGGATTATCGTGGGCTCGATCTTTGTGGGTGGAGTGCATGATTTTGGCAGCACCTTGATGTCGCTCCGTGACCGGGGGCGCTCCATTACCGCGACCTGCCGTAACTTGATCGGGGAGACGACGGGTAAACTGTTTCTCATCTTCGTTATCATGGCCCTGGTCTATGTGATTGTGGTTTTCCTAGATCTGACGGTGGCCGGTTTCGTCAACGATCCGGCGGTGGCGACGTCTTCGGGGTGGTTCATTCTAGTGGCTTTAGCCTTCGGGCTCTGCGCGAAGCGGTCGGGTATTTCCTACAAAATTATGATCCCTGCCTTCGTCGCGCTGACCTATTTGGGCCTCTGGGTGGGCGTTAAATTTCCCGCGCCGGCTCTGGATAAAAACGTATGGATGGCGGCCGTGCTCGCCTATTGCTATTTGGCGGCGATCCTGCCGGTCGGGGTGCTCATGCAGCCCCGCGATTTTCTGAGCGCGACTTTCCTCTATGCGATCATGGCGCTGGGAGTGGTCGGGGTGTTCGCTTTTGACGGCGGCTTCGACCTGCCGGCCTATACGAGCTTCGAGCCGAAGGACTGGAGCTATCTGGTGCCTTTTCTTTTCATCACTGTCGCCTGCGGTGCGTGCAGCGGTTTCCACAGCATCGTGAGTAGCGGCACGACTTCGAAGCAGATCCAGACGGAGCGCGATGTGAAAAAAGTCTCCTACGGCGCCATGTTGGTAGAGGGCTTGTTGGCCGTCTTCGCGCTAGCTTGCGTGGGCGTCTCGGGCGGCATCGGCGAGGGCGGTCCCGTGCAAGCCTTCGCCCGCGGTTCGGCGCTCTTCTTCAACACGATCGGTGTGCCGCAAGAGCTCGGCATGACCTTTGCGACCTTGGCGGTGAGCACCTTCCTATTGACAACGCTGGACACCTGCACGCGTTTGACGCGGTTCCTCCTCGAAGAACTTTTCGACTGGCGCGGGGCAGGAAGCCGCTACCTCGGCTCTTTGCTTGTGCTACTTCTGCCGGCGCTGGCGGGCTTCGCTACCTTTACCGCACCCGACGGCAGCGTGCTGCCAGCATGGAAGGCAGTCTGGCCGCTCTTCGGTGCGACGAACCAATTGCTAGCGGCGCTCGCGCTGATCACCTTCGTGGTCTTCCTCAAGCACCGCCGTATCGCTTTCGGCTTCGCGCTGATCCCGGCCGCGGTGATGGTCGTCATGCCCGTGCTCGCGCTGGTCATGATGGTGATCCAATGCGGCCCTTTCAGCTTGCTCGGCGGCATCGCGTTGGGCATGGTGCTGCTCGGCATCTATGTGACCTTTATGTCGGTGAAATTCGTTTTGGCGCCACCGGTGCCGGATGTGGTGGCGGATCGAGGTGTTGATTGATGCGCAGGAAATTGAGTATTCCCGCAAGGGCCACAATCTTTATCTAAGGGAACAGATCGACAGAGTCGGGCGGACGCTCTATCCCTACTCGTCTATCACCGGTACTTCGGGCGGCAACACCTCGGGGCGATTTCCGGGCTCTTTATGACGACCGTGGTCCTTGCGAGCGCGGTGGGACCGTTTCTCTTCAGTCTTGCGGAAGTCTATCTCGACGGCTATCGGACTGGCTTTGCCTTTTCCGCTTTAGCCGCTGGGGCAATTGCTCTGACTTCATTGCGGGCGGACAATTCGCAGCGGCGGAAAGGGTAGCCCGATGCTTCAGCAAGGGTTGTTGCGGTTCGCCTCATCGGCACGTTTGAAGTGCTTGCTAAAGCTGCACGCTACGAGCCGGACGCACTCTTCACCAACTGGGTGAAATCGCGGAAATTTGGGTGTTCGGCGCTGCCGAGGAGGCTGTAAAAAATGGTTTCGCTGGGGAGAACATGGGCGTCCATGGCGAGGAGTTGCTCTAGCACGGGGGCGCGGTCTTCGGCGCGGCGTTCGCTGATACAGTCGGCGAGCAGGGTGACGCCGATGTCTTCGCCGAGGGCTTGGACGGCGGTCTGGTAGACGCAGATCGAACTCTCGATCCCCGCAATGAGAAGGTGGTCGATCTGGTTGGCTTCGATCCAGCGGTGGAGGCCTTCGGCTTCGAAAGCGGAGAAGGCGCTCTTCTCGAAGACCGGCGTGTTGGGATCCCAGATGGAAGTCAGCGCCTCAGTTGTCGTGCCGAGCTTTTCCGGGAGTTGTTCCGTCGCGGCGACGGCGACACCGAGCAGTTCGGCCGCCTGTAGTGCGAAGCGCGTGCGCCGGAGCAGGCGCTCACGGTCGGGCATGGCTTTGAGGAAGACGTCTTGGAAATCGATGAGCAGGAGGCCGAGGTGTTGGGTTGGGTCGGACATAAGAAAGTGGGGAGTGGGGAGTGGGGAGTGGAAAGTGGGGGAGTGGGATACCTAAACCGGATCGGGGAGTCGCTTGCTGTGGGCATAGGCTTTGCGGGCGCGGACTTGGACGAGTGATTTGTCTTCGACTATGTATGCGGTGAGATGTCCGCCGTAAACGCAGCCGGTGTCGATACCGATCGAGCCGGGGCGTTCGAGCACGTTGGGGCGGGGCGTGTGGCCGTAGATGACGAAAGGGCGGCCTCCCCAGGTGTCCGCCCACGGCGGTGCGTTGGGCTCATCGGAGCGTTTGGCAGGTTTGCCTTTTTTGTCGATCACTTGAATTTTCGTAATCGTTTCGACGGATTGGGTCTGCCAGGGCATACCAGGCAAGAAGCCGCCATGCACGAGGACGGTCTCGATTGTGACATCATAGAGGTATTTGGGCATAGCTTCGAGGAAGTGCCAGTCCTTGGAGGTCAACTGTGCGATTGTTTGGCGATCATAGTCTTTAAGGAGACTGGGCTTCTTTTTACTACGAGCGGTGAGTAGCCGCAGCTCGTGGTTGCCGATAATCGCTTCGACTTTAAACGCACGTGCCAGTTCGATCACGCGGTGGCTGTCGGGCCCCCGATTGACGAGGTCGCCTACTTGAATCACCCGGTCTTCGGGCTCCAGTTCGAGGGCGTTGAGTAGTTCTTCGAATTCGTCGGCGCAGCCGTGGACGTCTCCGATGGCAATAGTTCTTGGCATGTGTTGGGTCGATGTGTCGATAAGGTTTCGTCAATGCTCAGGTTTCAGCCACGGCGGATGCCTGCAAGAACATTTCCACGCCTATCGACAATCTACGCTGAGTGCTGGGTTTTGGTTGCAAGATGGAACGCGCTTGGCAGGCTCGGGGACTTAAATTTTCTGCACGCATGGAATGGCAAATTAAAACAATCGCCCGTAAATCGTCACTCAGTGGCGAGGCCTTCATCCCGGGCGACCGCGTCGTCTGCTTGATTTTCAAAGACGACCAGGCTGGAGAACTCGGCCGTGCCGATCTGCGCCCTGATGAAATCGAGTCATTCGAGCTGCCTGGCGAAGTGCTCGGCCGCTGGTCACGCGTAGTCAAAGATCCGGACGACGAGGGTGCCCACGCCCGGGAGACGATGGCATCCGCGGAAGATTTTTTCTTTTCCCTCTACGAGAACGAGCAAGCTGAGGCTCAGGAGGAATCTGATATGCTTAAGCACCTCCTCTCACTCATGCTGGAGCGTAAACGTGTCCTCCGTGCTGTGGGCGAGCGGCAGAACAAGGGCGAGCAGCGCTACCTCCACGTTAAAACCAAGCGTGAGTTAACCGTGCCGATTGTCGATATTTCCACTGAGCTCATGCTCAAAATCGAAGACACCATTGGGGATATTATCCTCTAACCACAGACCTAATATATGCGCCGTTCAACTTTGCCTGTACTCTTCCTCGCCCTCTTTGTCTTCGCTACCCTTGGCGGCTGTCGGAAAGCCGCCGTGCTCGAAAATGCGATGGTGCCACGGCTTTTGATCGAGACGCGGGGAGTCAACTATGGTGCTCTTGGCGGTGATGTTGTGACGCTGCCAGTAAGTGGGACTTCGATCGCTGTGCAGGCACAGCCTCTGGTCAGCGAGTTCGAAATTCTTAATGTAGAGCAGGTCAAAGTTGACATGGGGATGGCCTTGCTCGTGCAAATTAGCCCTAAAGGTGCGCGTGAGCTCTATCGGGGATCGGTCTCCAACATGGGCGGCCGCATCGTGTTCACAGTCAACGGTAACGCTATCGGCGCACGCCGGATCGACGGCGCCATCCAAGATGGCAATTTCTACACCTTTGTCGAAGTGGACGACGCCGAGCTGGCTCAGCTTGTGCTCGATATGAAAGAGACTCTCGTTCATATCCAGAACGAAAAAAACAATTAGTCCCGCAAGCGACTTGCCTGGACAATGAAGACCGCAACGATTTCCCGACTCCTTCCCTGCCTTTTCTTAGTGTTTGCCGCTAAGGCCGGCATTATATGGCCGACGCCCAACCCAGCCTTTCAAAACGGCCAGCCAATCGAGGCGTACATCCAGCCTACCGCGTCTGGCGTGCCCGAGTCCGGACTTTTCGGCTGCGTGCGCAACAGTGGGAGCCGCTTTCATGAGGGAATCGATCTTTATCCGATCAAACGTGACAGCCGTGGCGAAGCATTGGATCCAGTGTATGCCGTCCTACCGGGACGGGTTGTCCATGTCAGTCGCGTCGCCGGATACAGCAGTTATGGCCGCTATGTGGTGATCGAGCACGATGGGGAAGTTCCAGCTTACCACACGCTTTATGCGCATCTCGCCACAGTAGGGGACGGTATCATGCCAGGGGTTCGGGTCGAAGCCGGCACCGTGCTTGGTATTATGGGCCGTTCGGCCACCTATAGTATCCCTCGTCAGCGAGCGCACGTCCACTTCGAGATCGGCTTTCGCCTGACCGATCATTTTCAGTCCTGGTATCACCAGCAGACGTTCGACAGTAAAAATCGCCATGGCGTCTGGAACGGGATGAATTTGGTCAGTGTCGACCCCCTCGCATTCTACAAAGCCCTTCGCAAGGGTGAGGTCAAAAACCTCTACGAGCATCTAAAACGCCTGCCTGCCGTGGCTCGCATCCGAGTTTACAGTGATCAGGTGCCGGACTTCCTGAAGAACTATCCCGCTCTCGCCACGAGGCCCTTTGAAGGGCGCGCAGTCGTGGCCTGGGACATCGCCTTCACCGAATACGGCGTGCCCAGGGAGTGGACGCCGCGCTTCGCCTCAGAAGGCCTCCCTGGCCATCCCGGCGATGTGACGGTGATCGCTTATAATCCGACGCTACTCGAGGCGCAAATGTGCCGCCGTGTCTTGGACGTTGGCGGTAGCAAGCCGACGATTACTTCCGGCACGCTCACCACGATCAAGAAGTTATTTCAGTTTAAGTAGGCGCTTCACATGTGAAGCCCGTAAGATCTTAGGTCTCTTTTGTCGCCTTTCTGGCCGCTTTCTTCGCCGGGCGAGGTGCGAACTCGAAGCCAATCTTGCCTGTTCCGAAGTCCAAGGTCAGGTGAGCTTTAAAGGGACGCTTGGTGCGCTTGGAGACAAAGCCGTCAAGGAGTGGGGTCTTGCCCTCGGTAAAGAGCTTTTCGACCTCGGTCGCTTGGAGCTCTTTTTGAAGTATGGTCTTGCCGAGGCGGAAACCTTCGGGTGCATCGTTGGTCTTGAGCTGGGGCACGTGGTAGGCCTTCTCGGTTTCGTAAAGCTTGGCCTCGGTGCCGTCGGGCAGGGTGAAAGTTTTGATGACCTGCTCGTGCTTGAGCTCTTCAACCGAGACGGGCTCATCGCCGTCGAAGACAAACTCGGTCTTCCATTTGCCAATCTTGCCGGTCTTGGAAACAGACGGAGCAAGTTTAAGTGCCGCGCTGAAGGGCTTATTGAAACGGGAGACGAAACCATCGATTTCGGGTAACTGCTTAGTCGAGATAAGTTCCTTCGCTTCGTTCTCGCTTAGTTTACGGCCGGCGATGTGTTTGGAGATACGGAAATCGCACGCTTGCTCGCGGCACTCGTAGGTGGCGTCAGTCTGCTTAAGGCGGGGCGCGCCGCAGGCCGGGCAGGGGCACTCCAAGTCGGGGAAGACGCGGTTGACTAGTGTTTGCATGTGGGAGCGGGCTTTTTCGACGACCTCTTCGGTGAAGTGGTTGATCTCTTGCATGAAGGCATCGCGCTTGATCTCGCCTTTTTCCAT
The DNA here is from genome assembly GCA_002480015.1 of Opitutia bacterium UBA7441. Classification (GTDB taxonomy): domain Bacteria; phylum Verrucomicrobiota; class Verrucomicrobiia; order Opitutales; family Coraliomargaritaceae; genus Thalassobacterium. The sequence goes on from DLQD01000152.1 coordinate 28,910, forward strand.
CTTGTTCAGCTTGGCTTCCCAGTCGCCTGTCATGGAAGGGCTACTGAGAGCCTGGATATCCATCTCCTCGCAAAGCTCGATCAGGCGTAGGCCTTTGCCGGTGACATTGAGCTCGCGGCCTTCGCGGGCGATGTATTTTTGTCGGAGTAGGCCCTCGATCGTGGCGGCGCGGGTGGCGGGGGTGCCGAGGCCGCGCTCGGACATGGCTTCACGTAGTTCGTCGTCGTCGATCAGTTTGCCGGCACCTTCCATCGCGGCAAGCAGAGTTGACTCGGTGTAGCGCGCGGGCGGATTGGTCGTCTTGTCTTCCACTGCAATCGCTTCGCTCTGAGCTGTCTCGCCATCGGAGACTCCGACCAGCTCGTCCTTGCTGGTGGCGACCCCGGCCACGCGGCCATAGACAGCCAGCCAGCCCGGCTCGGTCAGCGTTTTGCCATTCGTCAGGAAGGTGTCCTTTTCGTCGCCGTGGTGGATCGTAGTGAGGCGTTTGGTGACCTCAAACTCGGCGTGTGGGAAGAAGACGGCGATGAAGCGCTTGACGACCATCTCGTAGAGCTTGGATTCCTGCTCGTTGAGTTTGACGACCCGTCCAGTCGGGATGATCGCGAAGTGATCGGAAACTTTGGCGTTATTGAAGATACGCTTGTTGAAGCTGATACGGTCTTCCTCGATGGCCTTGGCCGCCCACTTGGCGACGGGGTGGCCGGAGCTGGCCAATTCGCGCATGGTCTCGTGGACTTTGTTCATATAGTCCTCGGGCAGGTAGCGCGAGTCCGTCCGCGGGTAGGTCAGCATCTTGTGGCGCTCGTAGAGAGCTTGGGCCAGGCCGAGCGTATTCTTTGCGGTGAAAGGGGCTTCACGCTGGAGCGTGGTCAGGTCGTAGAGTTGAGGCGCAATCTGTTTGGTCGGCTTTTTCACTTCGGTCACAAGGCCTTCTTTCCCCTCACAGCGGGTGCGTATTTTGACAGCGGTTAACTTGTCCCAAATCCGTTCGGCTCGGCCCTGCGGCTGGGCGGGGTCTTTCTTCCAGCCGAGGTCGATCCATTTGCCCGGATAGTTGCCCTTGGCCACCGCGAAGTCGGCATGCACCTCCCAGTAGTCTTCCGGGTTAAAGGCTATGATTTCGCGCTCGCGCTTGGCGAGAATGGCGAGGGTGGGGGTTTGCACGCGGCCGGCGGCGGTGATGTTAAAGCCCCCATGACGGGAGCGGAAGCAGGTGAGCGCACGGGTGGAGTTGAGGCCGACCAGCCAGTCGGACTCGGAGCGGCACTTGGCGGCGTCGGCGAGGTTGGACATTTGCTCACCCTCGCGAAGCTTTGCCCAAGCTTCTTGGATCGCGCCCGTGGTCATCGATTGCATCCAGAGCCGCTTGACTGGCTTCTGAATCTCGCCGATGTCCATGATGTATTGAAAGATGAGTTCACCTTCGCGGCCGGCGTCACATGCATTCACGATGACGTCGTATTCTTTTTTCTTAGCTAGGCTGAGCACATGCTTAAGGCGGCCAGCGCTTTGTTCGATCGGCTGAAGCTCGAATTTCTTGGGAATCGCGGGGAGCACGTTGAAGTTCCACGGCAGGTTCTTACCATTCGGGCCGGTCGGCATTTTCAACTCGACGAGGTGCCCGACGGCGGAGGTGATCGCGGCCTGGTCGCTTTCGAAGTAGGTCGCATCCCGAGACTTCCCTTTCTTGGCGAACTTGCCCAATTGTTTGGTGAGGGCGCGGGAGAGGTCGGTCGCGACGGAAGGTTTCTCGGCGATAATTAAATATTTCATAGACTATAGAAGCGGTGAAGCCTCCGCAAATCGCGAAGGATCGCTGTTTTTTGGACAGAAAGCGGCGAATAGTACTGGCGTCAACCTTCTTTCTGGTTTTGAGATTCGCTTTCCCTCGAAGAAACGAATTTTCTGAACTATGCCCTCCATACGCCGAATACGCTATAAGTTTGCGCGCGCAGCGGACGATTTTGCCCAGTTTACTGCTGACGTGATTTATGATCGTCGGCATGGGCGTGGCGCTGAAATCATGGCGACATGCCTTTACGGGCTCTCCTTTCTGTTCAGCGGGATCGTGCAATTGCGCTGGTATCTCTATGAGCACCGCATCCTCCGCAATAAGCCTCTAGGCTGTCTTGTTGTGGTGGTGGGTAACCTCACCGTAGGTGGCACCGGTAAGACTCCAGTGGTCGAAAAAATCGCCCGTACCCTGACCGAGCGCGGGCGCAAGGTCGCGATCCTCAGTCGTGGTTATAAGAGCAAGAAGGAACCTTTGCCCAAAAAACTCTGGCGTAAGCTGACCCATGGCACCGAAGCCCCGCCCAAAATCGTGAGCGACGGCAAGACTGTGCTGCTCGACTCTGACGTGGCGGGTGACGAACCCTACATGCTGGCGCGCAATCTTCCCGGCGTGGTCGTGCTCTGTGATAAGAATCGGGTCAAAGCCGGTTCCTTTGCCATCCGCCGATTTGGTTGCGACACCTTGATTCTTGACGACGGCTTCCAATACCTCCCGCTCAAGGGCAGGCTCAACCTCTTACTCGTTGATAAGACCAATCCTTTCGGCAACCAGCACCTCTTGCCCCGCGGCATTCTCCGCGAGCCGATCAAGCACCTCTCCCGCGCCAACTATATCTTCCTGACCAAGTCCGACGGCATTCGTGATGACGCATTGCTGGAGATGATCCGCGAGAACAATCCGAAGGCCGAAATCATCGAGTGTGCCCACAAGCCACAATACCTGCAATCCGTCAACAGCGCCGAGCGCCTCTCGCTAGACGTCCTCAAAGGCGCCAGGGTCGGTGCCTTCAGCGGGATCGCCTCGCCCGAGAGTTTCGAAAATATGCTCCGCGACTTCGGTGCCGAGATTCGCTACAATCAGCGCTTCCTCGACCACCATCGCTTTACCCGTTACGAGATCGAACGCCTCTACCGCAAGGCAGGCAAGGCCGACCTTGAAATGATCGTGACGACCGAGAAGGATGCGGTCCGCCTCTTCGAGGACATTCAGGCACCCGTCCCCGTCTACTATCTGCGCCTCGAGATTGATATCCTCTCCGGCGAAGAAGACTTCGAGGGCGCGACCGAGCGGATCTGCCGTCCACGAACGAAAGAGCCCTCGATGACCCGTAGCCCTTGGTCGGAATCTCCGAAAGGGGCTTGATCTCACTATCGGTTTTCGACACTGCTTGTGTTTTCCTTCACTACCAAAAACTTTAAATATGGCTTCCGATACAGCCGATACCGCCACCAAAGACGCTGATCCCAAGGTTCTGGACCTTGAGGTCAAAGATGCACAGATCATTTTTAATTCCGTTTGGGCGAGCCTGGAGGATGAATTCGGCGAGGAACAGCTTCGCTTTCCCAAGGAGATTTTTTGGCTCAATGGTGCACCTGGTGCAGGTAAGGGCACCAATACCGACTTCATCATGCAGTATCGCGACCTAACCGCGCCCCCGTTGGTCGTCAGTAGTCTGCTCAAGAGCCCCGAGGCGCAGAAGATGAAAGACGCCGGCATGCTGGTGGGTGATCGTGAGGTGATCGAGATCATGCTGCGTAAACTGCTTGATCCTATCTACAAAACGGGTGCGGTCGTCGACGGTTTTCCCCGTACCAAGGTGCAGGTCGAGTGCGTCAAGCTTCTCTACCAAAAGCTGATCGAACTACGTCTTAAGTTTAAGGAGACCCTTTTTACCGAGCATTTCAAAAAGCCCGCCTTCCACATAGTAGTGCTCTTCATCGATGAGAAAGAGAGCGTCAAGCGCCAGGTCAACCGTGGCCTTGAAGCGCAGGCGCATAACGAAGAGGTGCTGGAATCGGGCGTCGGTGAATTACAGGAACTGCGCCCGACCGACCTAGACCCAGAGGCCGCGCTTAATCGCTATCGTACATTTAAGGAAAAAACCTACGGTGCCCTTAAGGACCTGCGGGAGATTTTCTTCTATCACTTCATTAATGCACACGGCCCCATCGAAGTCGTCCGGCAGCGGATCGACGAAGAACTCCGCTACCAAGGCTCGTTGGAACTCGATGAGGCGACCTACGATCGCATTTCCAGTATCCCCGTCGCCTTCACGATCTCGAAGCACGCCCGTCAGGAACTCGTCGACCGCCTAGACGCCTACGTCGAGCGCCAGAGCGAGCTCTTTGAAAAAGTCGTCGCGTTGATCAAGAGCGATTTTTTGCCCATCATCGAGCGCCATGCGATTTCCGGTAGTGCCGTGGTCAACACAGAAGACGGCGTGCTTCATGATCCTGACGCACTTGCCATGCTCATCGACATATTCTCCGAGCGTGGCTACCACGCCATTGTTGACGTTCATCGCGAAGAAATCCCTGATTCCATCGATCCGAAGACTTTCAAGATCAAGACCCGTATCAAGCGCATCTTCCGAGTCCGCGTTCAGTTCAAAGGATCCGACATCCGCCGCGGCAGGTAGCCGTGCGTGCCGCTCTGCTGCGCGGAATGAAAGTGAAGGTGCGTTCTCAGCGAGAACTCCCTCGCCGGTCTTTCTTTTCTCAATGAGGAAGAGTTTCCGCGCGCACTTTTCAAAGTATTTGTGAATAGGCGGATAATGTGTGATTCGAAGCATGTGCTTGCGACTCACGTCAAAGTGCCAGCCAAATCGTTGCTGGCACCAGAAGGCTGAGATCCGCCAGCACACGGAAGGTCTCGACTGGGATGCGCCGTCGCAAGAGATGTATAATCCCGAGCGCGAGAAAGCCGATGCTCAAAGCGATAGCGCAGGGCGGCGCGACTATGGTGACTAGGAGGTGCAACGACAACGCGCTCACCCCTAACCAACGCTCCGCCACGACGGGGGCAATCGAGTGGACCCGCATCTCTGCGTCGATCGCTTTCTCCATCGCCCCTATGATCAGGCAGTTTAACATACAGAGCAGCGCGAAGAAAATGATGAACCCCATCGGAATTGCCGCCGCATCGAAGACCACGACCCCGCCAGTGAAGATTAGGGCCACGCAGATTTCCTTTGGGAAAAAGCGCCGCGACAACTTTTGGTTGAGTGCTGTGTAAACGAGGCACACAGACAGCAGCCACGCGCCTGCCTGCAGTTGTTCCGTCCTTAACCCGAGTAGGGCGATGGTCAGATCCACGACTAGGACACCCGCCCAGGCCCGCCAGAGCGTGCGTGTGTGCCGCTTGGCGAAACTGTGCCGCGCCGAGAGTAGCTGCCGTGCTGGGCGGCGGGCTACATCGATGAGCCGGTCGGCCGTGTAGGTCAACCAGACCGATAGCCCCAGCACCCCACAGGCGGCTGGGCTCATCGGCAGCTCCAGCGCATTGGCCAGCGCTATCTGCCAGACCACCGCGATCAAAGCGGCGTCGAGTGCCAGCAGGTTCGGCCATTGCCAAATTTGGATGTTCGGTCTGTCAGGCACGTAGGCTTTCATTTCCTGGAGGGATTGCGGTAGGGGGGCTGCCGTAGGCGGGATGGCTTGTAGCCCATCGGTATCCGTTCGACTTTTATGCAGACAGGGCGCGGACAGGCAAGCTCTCGCCATTACGAAGCGTTCAGGGTGCTCTGTAGCGATGCGACGCGATATCTCGTCAATGTCCTACACGGTTTCCATCTCCAAGCTTTCGTTATGCATAAAGATATTCGGCTTTGCCATTCTCTTTGCAGCCGACAATCTCCACTTTCATGCTGTCAACCTCGGCGAACAGTTCCACTGAAACCGCACCGAAACGCTCGAAGATCGGGCCGCTCGCGCTCGCGCTGTTGATTCAATTGGGGCTGCTCTTCCTTGCTGTCTTCGTCGTCGTCCTCGTGCCCGATTTCAAGTCCGACCCCGAATTCGTCGCGCGCAAGAAAATATACCTCCCGCAAAAGGAACTGGAGCACAAAGTCGCCCTTGCCGAATTCCAAAACGCTGCCAGCTCGCCCATGCAGATGGAGCGTATCAGCACCCAGGCGCTTCTGCCTGAGGCCATGCCTACGCTCCCGCAGATGCCGCAGAGCGACTTTAACCCGATCGAACGCAACCCCGCCGCACTCCAGTCCGATTCCCTGCTCGGCCAGTCTGGTGTGCTCGGAGCACTCCAGGGCCTGCAGACTGGCAGCTCCTCCGCCTCCCTCTTCGGTATTGAGGACACCGGCCAGCGCATCCTCATCCTCTTCGATAATAGCTCCAGCGTCTGGAACAAAGCGAGCAAAGCGGGCGTGACCACCGCACGCTTCATCAAAGAACTTTCTGCCCTGATTGATGGCCTTAATGCCAATACCCAGTTCGCCCTCGTACCATTTTCCCGCAGCGTGGGTTCCTTTCGTGATTATATGATTGCCGGCGGCGCTCGTAACAAGCGCGCGGCCAAAGCTTGGATCACTGAGAAAGTGCGCACCCAGTCGCTCACCACCCAACTGCCCCACACGGCCGACGGTGTGCAGGGCGCGCTCTCCGTCGCCTTCCAAATGGAGCCCGATGTCATTTTCCTTGTCTCCGACGCCGACTTTCAGCGCAACCGGCCCCGCCAGGGCGATGTTCCTTGGGACGAGCTAGAACGCACCCTTCGCGATCTGACCCGCGAATACGGTATCGAGCCCCGCCTCCACTTCATCGGCTTTCAAGTCGAATCCGGAGCCGCGGACGCCATGGCAAAAATCACCCGCCGCTACAAAGGGCAGCTCCGTAAACTGTAACCCCAGTCCCCAGCGCAGCGGATGGCTGCAATTTGGAGCTCGGAGTTATCGACCTCTTTAAAAGAGTGAGCACCTAGTAGACTTCAAAAATCGCTTGGATCTCGACGGTTGTATCTTTGGGCAGACCTGTCACGGCGACGGCGGCGCGGGTGTGGCGGCCTCGGTCGCCGAGGATATCGACGAGCAGGTCGGAGGCGCCATTGATCACAGCGGGACTGTCGGCGAAGCCGGGCACACCGTTGACGAAACCGTTGAGCTGCACGACGCGGCTGATCTGATCCAAGTCGCCGAGTTGGCCTTTGGCCACGGCGAGTAGATTGAGTGCGCAGACGCGGGCGGCTGCCTGACCGTAGGCGATGTCACGCGACTCGCCGATTTTGCCCGTATGCGTCATCTCGCCGTTGACGAGGCAGATGGCGCCAGAGAGATAGAGCAAGTTGCCAACCTGCATGCAGGCGACGTAGTTGCCCGCAGGCGCGGGTGCGGCTGGGAGTGTAATGCCGAGTTCGGCGAGGCGTGCATTCGTTTGACTCATGAGTTATTAATGGTGGGTAGTGCGGTGTCAGTGGCTAGTTAATAATTCACTCTTCACTATTCTTTCCGTAGGGAAGCTCCCCTTCCGTTGCGGCGATGACAACGGCACCAACGGTGTCGGAGAAGACGTTCACGCTGGTGCGGCACATGTCGAGTATGCGGTCGGTCAGCCAAACGACGCCGATGGCTTCGACCGGTAGGCCGACGGCGGGGAGGATGACGGCGATGGCGACGAGGCTTGCGGCGGGGATGCCGGCCACGCCGATGCTGGTGGTGAGTGCGAGGACGACGACAAGCAGTTGATCGCCGATCCCTAGTGCGATCTGTCCGGTCGAAGCGTAGAGCTGTGCGATGAAGAGCACGACGACGCATTCGTAGAGGGCGGTGCCATCCATATTGACGGTGGCACCGAGCGGCAGGGTGAAGGAGCAGGTCTTGTTGGAGACGCCGGCGCGCTCTTCAACGATTTCCATGGTCAGCGGCAGGGTGGCGGATGAGCTAGCAGTCGAGAAGGCAGTCAGAAGCACGGGCGCCATTTCCTTGTAGTGGGTCAGGGGGTTGACCTTACCGACGAATTTCAGAACGAGCGCAAGATTGATCGCAAAGTGAAGCGCCAGGGCAAGCAGTACAGTGATGAAGAACCAGGCCAGCGTTCCGAAGAGGTCGGCGATATGGGTCTCGAAAATGACAGGGACGACGAGGCCGAAGACACCAATCGGAGCGAAGCGGATAATGAAGTCGGTCAGCTTGAGCATGACCTCTTGGGCGCTCTCCCAGAATTTTTGCTGCGTCGTGCGCTGCTCAGGTTTAAGTTTACCAATGAAGGCCCCGAAGAGAATTGAGAAGGTGATGACCCCCAGCAGCTGTCCGTTGTTAGTGGCGGCGTCGACGATGTTTGAGGGAAACATGCGGAGGAAGATCTCAAAAAGATCGCTGGAACTGCGGCCTTCGACTTTGCTCATGAGCCCTTGGCTGATGGAAGTCTCCGCTCCGGAACCGAGCATGCCTGCCGCGGTTGCCGCTTCGACCTGGCCGGGCTGGATCAGATTGACCATGATGAGGCCGACGATGACGGCCGCCGCGCCGCTGAAAGTGTAGTAGAGAAAGGTTTTAAAGCCCATGCGTCCGACGCCTTTTTCCGCACCAAGGTGCATGACACCGCTGATGATGGAGGCCACGATGAGCGGCACGATGACCATCTTCAGCGCGTTCATGAACAGCTTCCCAGTAAATTGGCAAAATCCGATGAAGCCGTAGCTAAAGCCTTCGCCCGTGTTCGGGAGAATGAACGCGCCGAAGAGCGCAGCGAGCGCGAGGGTGAGCAAAATTTGCCAATGGAGCTTCCAGCGAATCGGGTTCATGTAGCAGTGGAGAGTGGAGAGTTAGGCGATGTGCTTCGTCAGGCCCTGCCAATGTTCTATTGGTAGGTCTTCGGGGCGGATGGTGTGCGGGATGCCTTGGTCGAGCAAGCTCTGGAACCAGCGGAGTGCACCGGGTTGCGAGTCGCGTTTACAAAGCGCACCGAGTTGTTTGCGCCGCTGGGTGAAGATGCGGCGGATGCACTCGCGGGCGGTGGGACCGAATCGGAGGGCGTCGGTTTTGCGATCCAGGCGTAGGAGAACGGAATCCACTTTCGGCGCAGGGTGGAAGCATTGTGCGGAGACAAGGTGCTTCCCCTTAAGCTCGAAAGCAGATTGCAGAAAAATGGAAATCGCCCCGAAGGTCTTGCTGCCGTGCGGCGCGGCGTAGCGGTCGCCAGCCTCTTTTTGCAGCATGAGTACCATGCGCTCCGGCAATTGCCCGGCGAGCACGGCATCCATCCACGGCGTGGAGATGGCATAAGGGAGGTTGGCGACGATCCTATAGCCGCTGGCGGCGCGCTCTGCAGGGAGCCCGGCGAGCGGGTAGTTAAGGCAATCACCTTCGATCAAATGGAGCTTCGGATGCCCGGGTAAGATGTTCGTGCGGATGTGCTCGGACAGTGTAGCATCCCGTTCGACCGCCCAGACGCTCGCGCCACTTTCGAGGATTGCGCGGGTGAGGGTGCCGAGACCGGGCCCGATTTCGACTACGGCGCTCTGCGCGCCGAGTTCGGCTAGTTCGACCGACTTCCGCACTATGTTGCCATCGACGAGGAAGTTTTGTCCCAATTTTTTATTGGGAAAGTGCTCTAATTGTTCGAGGAGTTCTCGGGTGGCTGTTGGGCTTAAAGGCACTTTTTGAAATGCTGAAAGTCTGAGAATTTGAAATGAATTATGCGTTGTGGAAGGCTTGGACGAGTGTTTCGGGGTCTTCGGCTCGCATCAGGGCTTCGCCGACGAGGATAGCGTCGGCTCCGCAGGCGCGGGCGCGTTTGGCGTCTTCGAGGTCGAAAATGCCGCTCTCGCTGACTCTAACGATGCCGTCGGGAATTTGCGGTATCAATCGTTCAGATACGGCGAGATCCGTGTGGAAACGCTTGAGGTCTCGGTTGTTCACACCGACAATTTTTGGGTCGAACTTGAGGACTTTTTCCAGCTCGCGCTCTTCGTGGATTTCGTAGAGCACGTCGAGTCCAGCGATGCCAGCGGCGTCGCGGAGGGCTTTGATCTCGTCGTCTTCGAGGGCGCGGACGATAATGAGAATGCAACGAGCGCCAGCCTCGGCGGCCTCGGCGACTTGAATGGGGTGCACCATAAAGTCTTTCCGCAAGCAGGGCGTCTTGCGGTTGTGGCATTCGAGAAATTCGACGACATCCCAGAGGTCTTGCAGCGTGCCGCCAAAATAATCGGTGTCGGTCAGGATGGAGAGGCAGTCGGCCTCTGCATTGACGTAGGCGCGGGCTTGCTCGACGGCATCGAGTTGCGCCGAGGCGATCTCGCCGGCAGAGGGCGACTTGCGCTTGATCTCGGCGATGACCGAGAGTCGGCCTTTGCGGGCCAGGGCTTTGAAGAAGCTGCCACCTTGGTTCTGCATGCGCCCGAGCCGCTCCAGTTCCTGCTCACGGATGGGGCGGATCTGGTCGCGCAGGGCGTGGCGCTTGGCGGCCATGATTTCAGTTAATTTATCCATACTTCAGGTAGAAGGTGTCCGCGCCCAGTGGGAAGTTCAAGCCGGAGTTTTCTTCTTTCAGGGCTATTCACTTGAACTTTGTATTTCGAGCTGCGTATGATTGATTCGTGTTATACCCCTTTCGCCAACTTCCAATCAATCTTTGCGGATTGCTTTTTCTCGCGTCTGTCCAGAGTGCTAGCGCTGAGGATGTCTTGCCTTCGCCCATGGATCTACAGCGAGCCTATCTCGAAGCTAACGGAGGTTTGGCCAATATGCAGGCACTCAGTAGCTTGATTCTGGATGGTGTGATGACGAATGCAGAAGGTGAGGCCTATGAGTTCAAGCTCTATAAAAAGCGCCCAGACTTGATGCGTATGCAAATCGATCTCCCTCAGGGGTCGCAGTTGACTGTGTTTGATGGGCGTAGGGGCTTTGAGTTGTTGTCGCGTCGTGGGGAAGCTACTCGACTGGTCGAATTGGACGTGGACGCATCTGAAAAAGCAAAGTTTGAAGCTGGTATGGACGGCATTTTCTACCACTTGCGTGGTCGATCAGAGTGGCTCGAGGTCGTGTCTGAGGTCGAAATTGAAGGCAAGCCGGCATTCGAGATAGTCATTAGTGAAGCGGCGGATTTGCCTTATGAACGGCTATGGATCGGCACAGAACATTTTCAAGAGGTCAAGCTCCGTCGGAAGGCTTCGTCGGAAGCGGGGAGGGAGTATTTAGAGGAAATTTACTTTTCGGATTTTGAGCAAATCCGCGGTGTCTGGTTGGCGAAGACGGCGCGATTTGAGCGCGACGGTAACTTCTTCCAAAGTGTATGTATTAATAAGGTGCGGGCGAATGTGGGGCTCTTCGACTCACTCTTTGAGAAGCCGAAGATCTAGACCGTATCGATGGCATTCTGTGGGCTATTGGCTGAAACGTATTTAGGCTATCTTAGGCTTGCCCTTGGAACCAGGTATGGGCGCTCCGAGGGGGCTTCAGCGGGCGTTTGCATTTTGTGCAGTCTACCCCCGGCTGGAGACATGTCTAATACCACTGGTGGTCGGCGTCGAAGCGTGGATGAAAGTATTAGCCGAGGGCGAAGGTCTCGCGCTGGACTTTGTTGGAACGGCGAGTGATCTTGAATCAGCCGAAAAAAAGCCGCCCCAGGATGGGACGGCTCTTGTGAAGACTACAGCCAACTGACTGCACAGTCAGTAACTTCTTAGTTCGAGCCTTAGGCCTTGGCGTTCTTATAGTTTTCCCCGGCCGCGTTCCAGTCGACTACGTTCCAGAAAGCCTCGATGTATTTAGGGCGAAGATTCTGATATTTTAGGTAGTAGGCGTGCTCCCAGACATCGAGGCCGATGACGGGCTTGCCTTCGACTTCAGCCACGCCCTTCATGCAAGGGCTATCTTGGTTGGGAGTCGACGTGACGGCGAGTGAGCCGTCTGCTTTGACGACAAGCCAAGCCCAACCCGAGCCGAAACGTGTGGCACCTGCTTTAGCAAATGCCTCTTTAAAGGCATCGATTCCGCCGAGTTCAGCGTCGATCGCTGCGGCTAATTCGCCAGTCGGGGCGCCCCCGCCGTTCGGACTGAGAATCGTCCAGAAAAAGCTATGGTTGGCGTGACCGCCGCCGTTATTGCGGACAGCGCCGCGCTTTTCAGCGGGCACTGCAGAGAGGTCGCTGATCAATTCGCAGATCGACTTGCTTTCGAGGTCGCTGCCTGCGATCGCGGCGTTTAGATTTGTGATGTAAGCATTGTGATGCTTGCTGTGGTGGATTTCCATCGTGCGTGCATCGATATGCGGTTCGAGCGCATCGTATGCGTAGGGTAATGCTGGTAGTTCGTGTGCCATGATTGTTTTGTAATTTAGGTTTAGTTTTCTGAAAGAACCTCGATTGTGAATCGTCCGTCCTGTCCTGTCAAACGAGTGCTTATGAAATCTGTTCCTGCGGATCATACCTTAAGTTATCGACTTACGGGTCAGGCGTTTTTTTTCGAAGAAGGCTTTGAGTATCTCATGGTTGAGTTCTTCGAGGATGCCGCCAGTGGAGCTAAACTTATGGTTGCTCTCAGGCAGTGCACCCAGGTCAGTCGCGCCGCCGACACAGCCCATTTTCGGATCCGGCAGCCCATAACAGACCTTGCCGATGCGCGCGATGACGAGTGCCCCGGAGCACATCGGGCAGGGCTCCTTCGTCACGTAGAGCGTGCATTCGTTGAGTCGCCAGTCGCCGAGTGTATTGGCCGCTTGCGAGATCGCGAGAATTTCTGCGTGTGCGGTCGGGTCGTTGGCTGATCGGGACTGGTTGTGCGCCGAGGCGATGATGCGCCCCTCGTGTTCAATGACCGCGCCGATGGGCACTTCGTCTTTTTTCCACGCTTCGATCGCTTCATTATAAGCGTGAGTCATAAAGTAGTCAGCATCGCGATTTAATTCGGATGGGTAGAGCTTGTCGAATGGGCAGTCCATACGGGATACGGGATACGGGATGCGGGATGCGAAAAATAGTAATGTTTTTTTAAAAAAGAGCTTGTGACCGTATTCGCAACTGTGAATCCGCTTATCACGGATCACGGATCACGGATCACAACCTGTGAGAGCATCCTTGACTTTCGGAGGTAAAGCGATTGTCTCGCCGCTTTCCTAATTATCTATGGCAAAAGCACAAAGCGAAGAATACGTTGAAGTTGAAGGCAAAATTGTAGCCGTCCTCCCGGGCACTATGTTTCGGGTCGAGCTGGCCAATGGCCACCAAGTGCTCGCGCACATCTCGGGTAAACTTCGTAAGCATTTCATTAAGATCACCACGGGTGATACGGTAAAGATGGAAATGAGCCCGTATGATCTGGATAAGGCGCGAATCGTCTACCGCCTTCGTAACGCCCAAGTCCAGCGAAATGCTCCTAAGCGCAGCTTCGGCCCGCGTCGCCGATAGCGGATCCGTTCAAAAAACACCGCGTAGCGGTGTTTTTTTGTGCCGGAATCCCCGATTTCTTGGCTGAACAATGTTGCCACGGCTTGAAATCAGCTTGTGCTGGAGCTACCTTGCTTTTTTAACCGTAACTGAATTATGACTAAATTATACGCCTCCATCGTCGACACCGTGGGTAGCACCCCACTTGTTAAAATAAACAATACTACTGCTGGTCTTGCAGCCGATATTTACCTGAAGTGTGAGTTTTTTAATCCCCTTGCCAGCGTCAAAGATCGCATCGGTAAGGCCATGATCGAGGCCGCCGAGCGTGAGGGTAAGCTCAATGCCAATAGCATCGTGATCGAGCCGACATCAGGTAACACGGGTATCGCCCTGGCCTTCGTTTGCGCGGCCAAGGGCTACAAGCTCATTCTGACCATGCCGGAAACCATGTCGGTCGAGCGTCGCGTGCTCCTTCGGATGCTGGGCGCTGAGATCGTTTTGACCCCCGGGCCCAAGGGTATGCCGGGTGCGATCGCCCGCGCCGGTGAGTTGGTCGAGGAATATGGCGAGAACGCCTTCATGCCGCAGCAATTCGAAAACCCTGCCAATCCCGAAGCGCACCGCCAGACCACGGCGGAGGAAATCTGGGCGGCGAGCGACGGCAAGATCGACGCCTTCGTCGCAGGGGTGGGCACGGGCGGCACTATCACCGGCGTGTCCGAGGTTATCAAGTCCCGGAAGGAACTCTACACTGTTGCAGTCGAGCCCGAAGCGAGCCCCGTTATTTCGGGTGGCCAACCGGGCCCGCACAAAATCCAGGGAATCGGTGCCGGATTCATTCCTAAGAATTGCAACGTAGATATCATCGATGACATTATCAAAGTCTCGAACGAAGACGCCTTCGCCACCGCCCAATCGCTGGCTGAGAAGGATGGCATCCTCGGTGGTATTTCCACAGGAGCCAACGTTTGGGCTGCGATGCAACTCGCCAAGCGCCCTGAAATGGCCGGCAAGATGATCGTGACCATCGGTTGCAGCTTTGGTGAACGCTATCTCTCGACTCCGCTGGCTGAAAAAGCCCGTGAAGAAATGATGGCCGCGACTGTGGGTTGAGAACTGCAGACCCCTTTAGTATCCATCTGATATTGAAATAATTATGAAATTCAGTTTCAAGCGAATCTTCCCTTGCGCGGCAGTATGCTAGTAGCCTAGGTCTGGGTGGCCTTGCGTCCCCCTCGCGGCCTCCACTCCAATAGTCGTCGATAGCTATGCCAGCGTGCGTAAACTAACACAGCGACCCACGCTCCCAGCGTATCGGCCAGCCAGTCGGCCAGTTCGACGCTGCGTCCGGGGGTGAACGATTGGCGGACTTCGTCGAAGCCGCCGTAGAGCGAGGCGATGAGTGCGGCCATAAGTAGGCTCCGTTGTCGCAGATCTCGCAATTTTGGTGTCCGCAGGATGGCGGTAGCGAGTAGGCCGAAGACCAGAAAGTGCCCCAGTTTATCTTTGGAGAATTGAAAGCCGAGGTCGGGCGTGGCGAGCTGTTGTGCTCCGGAAGCGGTGAAAATGGCCAAGGCCAAGAGGCCAGGCCAGAGGTAGGCGCGCGTTGGTGCATAAAAGCTTTGGTTTGTCAGCCTGCGTTCGCTGCCTGTCGGGTTTTGGGAGTTGGGCGTCTTGGGTCCGACGGATGGCTCGGGCTTGATTTGCGAGTTGGGGCGAGTACGCTTTGAATACTTCATCTTTTTTGCGCCACGCTTTATAGGCGTTTCATGTATTTCTTACCGTTGAGATCGACGAAGAGCACTTGCCTTTCCTGAATGAGCATAATTTTGATGCCCAGCTTGTAATGTACGTAGTCACCTACCGCATAGGCCTTGCCGTTGACGATAACTTTACTCTCCGTATCCGAGATGCGGACGCCGGAGAGTTTCGCGTTACCAAGCCAGGCAATGATGTCTTCGCTCGGTTGGGCAGCGGCTGTGGCTGGGGTGGCCGCTTCGGCTTCAGTCGCCTCGCGCGCTTTGCGCAGTTCTTCGAAGTCACTGGGCTTTGCGGCGGGCGCCGCCGGCCTAGTTGCGGCCGGAGGACTGGGGAGTACATCCAGTGGGGCGGGCGCAGGAGCAGACGATGGCGGTTCCGCGACGGGGTCGCTTTGCGGCGTCGCTGCCGGGGCAGCAGCCACCCGTGTGAGCGGCGTGGAATCGCCCTTGAAGATGACGACGCTGAGCCCGGCCACAAGCCCCACGAGAATAGCCACCGCAATGACTAGGCCTATCACGAGTGCCGGACGCATCCCTCTGGCCGTCGAACTGGCGTAGGCTGTGGGCGTCTGCTCGCCTCCTAGGGGCCTACGGCTGGGGGTGCGGTCGCGTTGTGCTTTTCGCAGGGCTTGGTTGATGAGGGACATTAGTTGAGTGGTCGATTGGTTGAGTTCTTAAGTGGTCTGATTGGCGTAAAGTAGACTGCTCTACGACTTGACCACTTGACTGTATCGCTATCGATGTAACCGTTTGATATCTTTAAGAGCCTTACGCACATCCCAGTAGTTGACTTCATTGTCGTTGCGTATGAACGTGGAGAGAAGAGATTTGTCGCAAATATTATTAATCATCCGCGGTATGCCCAAGCTGCCGGCTGCGATTTTCTTAATTGCCCGAGAGGTAAAATGGAGTGGCCCTTTGCAGCCGGCTAGAGAGAGGCGATGAAGAATGTAAAGGTGCACTTCGTTCGGTGTGAGGGGTTTAAGGTCGTAGTGCACGAGCACTCGCTGACGTAATTGACGGAGGCGGTCCTCTTTCAGCTTATCGTTGAGCTCCGGCTGCCCGATGAGTATGATCTGAAGGAGCTTTTGATCGTAGGTCTCCAGGTTGGAGAGCATGCGCAGCATTTCCATGATTTCGAACGACAAGTTCTGTGCCTCATCGATGATGACCACGATCTCACGCTCGGCGTGAATGCGTTCGAGTAGAACATCATTCATCTTGTCGAGCAGGTCGTTTTTCGATCGGGCTTTGGCTTCTTCGCCCAGCTCCTTCATGATGCCGCGAAGTAATTGTGTTTCCGACACGCGCGGGTTGAGTAGGAGCGCGGTATCGACCTCCTCGCGATTTTCCAGCTCTTCCAATAGTTTGCGGCAGAGCGTGGTTTTTCCACAGCCGACTTCGCCGGTTAGCACGATGAAGCCTTTCTTTTCTTCGATTCCGTAACGGAGATGCTGGAGCGCCTCTTCGTGGGTGGGACTGAGGAAGAGGAAACGCGGATTAGGCGTCACATGAAAGGGCATTTCCTTAAATCCGAAGTATTCGAGATACATAGCTTAGTGTAGAATACCCTTTCCATATCTGGAAAAATGGCCTTTTTTAGAATGTCTGATGTCAAAAAAAACCGCCCAGCGAAAAGAACGTGCTTTGGTGCTCATGTTGATGGGCATGTTGTGCGTGTTGGTCGTATTTTTTGGCGGACTCGTGTTAAAGACGCATCGAGAATACCAAAACTTTCAAGCGCGTGAAAATAGGATCGAGGCCAAGCTCATACAAGCTCGAAAAGAGTTTGCCCAAAAAGAGGCCTACATGGCGCGTTTGATCAACGACCCCGAGTTTCTGGAGCGAGTCGTCCGCGAGCGGCTTGGTTACGCGCGTCCGGATGAGTTGCTCTTTCGTTTTTCGGAAGAGCCGTAGGGGACGAAGGGGAGACGTTTGACGTCTATTTGACGGATACTCGCGTTCGGGTTTGCTTTTTTCGGCACGGCTTTCCACCCTAGATTTATGTCAATATCCACAAAGGCACTCATTGAGTCCTTCGCTCAAGCAGGGCAGGGGCAAGTCTTTCAATTTTTCGATCAATTGGACGCGGACGGCCAAGCTCGGCTCGTCGCTCAAGCTGAGACGATCGATTTGGCGGAGGTCGATGCCCTCGTCGCAGAGCACGTCAAAGCTGCACACGAATCCAAGCTCAATCTCGATGGCCTCCAGCCCGCGTCTTACAAGGCGCTTCCAAGCAAGGGCGGCGATTCCGCTCAATGGAAAGCCGCATGGGATGCTGGTTCGGCTGCGATCCAGGCGGGCCGCGTCGCTGCCTTCACCGTAGCCGGCGGCCAGGGCACACGCCTCGGCTACGACGGCCCGAAGGGCACCTATCCCATTACACCAGTCACAGAAAAGACCCTCTTTCAGGTCTTCGCCGAGAAAATCGCCCGTTCCGGGGAGCGCTTCGGCGTAACGATTCCCTGGTTTATCCTGACCAGCGAGATAAACAACGATGCCACTGTTGCGGCTTTTGAGGCGGCAGATTACTTCGGCCTCGACCGCGGGTCGGTCCATTTCATCGTCCAAGGGCTCGTGCCCGCCGTGGACTGCGAGGGAAAGATCTTGCTGGCGGCAAAGGGTAAAATTGCTATGACGCCCGACGGTCACGGCGGTTCCCTGCGCGCCCTCGTTCGCTCCGGTGCGATCGACAAAATGAAAGCACAAGGCATCGACATCGTCAGTTATTTCCAGGTCGACAACCCGATCGTGCAGTGCATCGATCCAGCCTTCATCGGCTTCCATGTCCTTGGGCAGTCGGAGCTTTCCAGTAAGATGGTGCCCAAAGCCTACGCGCTCGAAAAGGTCGGGCACTTCTGCATGCAATATGGCACCGCGCTTGTCGTCGAATACAGTGACATGCCCGCAGAGCTACAGGAGGCGACCAATGAGGATGGGTTTATCCGCTTCAACGGGGGGAGCGTGGCTATCCATGTTTTCGACCGCGACTTCATCGGCCGAGCGGGGGGCACTGGCGAGGGTGCCAAGCTTCCTTTTCACCGCGCCGATAAAAAGATTCCTTATGTCGACGCTAGCGGAGAGACGATCAAGCCAGACGAGCCCAACGGCGTGAAATTCGAAATGTTCGTCTTCGACGCGCTGCCTCTTGCCAAAAACCCCGTCATTATCGAAGCCTCGCGCGCAGACGACTTCAGCCCAGTGAAAAACGCCGATGGCGTCGATTCGCCAAAGACCTGCAAAGAAGACCAGCTTCGCATGTTTGCCCGTTGGCTTAAGGCCGCCGGCGAGCGCATCGAGACGGACGACAGCGGTTTGCCAAAAATCACTTTTGAAATCAGCCCACGCTTCGCGGCTGACGAAGCTGACTTTGTCGCCCAGTGGGGCGGGCTCGACCCTAAACCGGCGATCACCGAAGGCACGGTGATCAAGTAGTCAATCACCACTCCACCTTGAATTTTACATCCACACCATGCGCTTAATTGAAGAAATTGAATCCGCCGGAGCCCAGGGCTCTCTTTTGGAAAGCACCGTCGCCAATTTGAAGATTTGGGCGAACGCCGACTTCCTGCCCGATTGGGTGGGTGCCAGCATTGCCGAACTTGTCGAGAAGAGCGCATGGGAAGAGCTGAATGACCGCTTTTACCAAAACATGGCCTTCGGAACCGGGGGCATCCGTGGGCGCACGATCGGTAAAATCACGACTGCCGCTGAGACGGGTAAGCTCTCAGAAATGGGCACGCCCGAGCACGCCGCGGTCGGTACGAACGTGCTGAACGATTTCAACCTCATCCGAGCGACCGTGGGTATGTTCCGCTACGTGGAGAAATATCTCAAAGACAGCGGCCGATATGATTTGCCGCGCTTTGTGATCGCCCACGATGTACGCCACTTCTCCCGCCACTTCTGTGAGCTCGCGGCTTCGACTTGGTGTAAGCTTGGTGGACAGGCCTTGATTTTCGAGGGACCACGCTCCACTCCTCAGTTGAGCTTCGCGGTTCGCCAGTTCAAAGCTACCTGTGGAGCAGTCATTACTGCCAGTCATAATCCCCCGCACGACAATGGTTTTAAAGCTTACTTTGAGGACGGTGCACAGGTGGTCTCTCCACACGCCGAAGGCATTGTCGATCTCGTTAATCAGGTGGGACTCGAGGAGCTGACTCAGTTCCTCGACGTCGATCTTAGCCCAGTCATCGTGCTGGATGCAAAAGCGGACGAGCCATACCTCTCGATGCTGGAAGAAATGGTCGTCGATACCGACGTTATGAAAAACGAGTCGCCCAAGGTAGTTTTCTCGCCGATCCACGGCTGCGGTGCGATCAGCTCGGTGCCGGTGTTGAAAAAACTCGGTGTCGAAGTCATCGAAGTGCCTGAGCAGATGCAACCGGACGGGCGTTTCCCGACCGTCAAATCGCCCAACCCGGAGAACGCCGAAGCTCTTGAAATGGCCATTGCTAAGGCCAACGAAACCAAGGCCGATGTTGTCCTCGCAACGGATCCTGATGCCGACCGTATGGGCGTCGCCGTCCGGAGTCGAGCGGGCGAAATGGTGCTACTTTCCGGCAATCAAATCGGCACACTGCTGGCTGAGTATCGTATCTCCACCCTGAAAGATGCGGAGATTATCCCCGAAGATGGTGGGGACAACACCGTCCTGATCAAAACTTTCGTCACCAGCCCGATGCAGGAAGCTGTCGCCACCTGGCATGGCCTGAAGACGATAAATACCCTGACCGGCTTTAAATGGATCGGCGAAAAGCTCGCTGCTTATCAGGCCGAGATGGAGGCCGCGCTTTTTGAGAAGGAGGGCCTCGTCGTCGATTACGACGCTTGTGATGTCTGGACGAAGGCCGACCTCATGCTGGATTACTCGACTTATTTCGTCTTTGGCGGTGAGGAGAGCTATGGCTATCTGGCGAGCGATAAGGTGCGCGACAAAGATGCCAATGCCGCGGTTGTCATGTTCTGCGAACTGGCCGCATACTTGAAGGCTCAAGAAATGACCTTTCCCGAGTATTTGGACGCATTGTATTTGCAGCATGGATACTACGAAGAAAAGACCATTAACATCTACTATGAGGGTGCTGCCGGTTCGCAGAAGATCAAAAACATCCTCGAGTCCTACCGCGAGAATCCGCCCAAGGTCTTTGGCGAGGTGAGCGTTTCTGGCTTCATCGACTTCGGCAAGGATGAGATCATCGATGCCGACGGCAAGCGCATCCCGCCGCAGGATTTTTACTTCCTCGAGCTGGGTAACGGCTACAGTTTCGCGGTCCGCGGTTCCGGTACCGAGCCTAAAATTAAGTTCTACGTATTCGGCCGCTCTGATGTGACCGACCCGGAAGAACTCGATCAGGTCAAAACCGATGCTGCGGAAATCATGCAAAGCATGCTCGCCGCGATCGAAGCCGACGCCCGCAAACGCGCTGAAAAGTAGTCGGGTTGGCTTTGCCGCCCGCTCGCATGCACGGTTCAGTTATTTTTCCTTCGAGAACTCTTGGTCAGACCTAGCGGGGCGGCCAGCCAACACTGCTACAATGCATGGTGCAAAAAAACGCTCCATAGGGCGCTTTGTAAAACCTTATGGATCTGATCGCTTCAACCTGTCCGTCACATTCAAATGTTTAGTCAAGAAGATCTGGCTAGGGATTTTCCAAGGAGACAGCTTTCCGCGACAATGATTCCGGATCTTACGTTTCCACTCGCGTATGTCTCGATCCGAGGAGGTGACTATTTTTGCACAGATTTTATTGCCCGTAATCGGATCACCGACCCCGTAAACGTGGCTGGCTTCGATGCCTTCAATTGTATCGAGTTGCGCTTCCACTTCGGCAGGGTGAACTTTTCGTCCGCCAACATTGATAAGCGCGCTGGTGCGGCCGATAATGCGGAGATTGCCGGCCTCATCGGTTTCGACGAGGTCGCCGGTGGCATACCAGCCGTCCGCCTCTAGGTTGTTCGAAGCGGCGTTGAGATAGCCGAGTATACGTGACGGTGTTTTGAGCCAGAGTTCGTCTTCGACGATTTTCCATTCTGTATCTGAGTCTTCGATACGAAAAAAAAGACTGTGCTTGTCGACGCTTTTGATGCGGATCGCTCCTGTTTCGCTGGTGCCGAACTTTTGCTGGAGTTGCGCTTTGGGGAAAGCTACTGCCAAGCGTTGGAGAACCTTTTGCGGCATGGCTTCCGCTCCGTAGGCGATGATCTCGACGGAACTGAGGTCGTATGTTTCGGCGACATGTGAGAGAAGCATTAAGTTGAGGAAGGTGGGTGAGGCGGGGAGCACGTTGGCTTTGTGCCTGGCTATGGCAGTGGCTGCGGCCTCTGGCGTGCGGCTCTCGGGGACGATGAGCGTCGACCCTGAGAAGAGGCAACGGAAGGCGGAGTCTAGCCCACCGATATGATCGATCAGGAGAAGCAAGAGGCTTCGGTCCTGGCGACTTTTGAGGCTCTGATAGCGGTTTAAAAGCGCGTCGAAGTTATGCAGCATGCTTTTCGGTTCGCCGCTCGTTCCGCTGCTGAAGAGTATGAGGCCACTGCCTTCAAGCCGATCGTAGAGTGGGGAGGATGCGGCGATCCGTCGCATGCGGGCACACTCGGTAGTCGGTATTTCCAGCGGAAGCGGGAGAGCGATTTGGCCGCGTTCGGCGATGGCAAGCAGGGTGGCGAGGCCTTCGATTGTGGTCGGCGCTTGGACTTCAATGACCGCGGATTTGGCACGAGGCAGATCGGCGGCGGTTTGCTCGATGAGTTCTATGAACTCCGCGTATGTCCATGCTCGCCCAGCTTCGAAGCAAGCAGTGCGCTCGGCGTAGGTTTGCAGTTTTGTATGGATCCACTTCATGCCACCAATTGCATTAGCTTGCTTCTACCCATGACTAGCACACACCGCCGAGATACAGCACCTGTCCGGTGATGAAATTGCTCTCCTCGCGCAGGTAAAAGTCGACGGCGTTAATCACGTCTCTGACTTCGCCCAGACGTTGGATTGCCTGTCGAGCGATTAGCGCATCCATCTTGGCCTGCGGCACGCCGCGGATAAGGTCAGTTTCAATCGGAGTGGGGCCAATCGCGTTGACAGTGATGCGCAGTTCGGCCAGCTCGCGGGCTAGGATACGGGTCAGGCTTTCAACGGCGGCTTTGCTGGCGGCATAGATGGCTTCGCCCTCAAGGTTGAGAGGGTGAGCAACTGTAGTGAAATTTACGATACGGCCGGTCTTCGTCCTGCGCATGAGCTTAGCCATTTCACGGCAGAAGAGAAAGGTACCGAGCACGTTCGTCTGGAGGATGCGATTGACCGTACTGGCGGGGGTGAGCAGCGCGTGGTTCATCGAGGCGATACCTGCGTTGTTAAGTAAGGCTTCGACCTGGCCATAGTCGGAGTGAAGTGTACGCGCCATCGCAACGACGGCGTTTTCATCGCTCACGTCGAGTTCGAAGTGGCGGTAGTTGACATGCTTGATACTGGCTTCGCCGCGTGAGCAACCTGCTACGCGCCAACCTTCGCCGAGGTAGTGTTGGGCCAGTGCTTGTCCAATACCCTTGCGTGTTCCAGTGATGACGATTGTTTTCATGAGGGCATTCTTTCGATCACCGCATCGACTAGGGCAGCGACGCTGCGGTAGGGTGAGTGACGGGCGCTCATCGCTTTCTCATCGGCCAGTGTGACAGAAACTCCGAATTTTTCGGTGAGCGCATCTTCGACGTCAGCGATGAGGTTGACGAGTGCCATGCTGTCGAGGGCACCGCCTTCGCCGTAGAGCGGGCTGTGGGTGGTCGGGCTTTTCAGAGCGTTGAGCTCAAAGTCTTCGGCCAGTAGCCGGACTGCATCCAGTATCAGGGCTTCGATGGCGTGGCGGTCAGGCATAGTCTATGGGGGCTTAATCTTCGTGGCCAAAGAATTCACTGCGGGTGGCGAGGCCTTCTTCGGTGATATTGTCGCGACGGAGCACGGTTAAAACAGTTAAACCGAGAATTTTCAGATCGAGCAAGAAGGAACGGTGCTCGACATACCAGACGTCCAGCTTGAATTGGCATTCCCAGGTTAGTCCGTTGCGTCCGTTGACTTGTGCCCAGCCAGTGATGCCGGGGCGTACTTCGTGGCGGCGGGCCTGCTCCGAGGAGTAACGATTCAGGTAATGCGTGGGGAGTGGACGAGGCCCCACCAAACTCATGTCGCCCTTGATTACATTCCACAGTTCGGGCAATTCGTCGATGCTGGTCGAACGGAGAAACCGCCCCCATGCGGTGAGGCGATCGGCATCGTTCCCGATACCCTCCCGCATGCTGCGGAATTTGAGAATGTCAAAGGGGCGTCCTCCCTGGCCAGCACGGGTTTGCCGAAAAAAAAGTGGTCGGCCAAACTGGATAGCCTGCAAAATGATTACAATTACTAGCGGGAGACTGAGTGCAAAGAGCAGCAGCAGGGTGCAGATGATATCAAAGGCGCGCTTCATGAAAGGTTTTTTGTAAGGAGATATTACGAGCAGCGATATCATTGATCTATGCACATCAGTCAAACCAAGCTTTGACAGATAATCCTAATTAGGCAGGATGAAAATCTTATTCATTAATTAAATTACGCAACGCCCAATCATCATGATACTCGACGCAAACGAACGCACCTTTCCTTCTTTTAGCCTAACTCGTCTGCTCACGACTTGCTTTGGCCGTGGTGATGGTGAGAAAGTCTGCATTCTGATCGATTTGCCAAAACCAGCCGATATCGAGGATTACAAGTTTCTCGAGGACGAAACCCTTTCCATTCAAAATTACGGTCACGAAGTATTCTTTAAAGGCTTCAAGTCGGGTGTACTTGAGGAGATGAATTGGACAGGGGGTGAAATTTACGCCTATAAAGAGACAGGCGGCAGCAATCTGGATATTGAAGATGATTGCTACGACCCAGCTGGTAATCACCTGAGTTTGGATAAAGACATTTATTCCAAATATGACATCATCCTTACGGTATCGACATTTTCAGCCACCGCACCATTGACCGCGAAATGTAAGGAATTCGGCTTCCGCGGCGCCACTCTCCATGGGCTGAATCAAATCATTCTCGATACCGGTCTCTCGGTGGACTATGATCTTGTCAGTGAGGAGGCAGAAAAACTGCGTCTCGGCCTGACCCATGCCGACCGCTTTGAAATCGATTTCGAGGTCGAGAAGAAGGTCTATACACTCGTCCTCCATACGAACGGGCAAGAGGCGCAAAAGAGCCATGGCCTATGCCCTCCCGGCAAGCCGGATGTGGCTAACCTGCCCGCGGGTGAGGTTTATTTCGTGCCGGAAAGTGCTGAGGGTGTGTTCCCATTTAAATACGATGAAAGTACCATCGGCTTACTTCACGTAAAGGATGGTAAAATTTATAAGTCACAATTCGTCTATGGCGACTACGCGGAGATCGAAGACCACAATCGCCGCTTGAAAGAAGATCCCATGATTGGTGCGATCGGCGAGCTTGGCTTCGGTACACAGGTGCTCCCCTTCTCCGGTCGTGATATTCAGGACGAGAAAATCCTGGGCACTATTCACGTGGCCACTGGTCGCGACGACCACTTGGGGGGCAAGATTACACCTGACCTCTTCAAGGAGCATAAAAATGCTTCGCACGACGATGTGCTCTACGCGCCGCACAAGACGCCTGAGATTCGTCTGCAGCAAGCGCGCATGTATCGGGGCGCTCAGACAGAGGTGCTCATCGAGCACTACAAGCCCTCCTCATACATGGTGGGTTTACTTGAAGCGGAATTGCCGGTCGAGGCCTGATCTGGTGGATCGCTATGGATGAAAACAACCCCTATGAAACCGATGAGCTTCTCCAGCAGTATTTAATCTTTCATTATGCCACTGCAGAGGAGCAATTTCCATATGGCTTTGGGGGCACGGATGCGCTGGACTTTCCCAAGCGCTGTGCATTGGAGGGAGCCGATCTAGCTAAGCTTCCTCATGGCGCGCGTGCTTTAGATCTCGGCTGTTCGGTCGGGCGCTCGTCATTCGAGCTCGCACGGTATTGCGGCGAGGTGATCGGCATCGATTATTCACAGGCCTTTATTGATGCGGCTCATCGCCTCGCGGTTGGTGGTCGGCACCCCGCAACACGCCTCGACGAAGGTTCGGCCACAACGCAGTTGTCGATCGAGATCGATCCGGAGATTGAACGGAGTCGAGTCAGTTTCGAGCAGGGCGATGCCCAGCAGATACGCGGGGATATCGGTCACTTTGACCTCGTGATCGCCTGCAACCTCATTTGCCGCCTGCCGGAACCCGCACGTTTACTGCGTCGCCTGCCGGAATTGCTTAAACCCGGCGGGCAACTTTTTATCACGACGCCCTTTTCATGGCTGGAAGCCTATACGCCCCCAGCCAACTGGCTGGGGGAGGGTGCGGAGGATTCCTTTGCTGGACTGCGTAAAGCGCTGGAACCGGATTTTGCCCTGGAGGCACAGTGGGACATGCCCTTTCTCATCCGCGAGCACGCACGCAAATTCCAATATAGTATCGCACAGGCCAGTCGCTGGCAGCGGATATGATCGCAAATTACCGCTTGCGCCTGAAGGAACGGCGTTGCAGCCTGCATGTGTCGATTTCGGGGTGTGGGCGTTCGCTTGGTTGCAAGATTGAGAGGAAAGTCCGGACACCGTAGGGCAGGATTCCCTGTGAAAGCAGGGGCGCGTCAAGGTAACTTGGCGTGACGGATAGTGTCACAGAAAATATACCGCCCCACGCCTGTCGTGGGGTAAGGGTGAAATGGGGAGGTAAAAGCTCACCGCTCCGGAGGTAACGAAGGAGGCAGGAAAAACCCAATCCGGTGCAAGGCAAAATAGGGGATCGGGCGGCCCGTCCTACGATCCCGGGTATGTCGCATCTCACTTCGGTGAGAATTTCGCTTCGGCGGGATAGATAAATGAACGCACAGCCAAACGCTTCGGCGTGAGGCGGACAAAATCCGGCTTATAGCACTCCGAAATCGACACTTTTCCTGTTTTTTACGCCTTGACAGCCCAAGCGCGAGCACGCACTTTCCCGCCTCTTAACTTTTTTACAGCCATGGCTAATACTAAATCAGCAAACAAATACATTCGTAAGACAGAGACCCGTACTCTGCGCAATCGTCAGGTCAAGAGCCGCCTCAAAACCTTCGCTAAGAAGATTGATGCCGCTAAAGCCGCCGGCGACAAAGACGCGTTGGCCTCTGCGTCCCGCAACTTCATCTCTGCCCTTGATAAGGCAGCGAAGAATGGCCTCGTTCACCCGAACAAGGTGGCGCGTCACAAGGCGCGTTGTGCCCAACGTCTGGCTGCGTAAGTTTTTCTGAACCTACCCCAACAGTGCCCTCGGTTTCGCTTGTCGAACCGGGGGTATTTTGTTTCCAATCCGCTCGTGCCTGAGAAATCGAACAAAAAAAATGCGGTCGGCTTTCCGCCGCCTTTGCTCGGCGATGCGCCTATGCGCCTTCCCGTGCTTGCCGAAACGGCCGATTGGCTCGCGCTGGAAAAGCCGGCGGGCGTCGGTCTGCGCGCCTACCCCTGGGATAGCGAGCTCGACCTGGATGCCGCGCTCAACATGCAGCTGCAGGCGGGCAAGCCCGAGTTGGTGCGGCGCGGGGCCACGCTCTTCGGCTCGATCTACTACCTCGACCCCGCGATCTCCGGGGTGGCAGTCTTCGCTAAGAACCGCGACGCTCTGGCCGATCTGCGCAATCGGTTCGGTTCGGGCGAGTGCACTTTTCGTTTTCAGTTCGTCGCTGCCGGACAACCTGCTGGCGGCGCGTCGGAGCTGCGCTCCGACGCGCCGCTCTTGCCCCACAACGTCAAGCCGAAGATGATCCCCTCGACGGCCAAGGGCAAAAAGGCCTTCACGGAGTTCCGCCGCATTGCCGAGTCGCCTAAAGGATGGGCGCTCTGGGAGGCAAAAGTGTACTTTTTCCGTCCGCACCAGGTCCGGGCACACGCCGCGGTCTTGGAGATCCCCGTGCTGGGCGACACCCTCTACGGCGGCGCTGAAGTGCCGACCCAGCGCGAATTACACCCCAAAAAACAGCGCTCTGGGCTCAATTTCCCGGCTTTTCATGGCCTCGCCTTGCATCTGGCCGAGGTGGCACTTATTTCTGGCGATCCTAAGGCGACGATTGTCTGCGAGCCGCCCAAGCATTTGCGACTCTTGCTTCGGCGTATGGGGCTGGCGAACATCGAACATTCAACCTTGAACGGCGAATCATGAATTGCCCGCGCCTTAGCTCCTTTTATCCTTTCAATGTTGTAGGTTGAGCGTTCGATGTTCGACGTTCCTCGGGGTGCAATTTTAAGTGCGGGGTCAGGCGGCGGCCACCTAAAGGAAGCCGCATACGTATGTCCGCTCTGTTAGGTGCGGGACAAGTTCCGGCAGCTGCTGCAGTTTGTCTCCCCCTGTGGATTTAATTGTACCGTTCCTCGCCCTCTGCGAATAGGAACTTGCTATTTAGGGGTGACTCCCTTTCCATCTGCGTTTTTTCATCTATCAAACGCTATGGCTAATTCTGAACTTTTCTCTCTTTTCACACTCGCGCAAGCTGCTCCCGGCGGTGGCGGTCTCGGTCAGTTTCTGCCCATCATCCTGCTCTTTGTGGGTATGTGGTTCCTGATTATCGCGCCGCAACGTAAACGCCAAAAAGCACACGATCAAATGCTCAGTGAGCTTAAAAGCGGCGACGAGATCATCACCAGCGGTGGTGTCTACGGTACGATCACCAATGTGAAGGACGATCGCTTCATTGTCCGCATTGCCGATAATACTAAAATCGAGCTGGGCAAAGGTTTTGTCGCTAGCAAGGTTGCGGCCAAAGAGGCCGAGTAGTTTATCCTCCTCCCCCCTTCAAGCAAGCTATCAGCTTTTTACTCATGTCCGGAAACATTCTTTGGAAATTCCTCCTCACCGCCGCCATTATTTTTTGGTGTGTGATGAGTATCACTCCCTTACAAGATCGCCCCTTTGAGGAATACATCCTCGGGCAAGTCACGGCCAACGAGGCCGACTTTGCGGATCTCCTCCAGCGAGCCGAAGCCCGGGTCGAAGCAGCAGAATCGCCGACACTCTTTATTGCTCTACGAGATTTAGGTGTCGAAGAGGCGATCGATTTTGCTCAATTTTTCCCGCAGATTAATGTCGCCGACATCGCGAATCAAAATAAGCGCAACGACATCCTGCTCAAGCACATCCTGAAAACTGCGCAGAGCCAGCTCCGCCTCGGCCTCGACCTGAAGGGAGGGGTCGGTGTGACTCTGAAGATTGATCAGTCCGAGCAAGATCAACTCAATCAATTCGAGCAGGCTGAGCAGTTGAAGGACGCGATCGAAATTATGGCCGAGCGTCTCGACGGTATGGGCGTGGCCGAGCCAGTCATCCGCGCTCGCGGCGAGGATGCGATTGAGATCCAGCTCGCAGGTCTGTCGACTAAGGATAATCCCGAGGTGATTGACGCAGTCAAGAAGCCGGCGCGTCTGGAATTCCGCCGCGTGCATCCGGATCTAGAGCCCGATACTACACCGAAGAATCGCTATCCAATAGGCTACGAGGTTTTGGCGGAAGAGATTGAGGACCACCGCTCGGGCGAAGTGTATGAGCGCCGCCAATTCGTAAAGCTGATTCCCGAAGCGACAGGTGAGATCGTGGACGATGCGTTCGCCTCGCAAACACAAGCCGGTGGTTACCAAATCAACTTGGTCATGACCAGCGAAGGAGCTGATACTTTCCGCCAAGTCACTGAGCGGATGGTTGGTGAGCCACTTGCCATCGTGCTCGACGGCAAGCTTTATTCCGCGCCGACGATTCAAGGGGTACTTTCGAGGAACGCCCAGATCACCGGCAGCTTCTCGCAACGCGAAGCCATCGAGTTGGCCAATGTCCTGAACAATCCCCTCGCCGTCGAGCTTCGCGTCGATGAAATGTATGAAGTCGGTCCTACCATGGCTGCCGACGCACGCGAAAGCTCGGTCAGCGCCGCGAAGTGGGGGGCCATCCTAGTGGTCGCCTTCATGCTAGTTTACTATTTCCTTGGCGGCTTGGTCGCAGTGGTTTCGGCGATTATCAATGTCATCATTGTGCTCGGTGTATTGGCTAGCCTCGGGGCCACCCTGACACTGCCCGGCGTGGCTGCGCTCGTCCTCACGCTGGGTATGGGAGTGGATGCCAATATTCTGATCTTCGAGCGCTTGCGTGAAGAACTACGCGCGGGTAAGAGTATCAAAAATGCCACCTCCGGTGCTTTCGATAAGGTGACTTCGACCATCGTCGATGCGAATGTCACGACTTTGATTACGGCTTCGATTCTGGTCTGGCTCGGCACGGGACCCGTTAAGGGTTTCGGGGTGACGTTGGCGATCGGTATCTGCGCTTCGATCTTTTGCGCACTGGTGGTCACCCGTTTCATGGTCGACTTCCTTGTCCACCGTGTCGGCGTTTCCAAGGTTCTCGGTCTCGATCTCTTGCCCGAGAAGAAACTCGATTTCTTCCAATTCCGTAAGCCCGCATTTATCGCGTCATGGCTCCTCGTGTTGGCTGGTGTCATTAGCGTGGTCATTCACCACGATAATATCTTAGGTAAAGACTTCACCGGTGGTGACGAAATGACGGTCAACTACTCCGAGCGTGTCGATACCAGCGACATCATGAAGGTCGTGGACGAGCAAGAACTTGGCGATGTCACAGTGCTCTACCAGAGCCTCATCGGTGAGGACCGTGAGGTGCTCAAAGTTCAGACGCCCTTCGATCAAGCTCGATCCACTCTCGTAATTTTACAGAGCGCCTTCCCTAGTGCCGAGCTTGAAGAGGCCGGCATCAACCAGATTGGCGCTTCGGTTTCGCAGAATATTCAGTGGAACGCGCTGCTCTCTGTGCTCTGCGCTCTGGGTGGCATCATGCTCTACGTGGCTCTACGCTTCGAAGTTGGCTATGGTGTTGGAGCGGTCGTTGCGACGATCCACGACGTGCTCATGACGATCGGGGTATTTGTCATTTGTGGGGAACTCGATCTTTTCGTCAGCGGACAATTCACGGCACCGATGCTGGCGGCCATCCTTATGATCGTCGGTTACTCGATCAATGATACCATCGTTGTCTTCGACCGTATCCGTGAGGAGCTCGACCTAAACCCAGGCACTGATCTGCGCACGATCATAAACCTTGCGATCAGCCGTGTTTTCTCGCGCTCCTTGCTCACTTCGATCACCACATTGCTGGCGGCCGTTTCGCTTTATGTCTTCGGTGCGGGTGTGATCAACGACTTCGCATTTGTCTTTATCATCGGTATCCTCGTTGGCACCTTCTCCTCGATCTTTATCGCCAGCCCCGTCTTCTTCTGGTGGCACAAAGGCGACCGTCGACACGTGGAAGAGCGCCAGCTCATGCCCAAGCGCTACGAGTGGGAGAGCCAGAAAGAAGCGTAATTAAATCACCCTTTTCTCATTTGCAGGAGAGGCTTTTATGCCCCGACCCTCTGTTCTGGGGGTGGGGTATGGAACCTCTCCTACTTGTTTAGCCTTTTCTAAAAAACGGATGCTCTGGACTGCCATCAACATAGATGAAACGAAGGCCTCGGCATTGGCCGAACGTCTGGGTATATCGAAAGTGGTCTCACAATTACTAGTGCAACGTGGGATCACCACGGCGGAGAAGGCCGAAGAATTCCTCCGTCCGCGCTTGGCACAACTCGATAATCCTTTTGCGATGACCAACCTCGAGGCCGCGGTCGAGCGGATCGAACAGGCGATTGAGGCCAAGGAGTCGGTTGTTGTTTTTGGCGATTACGATGTTGATGGAGTCACCAGCACCGTGCAGCTCGTCAGTATGCTGCGTACATTCGGTCTAGAGCCACGTTACTGCGTGCCACGGCGTATGGACGAAGGCTATGGCCTCAGCCGCGAAGCGATTAATCGCGTCTTCAACGGCGAGATTCCTTCGCTCTTTATCGCACTGGACTGCGGAACCAATGCGCACGAGCCGATCGCCTATCTGCGCGAAATGGGGGTCGATGTCATCATCGTCGACCACCACCAGACGAAGACGCAGGCACCTGTCGACTGTATCTTTGTCAACCCACACGTGAATGACCCCGAAGGAGCCCCCTGGCGTGACCTCTGCACCGCGGGCCTCGTTTTTAAGTTGCTCCATGGATTGCTCAAGCACCGCCGCGAGGCCGAAGATCCTCGGGCGGAGGGCATCCAACTGAAGGATTACCTCGATCTGGTCGCTATGGGTACCATTGCCGACCTTGTGCCCTTGCATGAGGAGAATCGCATTCTTTCCTGGTTCGGACTTCGGCACCTGCGTGCCAATGGCCGTGAGGGTATCCGTGCACTTGCCGAAGTAGCGGGCATCGACAGCGGCCAAGAGATGGCGAGTGTCGATATTTCTTTCAAAATCGCGCCACGCATCAACGCCAGCGGCCGCCTAGCCGACGCTTCGCTCCCGATTAATCTTCTCTTGCAAGACGACTATGCTGTCTGCCGTACGATTGCACAAGAGCTCGACGAGATGAACAAAGAGCGGCAAAGTATCGAGCGGGGCATAGCCAAAGAGGCTGAAGAGCGCGCGGCTGCTGAGTTTGCCGATGCGCCCGGTATTGTGCTCTTTGGCGAGAATTGGCACCCAGGGGTCGTCGGAATCGTGGCCAGCCGCGTGAGCCGTCATTTTCATAAGCCCTGCGTGATACTTGGGGCTGAGGGGGACGATGCCAAGGGCTCTGGTCGCAGTGTAGCCTCGGTTAACCTAGTCGAAGTCTTCCAGCGTTGCGCCCATCTGCTCGGCCACTGGGGCGGGCATCCAATGGCGGCAGGTGTTTCGCTTAAGACCGTCGATGTGGCCGCCTTTACCGAATGTTATATCGAAAGCCTGCAAACCCTCTACCCCGATGGCCTGCCTGAGCCTTCGCTCGAAATTTCGGCTTGGATGGAGCATGACGAATTAGGCGAATCGCTGCTTGAAGAGCTCGACCGCATGCACCCCTTCGGTCAGGGTAACGCTGAGCCGGTCTTCGGCCTGCGGGCTGTGGTGCTCGAAGAGTTGGCCGATGTCTTTGGAGAAGGAAACTTTCGCTTCCGTTTGCCGGCCCGCGCTAGCTCGAAGCGGGGCATCGCCGGGATCGCCTGGCGGCTCGGCCAGCCCCCCGAGCCGGGGCAAGCTGTCGATATGGCGATTCGATTCGCTTGGAACTACTGGCGCGACAGCCGTTATCCTCAGGTAACTTTAGTCGACTGGAGGCCGTCTCAAGCTTAACGCTTTGACCTTGTCGCCACCGTTTCCAAATGCGAAATTAATGGCTATGGAAAACATCCGCCAACTCCTCGCCAAACTTTCTCCCGAAGCCTATGATCTGGCCATCAATGCCCAGCGGGTTCTTTCCGGTGAATCTCTCAACGCGGAACAAACCTGGGGCTCTGCTCTGTCTTCTGCCTATTTCATTCGCCATCCTCAACTGAGGGATGCGGTTTTCGCCGATGCGCAGTCGGCTGGCTTAAGCTCCGATGCGATCAAAGACGCGCAAGGTGCCGCCGCTCTGATGGGCATGAATACTGTCTACTTTCGTTTTCGCCATTTGATGAAGGCGGATACCTATAGCAAGATGCCTTTCAACCTCAGCATGAAACGCATGCAGCACATTGCCACGACGAAGGAAAACTTCGAGCTTTTTTCGATCGGCCCAGCCGCGCTGGCTGGTTGCGAACTCTGCCTCCAAGCCCACGAAGCGGCTCTCAAAAAGGGTGGCATGAGTGAGACCAATGTGCACGATGCAGTTCGTATTGCCTCTGTTCTCCAGGGCATTGCCGTGGCGCTTGACATAATCTAGTCATCTCTAACGTATGAAAAAAATCTTTATTTCCGGTTGTTACGATATTCTTCACGGGGGGCATATTCAGTTTTTTAAAGAGGCCCGTGCGCTCGGTGATCATTTGACCGTTTGTTTTGCTTCGGATAATGTGCTCTGGGAGCACAAAAAGCGGCGCTCTTCCATCCCGCAGGATCACAAGCTCGCCTTGATGACCGCGCTTGATATCGTCGACCAAGTCGTGATCGGTGATTGCAGCGAATTAGGCCTCGATTTCAAAAATCACTTTCTCAGCATCAAGCCGGACATACTCGCAGTGACTGAAGATGACCAGTATGCCGAGGCGAAACGCGCACTTTGTGCAGAGGTCGGTGCCGAATATATCGTCTTACCCAAGACGCCGCCTCAATTCACCCCAGTGTCCACTACGTCCATCGTGCGCAATATACGCACGCCCGCATATGCTCCCCTGCGTGTTGATTTTGCCGGTGGCTGGCTTGACGTCCCCCGCTACGCCCGGAAGGGAGCCTTTATTGTCAACTGTGCCATCTCGCCGCTCGTTTCATTGACCAATTGGTGCTACGAGCAACAATCGGGCCTCGGCGGGAGCGGGGCCTGGGCGTTGCTTAACGGCAACGATGGGGTCGAAAGCGAACTCAATCTTGGAGTGGGCTGGCAGGATCCCGCGATTATCCGCGAAACTGGCCTGTGTGTTTGGCGAAGCGGCGAAAAGCCCGTACTCCACTTTAAACGCAACGGCGATTTCCTTCACGGGCATATGGCATTGCATTATACTAATATTCCACACGACACACCCTCGAACGCCGACAATGACCGTGACTATGATCTGATCAAGGCCGCCGGTCGTCGGGCCAAAGAGGCCGTCATTGAAGCCAATCTGACGAAACTCGGAGAAGCCGTCAGTCTCAGCTACGAAATGCAACTCAAGGAAGGGATGCGCCCTTTACCCGAAGTGGAAGGTTGCATCGGGCGTAAATACTCGGGTGGCGGCTGGGGCGGTTATGCGCTTTATCTTTTCCACAGTAGTGAGGATCGCGACACCTTCGTTGCCTCTGCCAACTGTAATCGAGCTATCGAGCCCTATATCACGATCCGCTGATCGTACGATCTGGATTAGCTTTGTTATCGGGGTGGCCTGTTCGAAGCTTCGCTTTGGCCAAAACGTTTACCAGTCGTCGGTCCGGAAGGGTGTGACGGGGAGGCCGTTGCGGTCGTAAAGGTTGCAGACAGGATTAACCCCCCAGGCGTAGCGCACGGCGACCGGATTAGGGACGGCATCGCTCCAGACCTGGACTTGGTCTTTGCCTACGATTTTCGCATCCGCCCAGACAAATTTCATGTCCTCACCCGCTATGGCGAAGCCCTTTACTTCCTTGGTATCAAATGCGTAGAGGCCCCCGCTGCTGAGGGGGCTGAATGTTAGGATCGCTTTGCCGACTTCGACCGTCATTTCCGTGAAGCGGGGACTTTGGTAGCTCATGTCAAAGCCGTAGTCGCGTGCTAGTGCGATCCGCGCCAAGCGATTGGCTACAGTCTGCTTGTTGCGTGGGTGGATGTCCCGGCCTTCGCCAGCATCAATGATGACTGCCTGCCCAGTGTTGGGTAGAAGGTCCAGGGTTTTGGCCTGCGACTCGCGCAAATAAGCCCACCCGTGGTCTTGTGGTTCCGCGCTTTCATCTTGGAAATCCGCCAATTGCACCCAGTAGAAGGGGAAGTCACCTTGCCCCCACTTGTCTCGGAGCGTCTGGATCATAAGTGGGAACAAGTGCGCGTAATCGATCGCTCGTTCAGCGTTCGATTCACCCTGATACCAGATGAAGCCGCGGATACCGTAGCTGATCGTCGGGTGGACCATCCCGTAGTAGATATTTCCGGGGCGATGCTGATTATAGCGAGGGTCTCTGGGAGACCTTGGTTTACGGCCCTTGGATCCATTCTTTGTCCATTCGGCCACTGCGTCTTCCCACTCGGCAACTTTCTGGGCATGCACTTCGTCGGTGTAGCCCGCGCAGCGCTTGTCGTGGTCGGCGATGTAGGCTGCATAGCGCGGGAACTGCTCCAATACCTCGCGGGGCACCCAGGCTTCTGCAGCAGACCCGCCCCACGAGTCGTCGATCAGGCCGATCGGCACGTTCAGCGTATTATACAGCCTGCGTCCGTATAAATAGCCCACCGCGGAAAATTCGGACACGGTTTGTGGGGAGCAAATTTCCCATTGCCCGTTAAAGTCATCCTGTGCTTGCTGCAGGCCAACTGTTGGCACCGTCAAGAGGCGGATTTTCGGGAAGTTCGCCGAAGCAATTTCCACCTCTGCATTGTTGGTATTAATGAGTGGCCACTGCATATTAGACTGACCGGAACAAAACCAGACTTCGCCGATCAGCACGTCCGAGAGGGTCAGAGTGTTTTCGCCGCTGATGACCAACTCGTGGGGGCCTCCAGCGGGCAACGGATCGAGGGTAATGCGCCACTCGCCCTGGTTATTCGCCGTCGTGCGGTGCGTCTGGCCTGCGATGGCAACGGTGACGGCTTCGCCGGGAGCAGCTTTGCCCCAGACGGGATTTTCCAAATCTCGCTGTAAGACCATATGGTCAGTGAAAAGATTCGGTACCGAGACTGTGGCCGATACGACGGAAAAGAGCAACAAGAAGGCGAGGCTCAGGCCTAAAATGCGGGGGGTGGATCGATTGGTGGATAGCATGCTTAAGCTAGAGTCGCAATGCTTAGCAAAGTCAAACTATCAAGTTTTGGTGAGTGCCTCCTTGATTCTCTGTCCCCAGCGATCAATCGGAGCCTTGGCTGCTTTGCTTTTATCCTTTACGGCCACGGGGATGCACTCAATTTAATGGCTTCCACTGATTTCTCATGAGCCTGATCAACACCATCCGCACCAATGCCGAGGCCGTCATCGGCGAGGCTGAACTCGAAGACCGCCTGCACGGCAGCAAGCCTTTGCGCGTTAAGCTCGGTGTCGATCCGACCCGCCCGGACCTGACCTTCGGCCACCTTGTGGTCTTCAACAAGCTGCGCCAGTTCCAGGATCTCGGGCACGAGGCACTCCTCATTATTGGTGATTTCACCACTTTGATCGGCGACCCGTCCGGCCGCTCCAGCACGCGCCCTGTCCTGACCAAGGAGGAGATCGTGGACAATGCGCAGACCTATCTCGACCAAGCCTTCAAGATCCTCGATCAGGAAAAAACGACCGTGTTTTACAATAGCGAGTGGTTCGATGCGATGAGCTTTGAGGACTGTCTCAAACTCTCTCGCAAAATGACGGTGGCCCGCATGCTGGAGCGCGACGACTTCGCCAAGCGCTACGCCAGCCAAGCGCCGATCTCTATTATTGAGTTCCTATACCCCCTTATCCAGGGCTATGACTCGCTCGTTCTCAATGCCGATGTCGAAATCGGCGGCACTGACCAGCTCTTTAATATGCTCGTCGGCCGCGCCCTGCAGAAGGACGCAGGTAAGCAAGAGCAAGCGGTCATTACGATGCCGCTACTCGTCGGTCTCGACGGCACGAAAAAAATGTCAAAAAGCGCGGATAACTTCATCGCCTTTACCGATAGTCCCAAGGAGATGTTCGGGAAAATTATGTCGATCAGCGACGAAACCATGTGGGACTATTATCGCCTGTTGTTGGAGCTACCCGCTGAAAAAATTGAAAAGCTCAAGGGCGGGCACCCGATGCAAGCGAAGAAGAGCCTAGCCTCCTCCCTCGTCGGCCAATTCCACTCAATGAAAGCGGCCAAACACGAATTGGAGCAGTTCGAGCAGGTCTTTTCTAAAAACAAAGTTCCCGATAATATGCCCAGCTTCACTTGGAACGATCTGGTCGGTGATGCTGTCAGCGCACCGCTTTTCGAGATTATGGCACAGTCCGAACTCTTCGATAGCAAGGGCGCTGTCCGCCGACTCGTCCAACAGGGCGGTGTAAAAATCGACGGAGAAAAACAGAGTGATCCTAATCTCGAGCTCATGCCGCTTCAAGGCGAACGCATCTTCCAAGCGGGCAAACGCGTCTTCTTCAAGCTGGTCGGGTAGTGGGGTGCGGAAGCGTAATGTGGGGCTAAAATGCCTCTAAGGTACGCCTCATTCCTCTTCGTCTTCGGGGGAGGCGCAGGCCAGAGAGAGCCCAGACGCTACGAATACGTAGTCTTCTGCGGTAATCGTTTGACATTCAAATGCTTTCATAGAAATACTCCCACCACTCCTGCGCAGTTGCTGCGCCGCCTTTTAACAACTACCTTATTGTGTTCGGACTTCTTTCTAACGACATCGGCATCGACCTAGGCACCGCCAATACTCTCGTTTTCGCGAAGGAGAAGGGTATCGTTCTTCGGGAGCCCAGCGTTGTCGCCATTTATTCTTCAACTAAGAAGGTTTGCGCCGTCGGCTCCGAGGCCAAGAAGATGCTGGGC
Source organism: Opitutia bacterium UBA7441 (assembly GCA_002480015.1). GTDB lineage: Bacteria > Verrucomicrobiota > Verrucomicrobiia > Opitutales > Coraliomargaritaceae > Thalassobacterium. Next base: position 66,056 of record DLQD01000152.1, read on the forward strand.
CGGACGCCTGGAAATATCACTGCCATCCGCCCCATGAAAGACGGTGTGATCGCCGATTTTGAGATCACTGAGGCGATGCTCCGCTACTTCATCAATAAGGTGAACCGGAAAAAGACTTTTGTCGCCCCTCGCATCATCGTCGCTGTGCCCTCCGGGATCACCGAGGTCGAGCGCCGCGCAGTCAAAGATTCTGCTATCCGCGCTGGTGCGCGCGATGTTGTCTTGCTCGAAGAGCCCATGGCCGCGGCGATCGGTGTCGGCCTGCCCATTGATGAGCCCTCGGCCAATATGATCGTCGATATCGGTGGCGGTACGACCGAAGTCGCCATCATTTCGCTGGCGGGTGTAGTCTATACCAAGAGTATCCGTGTCGGCGGGGACGAAATTGACAGTGCGATTGTCAACTACATGAAGCGCGCTTATAATTTGATGATTGGTGAGCGCACTGCCGAAGAAATTAAGATCAAGATAGGCTCTGCTTTCCCGCTCGAAGAGGAAATCTCCATGGAAGTACGTGGCCGCGATTCTGTCGCCGGACTCCCGAAGACGATTACTATTACTTCGCAGGAGATACGCGACGCTCTCTCGGATACCATTGCCTCCATTGTCGACCTTGTGCGCAACGCCCTTGAGCGTTGCCCACCCGAGCTATCGGCCGATTTGGTTGACCGTGGCTTTTTCCTTGCTGGTGGGGGTGCCTTAATAAAAGGCCTCGACCAGCAACTCAGCGATGCCACCGGACTGCCCGTGGTCATTGCAGACGATCCGCTCAGTGCCGTCGCCAATGGCACAGGCATGGTCTTACACGAACTGGCCTTTCTGCTGAAAGACCTAACAGGTAACCCCAAAAGCTAGCGCAGTACCGTGGCGAAGTTCCGCCTCGATCGAATAAAACCGTTGGTTGCTCTCGCCGCCTTTCTAGCCGCTTGGTGGATTGTGCCGGCCACGGTCAAATCATTTCTCAAGGTTAGCTTTGCTGAGTTTCAAGCACCCGCTTGGGTTGCCACGTCCTATCTCGACGATCTGGAGGGCTTCTGGGCGCGACGGAGCCATTCCAAAGTCGAGTTGATCGAGGCGGGTCGGGAAGTGGCTCGCGCCAAATCGCTTTACCAGTTTAATGCTCAGCGCAAAGAAACACTGGAGAATGAGATCTCTCGCCTGGAGGCTATTCTGAATCTGCCCAGTCGCCGTGAGTTTCGCTATGAAGTGGCCCGCGTCGTGCGCCGCGATCTGAACGCATGGTGGCAGCATATCATCGTGCGCAAGGGCAAAGACTATCAGATCCCAGAAGGTGCAGCTGTGGTCTTTGCCGGGGGGGTCGTTGGACGTGTGGTCGAGGTCAATGCTTTTACCAGTAGGGTTGAGTTGATCACTAGCCCGAACTTCCGAATGGCCGCTAATTTTGAGGGCGACGAGCGTCCGGTTATTTATCAAGGCCTAGCACAAGGGGGCTTCGGCCAGCCTATCGGTACCGTGCGTGATGCCCCTCAAGATGTCGTCGCGAGTAGACAAGCGCCACTACGGCTTGTCTCCACTCGATTAGGCGGCACCTTCCCGCCCGGACTTATGATCGGACGGGTGCCCTGGCTGGAGCCAGGGAGCACAGGCATCTTTCAAGCCGGTAAAGTCGAACTCGACCCCCGCCTGCTTAGCTTAAATGAGGTTGCCGTTCTGATTCCTCTCTATCCGATTGATCTGGAAACGACTGATGCTCCTTGACCCCCGAGCCATACTCTTATTCGGGGCGAATGTGCTCCTGCTCTACTTGACGCTACTGGTTAATTCCGCGCTGGCGGGATGGTCGATCTATCTGTTCCTACTTGGCCCCATGCTTGTCTTCCCCGCGCTGTATCTGCGCCACCAGTCCTACTTTATCTGCGTCTTGTTGACCGGTTTGTGGGTCGATGCCGCGCTGCCCGCGCCTTTCGGGCTCTTTACTCTCGGATTCCTTTGTGCAGGTGCTTTTGTCTTCCAGATGCGAATTCGCTTCCGCGCCGAGCACAACTACCACCCGATTGTGCTGGCCCACGGATTGAACTTTTTCTGCATATTACTGGTCACCCTAGCATTGGGCACTCCGAATTTCTCCAGCCTCGGCTTTTGGTTTCAGGTCTTTGTCACTAGTCTGGCCTCTCATCTTGTGCTGCTAGTGGTGGCTCCCTGGTTTTTTAATTTTGAACGGATGCTCTTCGCCCTCTGTCATATGGACACAGAACCTGAGGATTTTCCCATCCTATGAAAGATCTCCATCAACCAAGTATTCTACTCTTCGCCCGAAGCGCAGCATGAGCCAGTATGATGTCCATCGCGGTGAAAATCCGCGCGTTCTCTTTTTCTTTTGGATCGTCGTGTTGGCTTCGCTGACTCTGATTGTCGGGCTGGGGTGGCGGCAGCTTGTTGCTGATAAGAAATATCAGGAGATCGAGAAACGACAGACCGAGCGTCGTATCCTTAAACCGGGGCCACGCGGCGATATCTACGACCGCAAGGGCAACCTCCTCGTAGGCAATCGGCCGCACTATTCAGCGGTGGTATACTTGGACGATTTGCGCCGCGAGTTTCGCTCGGAATATTCGAAGATCATCCGTGCTGAACGGGAGCGATTGATCCAAGCTTACGAACGCGCGCCCGAGGCTGAGCGTGAAGGCACCGCTCCGCCCAACCCGAACTACAACGAACTTCAGTGGGTTGCGCGTCAAAACGTCATTCAGCTCTATATCGACCAGATCAACCGAATTACCAGCCGCGACGATACGATTTCTACGCGCAAGATCATCCGACACTTTAATGAGCAACTTCTCTTGCCACTCGTTTTGGTTGAAGATCTGACCCCAGATCAATACGCACGCCTGATTGAGCAAGTGCCCGTGCAATCGCCGATCCAGATCCATACGGATACGGCGCGTTACTATCCTTATGGCGTCGCGGCCGCTCATACCCTGGGCTACGTGCAAAACGTCAACCCCGATCCTGATGTAATCCCCTCCGATGGAATCAAAACCTATACTTTTAAGACCAAGCGAGGCAAGACTGGTATCGAACGTTCATTTGATGAGCTTCTTTCGGGCTTAACTGGCTGGGAGATGTGGCGCGTCGACCCGCTTGGTTTTCAGGATTCGCTGCTCGACCATAAAACCCCCAAAAAAGGGCAGGATTTGGTCACCAGCATCGATATCGATTTGCAACTCGCTGCCGAGACTGCGCTTGGTGATCGCACCGGCGCGGCCATTGCGCTCGATGTTCGCACTGGTGAAGTACTCACCATTGCCAGCCACCCTAGTTATGATTTGAATGACCTGAGTCCTTTCATCCCGCGCAAGACTTTCGACGAGATCAACGAGCGCGGGGCTTGGCTCAACCGCACGCTCCAATTGTCCTATCCGCCGGGATCTACTTTTAAGTTGATCACCTCGATCGCTGGCATGCGAAACGGCAACATCCACGCGCAAACGATACATGACTGTCAGGGCGTCTTCCGGTTAGGCAATCGTATCTTCCGTTGTCATGCACGTTATGGCCACGGGGCCGTCGACCTAGCCGCTGCCATCGAAGGCAGTTGTAATGTCTTTTACTACGCGGAAGGCCTGCAGATGGGCATTGACGTATTGAGTGCGGAGGCCAAGCGCTTTGGCCTCGATGAACGGACCGGGATCGAAGTCCCCTATGAAACCAGCCGTCTTGTCGTCCCGACTAAGGACTGGAAACGCGAAACAGTCGGGGCTGGTTGGGTGCCGGGTGACACCGCCAATACCGCGATTGGCCAGGGTTTCCTTCTCGCTACGCCGCTACAAATGGCGACGGTGATCGCCTCCATCGCCCGCGGCGAGACCCGCACGCGGCCCACCTTGCGAGCGTTGACGGGTGAGGAGGCGCAGCAGCTCGACCACGGCGGCGAGCCGATGGGTCTCACGCTGAGTCAGCGTGCCGAGCTCTGGGAGGGGATGGAACGGGTCGTCGGTCCCAACGGAACGGGACGCCTCGTGCAGATCGACGGCTTGCGCATCGCTGGTAAGACAGGAACTGCCGACTTTCGTGCGCATGGACAAGAGGTCAATCTCGCTTGGTTCATTGGTTTTGCGCCTGTGGAGAATCCGCAGATTGCAGTCGCCGTCATGGTCGAGGGCACCCGCGCCAGCGACAGCTATCACGGGGGCTCGACCGCCGGCCCGGTGGCCAAGGATATCTTTCTCGAATTCATTAAACAGTATCCCGAGCGGGCTGGTTTTCCGGTTGCCGAGTAGAGGCCCGGGAAAGCCGTAATACTACTAGTGATATAAGAGAGGGTTTGTGCGGTTATGGCACCCCGTGGCCATTTTTGTATTGTGATTCTGGGACGTGGAGTTGGTTTGGCGAAATGACGAGAGACGGACAAGCTTACCCTAAGTGGATTGCGATATGTGACGAAGTCCTTTGGATGGCTCTCGATGATCAAGATGTTTGACACGAGTTTAGAATGTGGGTCGAGGGGGCAATCTTCTCCTACGATCGGGGTCCCGGTTTTTGGATTGCTCGCTGGGCTCCTCTCTGCAGTGCTTTGGGTGCTTTCGATTCCGCCTTTCGAGTTCGCGGAGGGGGCCTACGTCGCCTTTGTACCGCTCTTGCTCTGGCTCTATACGAAACCGTCGCGCCGTGCTTTCTGGATCATTGCCATTGGCACGGGTTGGGTGGCCTGGTTCGCGATCCTTGTCTGGCTGCGCCATGTGACTTGGTTCGGGACGATTGCCTTGAGCGGGATACTCGGCTTGATTTTCGCGGCTTGGCTGCAATTGGCGCACTGTTTGTTGCCGTATTTAGCAGTGCGTAGCTTTCCCCTCCGTGCGCTGGGATTCGCTGGACTGGCTGGGGCTTGGGTCGTCCTTGAGTGGGCGCGCACCTGGTTGCTGTGGGGCTTCCCCTGGGCACCCCTCTCACTCAGTCAATGGGAGCGTCCGGTCGTTTTGCAGATCGCCGCGTGGACGGGTGCATACGGGGTCTCTTTCTTGCTTATTTTTTTTAATCTCTGCGTGGCACAGACGCTGCGCCACCGCTTTGTGCGCAAAGAGCGCCAGGTGTGGATGGGCTGGTTCAGTCCCGATCTCTCTATGGGCATGTCCGCATTGGGGCTAAGTATCTACGTCTTCTTTTCTGCGCTCCCCTCGCCGGATTCTGCGCATCCTTTATTGACGGCGGCCGTCGTGCAGCCCTACATACCGCCTGAGTTGAAATGGGACTCTGAGCGCGAGTTGGAAAATCTGGAGATCCTCGAACGCCAGACGCGATTTGTGGCTACTTTAGAAAGTGATCTTATGCTTTGGCCGGAAGCGGCCACGCCTTGGCCGATTGTCGGCACGCCGCAGATGCGGATGCGGGTCGAGCGGCTGGTCAATGAAATCGCTAAGCCCATTTTGATGGGGAATCTAGCTCAAGACTCGGCGACCGGAGAGTGGAGCAATGGGACCTTCCTCGTCGAACCGGAGACGGGCCTTTCAGAGCAATCCTATGCTAAACGGGAATTAGTGCCCTTTGGCGAATATGTGCCACCCCCTTTTGGGTTTATCCGTAAAGTCGTGCCGATCGGGGGTAGTTTCGCGCCAGGCTCGGATGTCGGACTTATCGAGCTGAGTTTGGGCGAGCGCAGTATTCGTGTCGGTTCCTTGGTCTGTTACGAAGATGTTTTTCCCGGTCTCGCCCGTTCGAGTGCTCGCGCCGGAGCGGATTTGCTCTTCGTGGCTACGAACAATGCCTGGTATGGAGAAGAGGGAGGCGCGGAGCAGCACGCAGCCCACTCAGTGCTCAGGGCAGTGGAAAACCGCCGTCCCGTGATGCGGGCAGGCAACGGTGGCTGGAGTGGCTGGATCGACAGCTACGGAACAGTGCGTGATGTGCTGCTGGATGCCGACGGCAGTATTTATTTCAGGGGAGGCGGGGCCTACAGTGTCTTTCAATTCGACGGATGGTTACGCCAGCAGAGCTACTATACCCGCCATGGCGATTGGTTTGTCGTTTTTTCCGGAGCTTGTGCGCTTGTGGCCGTCTGTGGCGCTTTCTTGGACGGCTTACGCTCTGGAGGAAACTTCAACACTGCTGGGGCTCCATCAAGCTCGTGTTGATCGACGAGTAAGTGATCACGAAGAGGACGTGCCTTTTGAAAACGATCTTATTTAGCCGCAGCTGCTTCTTGATCGGCAACACTGGGTGCATGATCGATGAGTTCCGTTTTGGCTTCAATTACTGCCTCTCGAATCTCCGAAAGCTTAGCCTTGTTTAATTTAGGAATTTCTTCACTGCCTTCCATACTGGCAAAGCGCATGGCCACGGCGTCACCACGGACTGAGAGTGCATACGCGAGCATCTTGTCGAGATTCGCACGAGCTTCCTTATCGAGGTACCAAATTTTTCGGTGCATGGCTCCCGCCGCGATGCCATGATCGATCAACAGAGCGAATGTCTCCTCCGAGCCCGCGTCCATATTGGATTGAGCTTGCGCATAGATGCGTAGAGGAAACTGTAACTCGCTGGCGATCGCATAGGCGCGCATGTTGGTTGCTCCATAGCGAGCGCCGAATTCAAAGACCGCGATGGCCCCGAATACGAGCGCAAGCGGAAGGAGGAGCGATTTAATTTTTTCCATAGGGGAGTGGGAAGTATGCTGATTGGATCTACGAGCCGATCAGCTGATGATTAATTTATCGCACGAATCTGGGTGCTGTCGATTAACTTTTCTCCCGCATACATCTTGGTAATGACTACAATGGGGTCGCCCTCTTTCGACCATTGGCCTCGTTTTAAGCGGTCGAATGCCCGCTGAATAGTGGTCTCATGGTCATGGTCGAACTCCATAAAGAAGGGTTCTACGCCGCGCATGATGAGTAGCTGTTTGAACAGCACGGGATTATCGGTAAATGCATAAATCGGCACATTGGGCCGAAGTGAGGAAAGTTTTTGGGCGAAAATACCTCTTCGGGTGAAGACAACCAAAGAGCCCTCTAAGTCAGAGGCCAAGTAGGCCGCTGAACGCAGCATCTTCGAGCGAGGTAGGCGTAGGACCAAGTCTTTGCGAAGTACTTGCGTTTCCTCTTCCTCGATTCGATGGGCGATTCGTTGAATCGTCTCCACGCATTCGACCGGATATTTACCCACGGTGGTTTCGCCTGAAAGCATTACACAGTCGGCTTGCTCGCGAATCGCGTTGGCGATGTCAGTTACTTCAGCGCGAGTCGGGATGGGGGACTCGATCATAGATTCCAACATGTGTGTGGCGACGATGACTGGCTTCGTCTCTTGAATACAGTTATTAACTGCGCGAGTCTGTATAATCGGCAAATCTTCGAACGGACACTCGATGCCTAGGTCGCCTCGGGCGACCATCAGGCCATCGGATGCCTGAATAATGGCGTCTAGATTTGTGATGGCTTGTTGATCTTCGATTTTCGCGATAATCTTTGCATCCGATCCGTGCTTTTCCAAATAAGTGTGGAATTCATCGAGATCCTTCGGTTCGCGCACGAAGGAAAGTGCGAAGAATTCGATTGCCTGCTCGATGCCTACGTCGACGTCGCTCTGATCCTTTTTTGTCAGTGCTGGCAGGTTTACGCGTACGCCGGGTAGGTTTATATGGCGCCGGTTCCCCATAGGTCCCGGGATGAGTACTTTGCAGCGCACAGTCGTGTCAGTGATTTTGATGACTTTCAGGCGTATCAGCCCGCTATCTACCAAGACGGTGTCACCTTCGTTCATGTCATGTGCGAAACCGGGATAGTTGACGTCGACCCGGCGCACCCCGTCGTCGCCGGTGCTGCCGATTCCCTGCCCATATGTGAATTCAAAGAGTTCATCCTTCACCAGTTCGAAGGTTTCGGGTACATCGCCAGTGCGTATTTCAGGCCCTTTCACATCCATCATGATCGCGATATGTCGACCGACCTGATCGCAAACTTTGCGCACGCGCTGTATGATCTCACGCGACCAGTCGTGATCGGCGTGTGCCATATTGATCCGGCAAATATCAACGCCAGCTTTGATCATTTTCTCCAAGGTTGCTTCGTCCTGAGTGGCGGGGCCGATGGTGAAGATTATTTTAGTTTTATGAGCTTTTTGTTGCATGTGAAATTTTCAGTTACTGAGTTGGACGCTAGCAGATGTGATGCCGCATTCTGGGTCAATAACGTCTATACGAAGGAGTTTTTGCAGGCAGGCAAATTTATCACGTACTAGGTCGACTTGATTGCAATCTTTACTCAAGTGCGCCAAATAGACTTTTTCTAGAATGCTGTTTTTGGAGAGCTCTTCGACGAGTTCGTAGGCCGCATGATTCGATAAGTGGCCGTGTCGCCCGCGGATGCGCTGCTTGGTCGACCAGGGGCGGCGCTCGTCGCGTTCCAGCAGGTCTTCGTCGTAGTTGGCCTCAATGACGAGAGTCTGTACGTTCCGAATGTGTTCCCGCACATGTTCCGGCACATAACCTAGGTCAGTGACCCAAGCGAGACTGCGGGGTGGGCTAAAGAGGTCACCGACTTCGCCCCAGTTAAAAGTGAAACCGACTGGATCGTATGCATCGTGGGGAAGGGCGAACGAACGTATCCGCAGATCGCGGAAGCTGAAGTTCGTTCCCGTTTGAAAGACTTGCCAGTTGACTGGTTTGGAAAGCTTGGCTTGCACCGCTTCGGCTGTGTCACGGTTGGCGAAGACGGGGAGATCCGCCCGCTTGGCGAGCCCGCGGATGCCTTGGGCGTGGTCGCTGTGTTCGTGGGTTAGAAAGACCGCGTCGATGGCATCCAGCGATTCGCCGACTGCTTCCAGTAAGCTGCCGATACGTTTGGCCGAGAAGCCCACATCGACGAGCACCTTGCTGTGCCCAGTGCTTAAAAGTGCGCAGTTACCTCCACTACTAGAGCCTAAAATCTGAAATTCGCCCGACATTCGCCGCAAATTGAGCCATCTAGGGCTGCGCGGCAAAGCCTTTTTACGCGCTTGCCACCAGGCGGATTGGTATTTTTGCTCCTGCCCTCCTAGAATGAAGCCGTGAGCTTGCGCTTTCCCCGTTCTAAGGCAATAAGTTACATCCAAAAGCTTGCGCCGTTGAATCGATCTTAAATTAAATGAAATCCGAATCCAGTCACACACCGCCCAATCAGGTAGCTAGTTCTGCTTCCAAGCTGAGCAAGGTCTACGACCGCGACTTCGTTTTGACCGACGAGTATCGCGCGGCGCTGCCCGATATGCAGAATGCGGATTCGCAGCAAATTTTCGGAGCGAATGTCCCTATCCTGAAAGTGGGGATCTCGAATTTCCGCATTCCTTTGCGCTATATTACTCCGAGTTCGGATACCCTGACTTTAGAAACGTCCGTCACGGGTACGGTCTCTTTAGAGGCGAATCAAAAGGGGATCAATATGTCCCGCATCATGCGGGTCTTTTATACATATCAAGATCGCATCTTTACGCCTGATGTGCTCAAGGAAATCCTCCTTCAATACAAGGCGGAAATCCAGGCGCACCGCGCCCAGCTGAAGCTTTCTTTCGAGTATCCAGTCCTCAAGCCCAGTCTGCGTAGTGGCTTGGAGGGCTGGCAATACTACCGCTCTGCTTTCGAGGGGCGCATCGACGAGCTCAATCGTTTCCGCAAATACATTCACTTCGACTTCGTCTATTCTTCGGCCTGCCCTTGCTCATCCGAGCTTTCGGAGCACGCCCGTGAGAGCCGTGATGTCTACGGTATCCCGCACTCACAACGCAGCACTGCGCGCATCAGCGTCGAAGTCGCGGAGGGGGCCCACCTCAGTATCGAGCGCATCCAAGAGCTCTGCCTTGAGGCACTGCAGACTGAGACCCAAGTCATGGTCAAACGCGAGGACGAGCAAGCCTTCGCCGAGATGAACGGTGCTTTTACCAAATTCGTAGAAGACGCCGCACGTCTATTGCACGAACAACTCGACAACGAGCCAAAGATCGTTGACTTCCAGGTCGCCTGCGCTCACCTCGAATCTCTCCACTCGCATGATGCCGTTGCTGTCATTAATAAGGGAGTGCCCGGCGGCTTTACGGGGCATTTCGAAGACTTTAAGTCTTTGATCCGCTAGCCACTCAGCTTGGCGAAACCTTTATCGCGGCAACGCTACTTGCCTTGCTTTGTCGGGACGCGAGGCAGGCAGCTTACCGGATTGTTATCTTGGCCGTGCCGGAAGTGCTCGGGCGGAGGCGCTCGCCCGCGTGTTCGATAAGGAGATTTTCGCCGGCCGTGAAAAGGATGTCGACCGCACCGTCTTTTTCCAGAGTCACGCGTTCACCGTCACTCATTGTTTTGCGTAGCAGTTCCTGATTATCAGACTGCTGTTTGACCAGCACGTAGACATTGCCGCTGGCAATCAGAGTGATGCGCTTGTCATCAGCTGAAGCAGGCATAGTGGAATCAGCGGGCTCCGTGATCTCTGCAGGCTCGCGTAGATCCGGACCGTCGCCGGAGACCTTAGAATCGCCGCTGCCGAGGATTGCCCAGATGAGTCCGAAAACAACGAAAACCAGGGCTAAAGTGCCCACGAAGATGAGGCCAACCTTCATGTAAAAAGTTTTATCTGCCTCATCCTCTTCACTGCTATCCGATTCATTGCCGCGATTTGGTTTTTTGGCTGCGATGCGACCATAGGCTGCCGGCTCTTCGGGTTGGCCGTGGTTGCCTGCTTCAGCTGCGGGCTTTTTGATCTCCATCTGCCCGAATAATTCGGCACCCCCTTTCTTACCTAAGCGGGAATTACTCAACTGCTGAGAGTTGTAGTCGGTCATGATTTTATCGACATCCAACTTCAGGAAGCGGGCATAATTCTTAAGAAAACCGCGCTTGTAGATCTCGGGAAGGTCGAAATCCATTTTGTTCTGCTCGATATAGCCGAGGAAGTCGCTGCGGATCTTAGTCGACTCCGCGGCTTCGCGCAGCGAAATACCTTTGCGCTTACGTGCTTCTTCCAATCGTTCCCCTATACTATGCATTGTTCCGTATTATGTGAGAGTCTTCTTTTATTCCGCAAGCACGGAATCGCGGCAAGATCTTAATCGGGTGGAGTCAGATTACAACAAGGTAAACAGCAGATCGCCCCATTCGCCGTCCTGACGACTGTCGATCGATATCTGCACCTCGGGGCGCTGAATGGCGAATTGTGCAGCGTAGTGTGCGCGCACTTGCTCTAATTCCTTCGTTAGGATGCCGCTTAGCGCGAGGGTGCCGCCGGCTTTGACTCCGTGGATCAGTGGATCGCTGTGTGGAAGGAGCACATCGGTCTGGATGTTGGCGAGTACGAGGTCGCCCTGGCGGCCACCTGCGAAGCCTTTTTCCAAGTCGGCAATGGCGAACTCGGGCTGGATCAGGTGGGCATTCTCTTTGGAGTTGCTGTGGCAGACTGTGATGGCTTCAGGGTCGAAGTCGAAAGCGTAGATTTTTTTAAAACCGAGTGCGGAGGCGGATAAGGCGAGCACGCCCGAGCCGCAACCGGCGTCGATCAAATCTTGGCAGGCGAGTCCCTCGGGGTGCGCCTCGATGTAGTCGAGGAGGCGGCGGGCGCAGAGGCGCGTCGTCTCGTGGCTGCCAGTGCCAAAAGCCATACCAGCATCGAGGTAGACCACAACACTGCCTTCAGGGATGGTTATCTGTTCGCGCTCCCAAAGCGGGATCCACTGGAGCCGGCGGTCACTCCAGGGTTTGACGAATTCCTTGTAAGCATTCTGCCAGTCGGTATCGATAATTGCGGTTTCGACAAAGTTCTCCGGTAGGTTCGGGAACTCTTCCCGCAGAATCGCCAGCTCTTTGTGGGCGGTTTCTGAGTCGGGAAAGATACCAAAGACATCATAGGGATCATGAATTTCCTTTTGCATGATCCCCCAGTGGGCGGATTCTGTCTCGAAGAAATAGCCGTCGAGACGTTCGACGAGTTCGTCTGGAATTCGGGTGCGGAGTTCGACTTGCTTGCTCATGGGTGCGGTTCTACTTTCTTTAAGCTGCTAGAGGTTTGATCTCCCCTTTGCTGAGTCGGGTGACTACGTCGGGCAGTAACGCATGCTCGGCGATGTGGACCTTCTTTGTTAATATTTCGAGTGTATCGGAATCTTCGATACGGATTTCCTTCTGATCGATGATGGGTCCCGCGTCGAGGTCGGGGGTCACCCAGTGCACCGTGCAGCCTGTTACTTTTACGCCGTGCTCAAAGGCCTGTTGTATGCCGCCCATGCCGGGGAAGCTGGGCAGGAGGCTAGGATGGAGGTTGATGATGCGGCCTTCGAAGGCTTCAATGAAGGGGCGCTTGAGTATACGCATGAAGCCGGCCAGCACGATCAGCTTCGGTGAGAAGCTCTGGATGCGCTCTATGTAGGCCTGCTCGGCTTTGTCGTTCAGGCGGGCGCCTTTTTTGCCTGGATCAATGTAGATTGCGGGCACCATATACTTCTGTCCGAGGGCGAGAATGCCCGCATCTTCCTGGTCGCTGATCACGGCGGCGATTTTGGCTGCGCCGAGTTTCTTTTTTGATTCGGATTTGAGCAGTGCTTCTGCGTTGGTGCCACGGCCGGAGCCGAGTATGACAATAGGGTAGGACATAGTTTTGAAACGCTTGGTTTTAGAAATGCCAATACCCTGAAACTAACGGAAGAACTTCTTCGCTTTCTCGACGAAGGGCTCGCTCACGGGGTTGGCGGGGTCGCCGCAGGCTTCCGCGTAATCTTCGAGTTTGGCTTTTTGGTCACTAGTTAGCTTGGTCGGAACTTCCACCTGTACGCGTATGAGGAGGTCGCCTTTGCGGCCCCCGCGCAGGGCAGGGATGCCTTGCTCACGCAGGCGGAAAGTCGTGCCGGTTTGCGTACCTGCGGGGATCTTTAGAGATCCCTTCCCAAAGAGGGTGGGCACGCTGATAGAGCCCCCGAGCGCCGCGAGTGTAAACTTGATCGGCACTTCGCAGAAGAGATCGTTGTCGTGGCGCTCAAAAAGTTCGTGGTCCTTAACGTGAATAATGATATAGAGGTCGCCTGCCTGGCCACCCATGTGGCCAGCCTCGCCTTTGCCCGCCGAGCGGAGCTTCGAGCCGGTGGCGACGCCAGCGGGGATGCGCACTTTGACTGTGCTACTGTCCATCACACGACCTTCGCCCCTGCAGTCGGAGCAGGGCTTCTCGATCGTTTGGCCGGCACCCTGGCAGCTCGGGCAGACCTGGCGGAAACTTATAAAGCCGCGATTCGAAGTGACTTGACCGGCGCCACCACAGGTTGGGCAGGTCACCTTTCTGGAGCCTGGTTCTGCACCGGAACCGCCGCACTTCTTACACGATACTGGGCGGCGATAACGAATTTCTTTCTCCGTCCCCTTGGCTGCTTCTTCAAGCGAAATTTCTAAGTCGTATCTCAGGTCGGCACCGTGTTCTGCGCCCCCGGATGCGCGGCTACCCCCTCCACCACCAAAGAATTCTTCGAAGATACCGCCGCCTCCGCCACCGCCGAAGGCTTCGCGGAAAATATCGAAGGGGTCGTGCCCCCCCATGCCGCCCCTGCCGCCACCTGCGTTGCCCATGCCGCCTTGCTTGAACGCGGCGTGACCGTAGCGGTCGTATGCGGCGCGCTTATCAGCGTCCTTGAGCACGTCGTAGGCCTCGGATATTTCTTTGAATTTGGCTTCTGCTGTGGCGTCACCCGGATTTTTGTCTGGGTGATATTTCACCGCGAGCTTGCGGTAAGCCTTTTTCAGGTCGGCCTCAGAGGCGTCGCGTGCGACGCCGAGGAGTTCGTAATAATCGTTCGCCATATTGGTTTAGCTCTCTTCCTTTACGGGGCCGCTCGACACGATGACGTTAGCCGCACGTATAAGGCGGTCGTTGAGTCGGTAACCGGCGCGCACTGTTTGGATGATGTGATCCTCGGCGACCTCCTCGGAGGGTTGGTGTGCGATGCACTCGTGGTGATTGGGGTCGAAGCTCTCGCCGTCGGGGATCAGTTCCTGCAGGCCTTGTTCGGCGAGGGATTTCTTGAGTTGGTCGTCGACCATTTTAAAACCAAATGTCACATCTTTGGCCTCGGGGTGGTTCTCGGCGGCTTGCAGCCCAAGCTTCATGTTATCAAGGACGGGGAGGAGCGATTCCACTACGTTGGCGGCGGCGCTCCGGATGATGTCCTGCTTTTCACGGGCGATACGCTTGCGGTAGTTTTCCAGGTCGGCAACCGCGCGTAGGTAGCGGGCTTTCATTTCCGCAGCTTCGTTCTGCGCTTTTTCCAGTTCGCTCAGTTCGGGCTCAGCCGGGGTTGACTCCTCGGTGCCAGTCGCTTCTTCAGTCACTGGTCCTGCGACCTGCTCGCCGGAGTGCTCTTCGTGTTCTTCAGAGATGTCTTGTTTTTGCTTGGTCATAGTTCTGTAAAATGTGTGGCTGTATCGACAGCCATGAGCACTGTCAGTTTCAAAGTGAGCGCGGCAGTGTGAGGATATATTACCAGAATTCAAGGGCGCAGTCAGACTATTGAAACCTGACCGTTTGCGACCGCTTCCCGCTTGACTCTCCGGTAAAAAGGAGAATTTTCGTTTCTATGGCAGAATTAGATGAAAAATGGCCGGAAAACGTAAAGGGCAAGTTCTATGTCGATGAGCAATGCATTGACTGTGACTTATGCCGTGAAACCGCTCCGGATAACTTCACACGCAATGAAGACGGAGGTTATTCCTACGTCTATAAGCAGCCGACTTCCCAGGAGGAGATCGACCTCTGCGTGGAAGCTCTTGAAGGCTGCCCTGTTGAAGCGATCGGTGACAACGGCGAAGAAGCGTAGTTGATACCTGTTCATTCTTTATAACCGCCGGAGCCATTCGGCGGTTTTTTATTGGCGGCAGCGGCGACTTCAGCCGCCCTATGCCGGGGCTCGGATTTTAGAAGCTATAGTAGCCACGAATGGCATCGCCGCACCGACTTTTCCTACTTTTTATCAGATCCTTAGCAAAATGCATCAAATTACTGAAGCCCATGCCCGTGAACTGGCCAAGCAGGCGCAGCGTAAAGAAGACCTCCGCGCTGCGATCGAGTCGGATCTCGTTGGAGTGCACCGTATACTTTTTGAGGCTGGTTGTGGTCACGGCCACTGGTTGACCGATTTTGCCGAAGCCAACCCTGAAACCCTCTGCGTGGGAATTGACCTGATCTCGTGGCGTATCCGCAAGGGTAACGACAAGAAAGCCAAGCGGGGTTTGAAGAACCTGCACTTTTATAAAGCGGAGCTTGGCGAATTTCTCGAAGTGTTGCCAAAATCGATTTCGTTCGAGCGCACAGTACTGCTTTTTCCAGATCCTTGGCCAAAGGCGCGTCATCATCGTCGTCGTATGGTGCAACCGGGCTTCTTGAGTGAAGTCGCCGGCCGTACGGATCGGGGAGGGGAGTTTTGCTTTCGTTCCGACGATCGACCCTATTACGATTGGACGGTCGAGTGTCTCAATGAACACGCTGAGTGGCAGGTCGACGAATCTGCTCCCTGGCCTTATGAGAGCGAAACCTATTTCCAGAGCCTAATGGATGAGTTTTTCTCGGTTGTCGCCAAGCGTATTTAGTAGGGTTCATCGCTGCGCAACTTGGTATCGATCTGGTTCGCCTGCTGTGCTCGATCGGTTCAACGCGGTGCTTCCGCTTAGACGATATCCAGCCACGCAATGAGCACGAACTGGGTGAAAACGGCGACCGCGAGTAGGGCATACACGAACATCATGAAATAATCGGTGGCAAATCGCCTTTCGAGTGAGCGTTTCCGTGGCTTATTCGGCGGCCGACTCTGTCGGTCTTCTTGTTGTAAGACGGCCGAGCCTCCTTTGCGGTCGCGCAAGTGAGAGATGCGGTCTGTTATATTGGTGAGCTCTGCCATTCCCTTTAATTTCGAGATCTCTGATGCCTTGGCAAGTTTAGAAAGATCGATAAGATTTATGAGCCTTATAAGGATTTCTAATCTTGGGCGATTAAGTGTAAATCAGGGGTTGACGCACTGAGAATGGGTCTCCATCAAATGCGCTTCCCGTGGTTTAGCCGCGGCTTTTATTTTTATCCTAGTTCTTCGTGAACAAGCTACTATTAACAGTCCTATTTCTCTCTGGAACCACTTCCGCACTGCATGCGGCAGATGGGGTGAGCCCCTCTCCGTACAAGTTGACGGAGGTCTTCGGCCTACCTCTCACCAACTCTATCGTAACCACGTGGGCGATTTCGATCCTCCTAATTTTGGTCATTCGTTTCAGCGTGGGTAAGCCGAAAATGATACCCGGCAAAGGGCAGGCGGTGATTGAGAATCTGATCGACGGTCTCAAAGGTTTGCTAGAGCCGATCGTAGGTAAAAAAGCCTTCCCCATGACCTTTCCGCTATTGATAGGTCTCTTCCTCTTCATTCTTATCCACAACTGGAGCGGGCTGATCCCAGGTGTCGGCGCGTTTGGTTTTTACGATGATCATGGCCACCTGAAGTATTGGATGCGTCCGGCCAACGCCGACTTAAACGCAACTTTCGGTATGGCTCTCGTCGCTATGATTGCCTGGTTGTTTATTTCACTCAAGGTCGCGGGTCCCAAGTTTTTCGTCTGGGAACTCTTCGGCAACAAAGCAGATAAAAAAGAGACGCCTGCATTCATTTACTTCATGCTTATACCGATCTTCCTTTTGGTCGGCGTGATTGAAGTGGTCTCGATCGCGTTCCGTCCGGTTTCGCTTTCCTTCCGTCTCTTCGGTAATGTTTTCGGCGGCGAGAACCTGCTGACCAGTATGACGGGCATGGCGCCTTATATCGTTCCGATTCCATTCTATTTTTACGAAGTGCTCGTCGGCGTCGTCCAAGCACTTATCTTTACGCTCCTAGTGGCCATTTATATCGGACTGATGACAAACCACGACGAAGACCACGCCCACTAATTTTAAGATAATTTCCGCGCTCGGGATCATGTAGTAAATCGTGAACGACGCAGAAAACCACTAAACACCAACATCAACGATACATATTATGTTCGACATCCTCGCAGAAATCACCGGAAAAATTCACGTAGCCGCAGCCGCTCTCGCAGTGCCTGTTGGTATTGGCCTTATCGGCCTCAAGGCTTGCGAATCCGTAGGCCGCAACCCAGAAGCTGCCACCAAAGTGCTCGTTCAGTCGATTATCGCTATGGCTTTCGCCGAAGCGATCGTCTTCTTCGCCATCTTCCTTGGCTAGTCTGGTTGCCCAGTCTTTGCCGGCGATCTTCGGATCGCCGGCTTTTTCTGACTCTTTCAAATAAAAAATCCACCTCTATGAAGGCCATATTCATCACGCTGCTCACCGCACTTTTACTTCCGCTTGGTCTCGTTGCCGCTGATGATGCGACCTCAGCGTCCCATCTTGAGGAAAAGATGCACGTAGTCGCTGAGCATACCTCCCCTGATGTCGCTCATGCCGAGAAGAGTCCTCATCAAGAAGGTGGCGTCGTTACCGAAATCGCCGGCAAGTTCGGCGTTACTTGGGCGACTCTGATCGCGCAGATGATCAACTTCTGCTTGGTTGCCCTCGCACTGTATTACCTCGCGGTGAAGCCCATCGCGGCGACGCTCGACGAGCGCCAGCAAAAGATCGCCGATGGCCTTCAATACGCTGAAGAAATGAAGACCCAGCTGGCCGAGGCCGAGCGCGAGCGTGCGGAGAAAGTGAAGCAAGCTGCAATCGATGCGCAAAAGATTCTCACTGAAGCACGCGAGCAATCGAAGGAGATGATCGAAAGTAGGACGCAAGAGGCGGCTGCCCAAGCCGAGGCGATTATTCGTAAAGCCAGCGAAGCGACTGAGCTGGAGCGCCAGAAAATGCTGTCCGACGTTCGCCAGGAAGTCGCCCGTCTGGTTGTGGCCACTTCTTCGAAAGTCCTGTCCCGCGACCTGTCGGATGTCGAGAAGAGCTCCTTCTCCGAGTCTGCTGCCAAAGAACTGGCCAACGCCGACAGTTAAGCACCTTTAATTTAAACTAGATGAAACGCGACAAAAAGATCACCCAATTGGCCAAGAAACTCGTCGAGCTTTCCAAGGATGCCCAAGGGGTTGTCACCGAGGCCGGCGTCGGCGAAGTAATTGCGGGTCTCAAGCGTGTGGTGCAACGCAACCATCTGCTGGTTCTCAAGGCCTACCTAAGCTATCTTCGCCGAGAGATTGCTCTGCAGACCGCCGTTGTCTCAACTCCTGGCAGCTTGAGTCCAGACGCATTGCAAGCGATCTCTGCAAAATACACCGCCCTCTACGGTCGCCCCGTCAGCGCCGAGGTGAAAATCGATCCTTCATTGATCGCCGGTGTGCGTGTCCGTGTGGGCGACGATGTGTATGACGCCTCCGTCTCCGGTCGCCTCCAACGTCTCGCCGAAAACGTCCATTAATCGCTTTTTTTATCTTTTCACCTCAATACTTTCCTACTTCCCATGAGCTCAATTGTCGAACAAATCGAAAAAGAAATCGCTAGCTTCCAAGCCGGTGCCGTTAAGTCCAACACGGGTAAGGTCGTCTCCATCGCCGATGGTGTCGCCAAGCTCTCCGGCTTGTCCGGCGTCATGTATAATGAAATGATCGATTTCGGTCAGGGCGTCACCGGGTTGGCCTTGAATCTTGAAGAAGACGAGGTCGGCTGTGTGATCCTCGGCGACTATTCGAAGCTTAAGGAGGGCGACGAAGCCAGCACCACCGGTAAGCTGCTTTCCGTCCCCGTCGGCATGGGTCTTCTCGGCCGTGTCGTCGATGCCATCGGTAACCCAATCGATGGCAAGGGTCCGATCAACAGCTCGGAAATGTACCCTGTCGACCAAGTCGCGCCCGGTATCATCCCTCGTAAGTCTGTCGACCAGCCCATGCAGACCGGTATCATGGCGATCGATTCGATGATTCCCATCGGTCGTGGCCAGCGTGAGCTTATCATTGGTGACCGCTCCACGGGTAAGACGACCATCGCGATCGATACGATCATCAATCAGGCTAAGATTAATAACCAGCACCGTAACGAAGATGGGAGCTTCCCTGAAGGCTTTCGCCCTGTTTATTCGATCTACGTCGCTGTCGGTCAAAAGAATTCCAACATCGCACGCACGATCAACGTGCTCGAGAAGGCGGGCGCGATGGAATACACGATCATCGTTTCCGCGTCCGCTGGCGACAATCCCGCCAACCAATACATCGCTCCGTTTTCTGGTGCGTCCATGGGCGAATACTTCATGCACAACGGCATGGATGCGCTCATCGTTTACGATGACCTCTCCAAGCAGGCTGTGGCTTACCGCCAGATCTCGCTCATCTTAAAGCGCCCCTCCGGTCGTGAAGCGTATCCGGGTGACGTATTCTACCTGCACTCGCGCCTTCTCGAGCGTTCCGCACGAGTCAACGAACAGAATGGTAACGGTTCGCTCACTGCGCTGCCCATTATTGAGACACAGGCCGGCGACGTGTCTGCTTACATTCCGACCAATGTGATTTCCATCACCGACGGTCAGGTCTTCCTCGAAACGGATTTGTTTAATCAAGGTATCCGCCCCGCAGTTTCCGTGGGTCTGTCCGTTTCCCGTGTGGGTTCGGCCGCTCAGATTAAAGCGATTAAAAAGGTTGCCGGTAAGGTGAAGTTGCAGCTCGCCCAGTTCCGCGAGCTCGCTGCATTCGCCCAGTTTGGCTCCGACTTGGACGCAAAAACCAAGTCGCAACTCGAGCGTGGTGCCCGCGTCGTCGAGCTCTTCAAGCAAACCGCTTTCAATCCTATTCCTGTTGAAGTGCAGTCTGCCCTAATCTGGGCGGTGCAAAACGGTTACTTCGATGCTATCGATGTGGCCCAGATCGTCACGGCGACGAGCAGCCTACGCGAATTCCTCGAAACCCGTGGTGCAAAGATTATGGACACTATCCGTTCCGAGAAAGCGATCAGCGACGAGTCCGAAGCCGCCCTCAAGTCTTCCCTCGAAGAGTGGAATACTGGCTTCTCTGCTTAAGTTTTTCTAACTTCTAACTACTTCCTCCTGAATTCTAGTTAAATGGCTAATCTTCGCGACATCCGCCGCCGTATCAAGTCGGTTAAAAACACCCGGCAGATCACGCGTGCGATGCAGCTCGTTTCGTCCTCTAAGATGAAGCGTGCGCAAGACGCCGCTGTGGCCGGGCGCCCTTACGCCTTGCTCCTGGCCGACTTACTCGACACCGTCGGCGAGAAGCTGGACCTCACCGGTGCAGCCATCGCGCATCCCTTCTTCGAGAAGCGAGAGGTCAAAACCCGTGGCATCCTTATTCTCTCCACTGATAAAGGCCTTTGCGGCCCCCTCAATACAAATCTTTTCCGTAAGATTGTTGATGAGGTTAAGGGCGACGCTAAGTTTATCGCCGTAGGTCGTAAAGCCACCCAGTTTATTTCCCGCTCCAAGCGTGATTTGATTGCGGACTTCACCGTGTCCGATAAGGCCGCATTCTCCGAGATCCGCCCCATGTTGAAGCTCATGATCGATGCCTTCCTCAGTGGAGAAATCGATACGATCGAGGTCGCTTATCCGAGTTTCGTCAACGTGCTTGTGCAAGAGCCGGTCATTCAATCGCTTCTCCCCATCGTTGATCTACGCGAGGTACTTGACCAGCTTAAGAAGCGCGTCGCCGGCGAGGATAATATCCTCGGCGCTCGCAGTGACGCTCGCGAGATGGTCTTCGAGCCGTCTGCCGAAGAAGTTCTCGCCCAGTTGCCCGATCTTTACGTCAAAGTCATCATTCATCAGTTGCTCCTCGAGAGTCGAGCCGCCGAGTATTCCGCCCGCATGGTTGCGATGAAGGCGGCTACGGATAATGCATCGAGCCTCGTTGACGATCTCACTCTTGATTACAACAAGGCGCGACAAGCTGCGATCACCCAGGAAATCCTCGAAATCGCCGCCGCCGCTTCCGCCCACTAAGGTCTAACTTCTACCTCCTTCCTTCTAATTTCTTCTTATTATCATGAGCAAAAACGGTAAAATCGTCCAAGTCATCGGCGCCGTCGTTGACGCGGCCTTCCCCATTGACAGCGTCCCTGAAATTTTCGACGCCATCACTATCAACTACCAAGTCAGTGGTGCGGCAAAGAGCCTCACGCTCGAAGTGCAGCAGCACCTCGGTGACGGCCTCGTCCGTGCCGTGGCCATGACTTCGACCGACGGCTTAGTCCGTGGCATGGAAGTGGTGGGCACGGGTTCGCCCATCTCCGTCCCTGTCGGTGAAGCTGTTCTCGGTCGTATCTTCAACGTTACTGGCGACACGGTGGACGAAAAAGGCCCCGTCGCTACCGACGAACGCCGTCCAATCCACCGCCAGCCGCCCGAGTTGATCGACCAAGCGACCGAAGCCGAGATTCTCGAGACCGGCATCAAGGTGATCGACCTGATTTGCCCTTTCACCAAGGGTGGTAAAGTCGGCGCCTTCGGGGGTGCCGGTGTTGGAAAGACCGTCGTCATCATGGAACTGATCAACAATATCGCCAAGGCGCACGGTGGTTACTCCGTATTCGCTGGTGTCGGTGAGCGCTCTCGTGAGGGTAACGATCTTTACCACGAGATGTCGGACGCAGGCGTTATTGATCAGGAAAATATCGCCAACTCCAAAGTGGCCCTTGTTTACGGTCAGATGAATGAGCCCCCCGGTGCTCGTATGCGCGTCGCGCTGTCCGGACTGACTATGGCGGAGTACTTCCGCGACGAAAAGAACCAGGACGTGCTCCTTTTCGTAGACAACATTTTCCGTTTTTCCCAAGCTGGTGCCGAGGTGTCCGCGCTTCTCGGTCGCTCGCCGTCTGCGGTGGGCTATCAGCCCACGTTGTCCCAGGAAATGGGTAACCTTCAGGAGCGTATTACCTCCACCAAGAAGGGTTCTATTACTTCCTTCCAAGCGGTTTACGTCCCTGCCGATGACTTGACCGACCCTGCGCCGGCTAACACTTTCGCTCACTTGGATTCGACCATTGTTCTCGAGCGTTCGATCGCCGAGCTGGGTATCTACCCTGCGGTGGACCCCCTCGCGTCGATCTCCAATGCGCTCGATCCTGCTATTGTTGGGGAAGAGCACTACACCGTCGCCCGCGGCGTGCAAAATGTGCTCCAGCGCTACAAGGATCTTCAAGATATCATCGCGATTCTCGGTCTCGACGAGCTTTCCCCCGAGGACAAGCAAGTCGTTTACCGCGCACGTAAGGTGCAGAAGTTCCTCTCACAACCCTTCCACGTGGCCGAAGTCTTCACTGGCACACCCGGCGAATACGTGTCCACTGCCGACACGATCAAAGGCTTCAAAATGATTCTCGACGGGGAGTGCGACGATCTCGCCGAGAACGACCTCTACATGAAGGGCAGTATTGAAATGGCCATCGAAGCCAACAAGAAATCGTAGCGCGCCGCATTCAAAAACGAATGGCGAATCACGAATAAAATTCGATCCGTCCTTCGCCCTCAATTCTTAGTCCTTAAAACCATGTTGACTCTCGAAATCATCACACCTGACGCAAAGGTTCTCAGCGCCGAGGCCACTCAGGTCGTTTTGCCCACCGAGTCGGGCGAGACCGGTATCCTAACCGGCCACATCCCGATGGTGACGAAGATCGTCGCCGGCGAGTTGAAAGTGATCAAAGAGGGCATCACGGAGTTCATCGCAGTGGATCATGGCTTCGCCAAAGTGCTCGGTAATACGATCTCCGTGTTGACCGAGGCCGCCATCGACGTCGCCGTCATCGATCTGTCCGAAGTGGAGAGCGCCCAAGCCCGCGCCGAGCAAGCTCTCCGCGAAGCCGAAGCCGAAGGCATCGATCCGTTCGAACTCGAACAACTTGAAAAAAGTGTCCAGTTCCTCATCGCGCAGAAACTGGCCAAAGGCCGCCGCCGCTAAAATTCAGGTAAATCATTTCCTGCACGCGCTCCCCAAACGAAGCGCGTTTTTTATTGCAGTTCCGAATTCAGCCCGGAGGAACGACCTCCATATCGTTCGCGAAATGGTGAAGGCCGTAAACCTTCTCGCTTTAAGATTGCTTCGTGTATCAAGGCGGTTGAATTTATCTGTATGAATATTCCGTTCGAAGCTAAGCAGAATGTTTTATTCATTGGAGATTCGATCACCGATTGCGGCCGTGAGCGACCCTTCGGGCGGAGAAAGGGCAACTTGGGTGCGGGTTACGTCAGCTTCATCGACAGCATCTTGGGCGCAGCGCTTCCGGAACTGCCGCTACGGGTCCTGAACACGGGCATCAGTGGCAACCGGGTCACGGATCTGGAGGCGCGCTGGCAAAGCGACGTGCTCGACCTTCAGCCGGATTGGCTCTCCGTGATGATCGGGATCAACGACGTCTGGCGCCAGTTCGACGGCGAGCCGCGCATGCCGCAAGTGGATGCCGGAAAATACGAATCGGTCTACCGCAGCCTGCTCGCCCAAACTCGGTCGAAACTTAAGGGCTTGGTTTTGATGACGCCATACTTCCTTGAAACGAACCGCGGCGATCCCATGCGTGCGATGATGGATGAGTACGGCGCGATCACCAAAAAGTTGGCGGCTGAGTTCGACGCCGTCTTCGTCGATGTGCAAGCCGCCTTCGACCACTACTTAGCGCACCAGCCCACCCAGTCACTCTGCGCCGACCGAGTACATCCGAATTCAGTTGGCCACATGATCATCGCGCGGGCCTTCCTGGACGCAGTCGGGGTGCGCTGATTTGCGCTCATTGCTCTCGCTGGTAACCATCTTTTTTATCTCACGCGCAGCAGCGAAGACATCATATGGCCGCCCGCGTGATTTTCTCGGTGCGCATACCAGGCCGTTCTTCGAGCTTCATGGTGTTTCGCTCGATCGGGGGCTTTCTGTGTGCGCGATTCGCACTTGCAAAACCACCACGGTTGATGCGATCGCCATCAGTAATAACAGTATGCCTAGTAAGATTCCTTTAGTATGCAGTGTTCTTTTCAAAATTGGGAGCTGTGGATAGGTTTATTGACTAGGTAGTGTTTTTAATTAAA
>DLQD01000120.1 GCA_002480015.1 Opitutia bacterium UBA7441
CCACGAGCCTTGCTATGTTTCCTATAGTCCGAGCATCGTGCTCGCGCATGCGCAGCCCATCGCCGTGGCTACCTCGGCGGACGACCAGTTCGGCATTGATCCCGCTCGCGTCGAAGCCGCCTGGGAGCCGGGCTGCAAGGTGCTCATGCTCAACTTCCCGACGAATCCGACGGGGGGTGTGACCGAGCGCGCCAAGCTGGAGCGCCTTGCCAAGTTCGCTATTGAAAAAGACCTCCTTGTGATCAGCGACGAGATCTACTCCGAACTGACCTTCGAGGGCGAGCACACCAGCATCGCCTCGTTGCCCGGCATGCAGGAGCGCACCATTTTTCTGCACGGTTTCTCTAAGGCTTTTGCCATGACTGGCTTCCGCATTGGCTACGCCTGCGGCCCCAAGCCCCTGATCGAGGCGATGATGAAGGTGCATCAATACAGCATGCTCTGCGCACCGATCTTATCTCAAGAAGCCGCGATCGAAGCGCTCAAGAATGGTGCCCCCGCCGTAGCTAGGATGAAGGAGGCCTACCAGCGCCGCCGCGACCTCATCGTGCGCCGCTTCAACGAAGCGGGTCTCGACTGCCACACGCCGAAAGGTTCTTTCTACGCCTTTCCCTCCATCCAGCCTACAGGGCTCAGTTCTCTGGAGTTCTGCAAAGGCCTTCTGGCAGAGGAGGAAGTCGCCGTCGTGCCCGGCACAGCATTCGGTCCCAGCGGCGCCGGATTCGCCCGCGCCAGCTTTTCCACCAGCTACGAGCGTATCCTTGAAGCCACCGACCGCATCGAGCGCTACGTCAATAATCTAAAGTAGCATTTATAAATGATCGATCCATCCAGAACCGTCGCCCTTGTCGGGCGCCCTAATGTCGGGAAAAGCCGTCTCTTTAATCGGCTTTGCGGTAAACGCATGTCCATCGTCCACGATATGCCCGGAGTCACCCGCGACCTCATCTCCACCGAGGTGCGCGACGACTACGTGCTGCTCGATACCGGCGGCATCGGCATGGAGATCGAAATGACCTCCAAGAAGATCAACAAAGCCGCCGAGGAGCAGGTAGAGTTCGCCATCCAAGCGGCCAGTGTCATTCTCTTCGTGGTCGATGTCCGCGAGGGGATTACCAATCTCGACGAGATTGTCGCACAAAAGCTCCGCCGCTACGGCAAGCACGTGCTCCTGGTCACCAACAAGGTCGACCTCGAAGAAAATGAGGACCTGGCCGATGAATTTATACGCCTCGGTCTCGGCGAGCCCTTCCGCGTCTCCGCTGAGCACGGTCGCGGCATTTCCGACCTCGAAGAAGCCATTGAACAAAAGCTCGGCCCCAAGCCCGAAGATAGCGTGGTGGAGCCCATCGATCGTATCCGCATTTCCCTGCTCGGTCGTCCCAACGTGGGCAAATCCTCTATCGGCAACCGTCTGCTCAAATCGACCCGCCTCATCGTCAGCGACGTGCCCGGCACTACCCGCGACTCCGTCGAGCTCGATCTCGACTACCAGCATAAGGACGGTGAACTGCTCAAGTTCCGCCTCGCCGATACCGCCGGTCTGCGTATGAAGCGCAAGGTCGACAGCCCCGTTGAATACTTCTCTAGCGTCCGCACCCAAGCCGCTATGGAGCGCTCCGACGTCGTCTTCCTCGTGATCGACGCCCTCGACGGCGTGACGAAGCAAGACCAAGCTCTCGCCGGTGAGATCCTCGACGCCGGCCGCGCCCTCGTCATTGTCGTCAACAAATGGGACTTGATCATCGAGCGTTGGGAGCAGGATCCGATCGAGGGCTTTAAGAACCTCAAACACTTCCTCAAATCCTACGAAGAGTCGCTGCGCAAGGAGATGTTTTTCCTGCCCGATCCGCCCGTGCTCTTCGTCTCCGCAATGACCGGTTTCGAGATTGAGTCCATGCTCAACGCCGCTGCCGGCATGCAGGCCACGCTCGATATGAAGCTGCCCACCGGCAAGCTCAACAGTTTGATCGAAGATCTCTTCGAAGCCCGTGCTCCCAAGATCGTCGGCACCAAGCGCTTTAAAGTATTCTACGCCGTGCAGACCGGCTCGCGCCCTCTGCGCATCCGTTTTTTCTGCAACCGCGTCGAGCGTCTCGACCCCGGCTACCGCCGCTATCTGGAAAAAGCTATCATCCACGAGTTCCGCCTCGGCGGATGCCCCGTGCGTTTCGACCTCGTCGGCAAAGAGCGCCGCTACGAAGAAGGCGAGGGCGATCTCGCCCCCCGCCACAGCGACACCCTGCAAAACAAAGCCCGCCTCAAGAAAATGGGTCCCGACGCCGCCAAGCTCGACACCAAACACCCCGAGCGCCGCAAGAAGATCGTCCAACAAAAAGCCGCGCATAATAAGCGCGGCGGCAAGAAACGGTAGGCGGTCAATCGTGGCGCGACGCTTCAGCGAGCGTCGAGTTCTGGTGACTTTGTCCAGAAATGATCGTTCGACTCGATTATTTATAATGGTATCGCATCTGCACGAGGGCGATTCGTGTCCAAACTCTTTTTCGACAATTCAAAGACTCAAGCCTTCTTGTAGTTCTTCAAATCCCGGTAGAAGTTTTCGTGGCTACCGAAAGTCAGCAAATTGATTTCGATTTCATCGTAAGTGTAGGAAAGTAGTATCAACTGTTTGTTGATTTTAAATTTGTAAACGCGGACACCTGCGAGATCACCGACCTTTTCTTCGCCGATGCTAGGGCCGCCCACGATGTCCAAAACCGCGTCATCCAATACGGTTTTCTCCTGCTTTTTGAGTTTCTTTACTTTCCTTGCTAAGAGAGGAGATGCATAGATTTGCCGACTACCCAAAAGTGTAGGCCTCCTTTGGCTGAGCCTTCATTTCCTCCATTGCCAGCAGTGTTTCTTTAATGAAGCTAAAAGGCAGATCTGGGTTCTCCTCGGCCGCTTTGCCAATCGTCGCCCAGTATTCCAGCTGGGAGGTCATCGAGCGATGCTCCACCTTGGATCGAGTTTTGGCTTCTTTCGCGAGATCATCGGAAATTCTAATTACGGTGCTCATGTTTTATGTTTGTAGCAAAATGTAGCACATTGTCAACTTCTCCAATCTGAAGGTGATCCACTGAACACTCAAGTGTCCTGTCCAGTTCACGACTTACGCATACACCATCCGTGCACATTGATCGCAGAAGGTCGGTTCGCCGGCGCCGAGGGCACCGCTGGAGACTTCGTTCGACACACGGAGGTGGCAGCCGCAGCATTTGTGAGCTTCGATTGCAGCTACGTAAGGGGGGCGTTTGCAGAGTTGTTTCACTCGGTCGTAGTGCCCGAGGAAGGAGGGGTCGACCGGCTCGCGTGCGGCTTCGACGGCGGCCCGGGCCGCGTCGATGGAGGCTTTTAGGTTTTGCTCCCGCTCGCCAAGGAGGGCGATCTGCTTCTTTTGCTCAACGATGCGCGCCTCGATCTTGGCTTTTTCAGCTTCAAAGGCTTCGCGGGTCTCGTCGATCTCCAGCATGAGACCGATCTCACGCTCTTCGAGATCGGCGATCTCTTGTTCACTCTGCTCGATCTGGTGAGTGAGGGCGCGGTATTCGTCGTTCTTCTTGACTTCCAATTGCTGGTTGCGGAAGCGGTTGATGGCACTTTCCTTGGCCTGCACTTCAGTTTCGAGCTCATGGCGCTCGACCTCTTTTTGCTTCAGCGCGTGGCTGGCCGCCTCGATGTTGGCCTCCTCCGCAGTGATGAGCGCTTCTAAGGCGCTCCGCTCTTGCGGAATCCGGTCGAGCTCTTGCTCGATTTTTTGGAGCGCGATGTCGCGATCTTGGAGGATTAGAAGCTTTTCGATTTGCGGGTCGGACATAAGTGCGGTATCTCTGCTCTCGACTCAAAAGAGGCTCTCTGTCAGAGCAACACAAAACCGACCATGAGCGACACTTCCCTCCAAGACCAAATCGACGACGCCACTCTCGACTTCACGCTGGGCGATAGCCAGGCGGCCATTCAAAAGTTGAGCGCACTCGCGGCAACGGAGCCGGAGAGCTTTGGCATCTGGCACGCCCTGACTGAGATCCACTTCGCCGAGGGCGACTACGACGCCGCCTTGCAAGCCGGCGAGCGTGCGCTCGCGCTGGACCCCGACGATATCCATATCAACACCAGTCTCTCTCGGATATGGGTGGAGCGGGGCGATAAGGACAAAGCTGAGCACTTCGGCGCCCAAGCCCGCATGCTAGGCTGGAAGGACGAGCTTAAGTCGCCACCGGAGAAGGATGATATTTAGGCGGGATCCCATATCCCATATCCCAAGTTGCTCATTCTGTCAGCGGCATTGACAGCCTCGAATCTTGCGCCCTAAATCTTCCTCACATGGAAGATGTCACTTACACGCTGGAATTCGAAAAGCCGCTGCGCGAGCTGGAGAAGCAACTGATCACCCTGCGCCAAGTCTCGGATGAGTCGAAGGTTGATGTGAGCAGCGAGATCGCGACGATCGAAACCAAGATCGAGAAGACTAAGAGGGAGATTTACTCCAACCTGACGGCTTGGCAACGTGTGCAACTCTCGCGTCATCCCAAGCGTCCATATTCACTTGATTACATCGATTTAATTTTCACTGATTTTGAAGAGCTCCACGGCGACCGTCGTTTCCGCGAAGACGCGGCGATCGTGGGTGGTCCCGCTTTCCTCGACGGCGAGCCAGTCATGGTGCTCGGCCAGCAAAAAGGCCGCAATACCCGCGATAATTTGAAGCGTAACTTTGGTTGCCCCCATCCGGAGGGTTACCGCAAGGCCATGCGCCTGATGGAAATGGCCGAGAAGTTTAACATGCCCGTCATCACTTTTATTGATACTCCAGGCGCCTATCCCGGGATTGGCGCAGAGGAGCGGCACGTGGCCGAAGCGATCGCAGTCAACATCCGAGATATGAGCGCTTTGAAAGTGCCTATCGTTACTGTCGTGATCGGCGAAGGCGGCAGTGGCGGTGCACTGGGCATGGCTGTCGCCGATGAAGTTATGATCCTGGAAAACGGCTATTATTCAGTCATTTCGCCCGAGGGCTGCGCGGCGATTCTCTGGAAGGACCGCGCCGTCGCTCCGAAAGCGGCTGATGCACTCAAGTTTAGTCCGACTCACCTCAAGAAATTCGGGGTGGTCGATCGCGTCATCTCCGAGCCCATGGGCGGTGCCCACCGCGATTATGAACTCGCGGCGAAGACTCTGAAAGAAGCGATCGTCGATTCACTTGGTAAGCTCAAAAAGAAGAGCACCAATAAGTTGCTTGAAGACCGCTACACCAAGTTCCGCAACCTTGGCGAATACGCCGATTCTGCAGCGGAGGCCTAATCGTCGGAGGGCCTTTACCCGCCGATAGGCTGGGCAAGCGGGCTAGGCGAATCAAGCGAGATCGGGGGATAGAATCCCCCGTCTACTTTTTGTATGGCTGTCCGGAACAGTGGAAACAATACGGCGTTTCCGTAGTCGGACGGGT
>DLQD01000017.1 GCA_002480015.1 Opitutia bacterium UBA7441
GCTCAGTTTGGGTAACTCGACCAACGAGCCCGAAGGGCCGAGCATCGCGAGTCAATCCCTCCCTCTCCGCCACTTGCGCAGCAAGTCAGGGCAGAGGGAGAAGACGTAAACCCCTGGGTTCGACGGAGCGACCAAAGGAAAGGTCTGCGCCAAAGATTGGGGACAAGGGCGATTTCTGTGTGTCCTTTAAAATCTTCCTTTAAAATCCCGCAGGTCCAAACCTCTGTCTGCCAGCGGCCATAAAAAAAGCTCCGTTAGAACGGAGCTAAGTTTTTCATGGTCGGGCCGACAGGATTTGAACCTGCGACCCCTTCACCCCCAGCGAAGTGCGCTACCAGACTGCGCTACGGCCCGACTCAGAAAGATTGGGAAAGATGGACGAGCGCTCGGGGGCGTCAAGCTTTTATGGCGTTTCTGAAATGTCGACGCGTATGAAGGCTTGGTTTACATTAGAAACAGCCTTTATACGGCGGTAGACAAGGGTCTCGGTGCCGTCGCTGTTGTCCTGCGGAGTGGGGGAGACGTCTACGATGCCTGT
Organism: Opitutia bacterium UBA7441; assembly: GCA_002480015.1. Taxonomy (GTDB): domain Bacteria; phylum Verrucomicrobiota; class Verrucomicrobiia; order Opitutales; family Coraliomargaritaceae; genus Thalassobacterium. Next base: position 539 of record DLQD01000017.1, read on the forward strand.
ACTATCGGCCGGCCAACTGGTCATGTTGGACGTCGTTTGGGGCGTGTAGATGATGCCTTGCAGGCCGATGGGGCGGGTAACGGTCAATTCCAGATAACTGCTGCCTCCGTCTTCGACAAGTTCGTGGGTAGGCAAGATACTTAAATCGTTCACATTGGGGTCCCCGCCAAAGGCGAATTCGAGAAGTTGACCCATGCCGTCGAAGTCGGTATCAGCTGTGTTTTCGGCGTCAGTGCCGCTTAAGTCATAGTAAACTTGCCAGCCAGCGTATTGGCTTTGATCCGGTACGGTTGTGATTTGTAGTATCCTTCCGTTGACTGTGCCGCTGCCGAAGTCGGCACTTTGCGTTTGGCTCGTTAGGCTGAAAAGATAGATCCCAGAATATGCTGAATAGGTTTGACCATTGTAGCTCACGCTCCCGCTGGGATCGGCTATATAATAAACGAATTTGGCTTGGCTGATAGATGCAAGAAAGTCCGCATCTGTGTCTGTGAAAAAACCGCCCCGATATTGCTGTGCATCTTCGACGGAAGCGACATTCAGGTATATCGAGATAGTGTTGGAGCTGTCGAGCGGTGCGGTCAATGGTGTAGCGCCAGTCATTCGGATTAGATCGTTAATGCTGTTGGTCGGCGAGCCGAAGTCGGGAGTGGACGCCGCCGTAAATTCAAAGGCAAAGTCCAAGCCTTCTGTCGGAGAGATGGCAGAAGTTGTCAAAATGCCGGGGCTGTTCCCGGGGGCGACGAGCCCGGATCCGCTGATAGCTGGGACGGATCCACTCCCTGAAAGAGTGCCGTAGACATCGACGATGAGTTCGGCCGAACTGCTGATGTCACCATCGACGACGAGCTCACCTCCGTGGATCCATGTGTTGCCGGTGTAGGTGGAATTGCCGTTGAGAGTTAGCTGCCCAGAGCTGAGTGCGATGCTTCCCGAATCGCTGATGTTGCCAGAAATACTGGAGCTGGCGTTTCCGTCGAGTTCCAGCAGATAGCCGTTTGTGTCGAGATTGGCCAGTTGTATGCCTCCTGTCCCGATAGCCCAATATTGTGAGCTGCCCAATGCGACAATGGCGCTGATAACTTGTGGGTCATCGTCATAATTGGTGAGGCCGCCTCTGCCGATCGTCAGGATGGAGCCGCCTGAAAAGGTGAAGGAGTCGCTCGCAGTTCCAGATTCCTTAAAATAGAGCCCGCGTATATTGTGGTTAGAATTGACACTGACGCTTAAGGAACTGGCCGAGGATGCGTCAAAAAGCACGTAATCATCGGAGACGGGAACTGGTTTTCCAGAATAGCCCCAGGCCGCGTCGTCGCCAATCGATGTGATGCTTCCTCCTATCCACGTGTGTAATGGGTTGCCCTCGAGACGGAGCGCAAAGCCTATCGTGTCCATACTGGTTTGCGCGGCTTGTATTGCTCCCGGAATAGCCAAAAAACTACTGTAATTATAGCCATTGGTCGTGTCTATCGCGCTATTCATGCCGAGAACCGTCAACTCCTGATCGCCATTTGGATTGGTCCAGGCGTGCAGAAGGGGATGCCCTGAGTCACCGAGTTGGAGTTGCACTTGGTCGCGTGTTGTTCGAATGGCAGTCTGCTTGGAGTCTGAATTGAAAGCTGCCACAGTGTTTGGGGTATCCGTACCGACTCGAGGGCTTCCGTTCGTGCTGGAACTCCGGCCACACATCAAGAGTGGAAGGTTATTGTAGGCAGAATATGTGGTTGCTGTGCTGCTGCTGTGCAGATCCAACACGGCAGTTCGCGTCAAGTTCGAGGGCTCTGTGACCGATACGGCCAACTTACCGATTGCTAGATCGTAGTTGGTGACACCGTTTGTGGCGGCGAGTAACTCCAGTCCGTATCCCAAGTTATCAATGCTGTCGACACCACTGGCAGACCAAGTAAGACCATCGATACCCTTGATGCGGATACCCTGAGTCCTTTGATTTAGGTCACCATCTCCGTCACTGGGGGTATATTCGTAGTGTTGTGCAGTCAGGAAATGTCGCGGGCTGAGCATGGCCAAGCCTTTGTAGCTGGAGGATTCGTAGGTAGTGGTACTCCAACCGACGCCCGACCAATCTAGACCTGCCCCGACAAATGAAATGTCGCCGTTAAATATCGGATTGAGGGGGAATCCGGAAATAAAGCGGTCATTTTTAATACTCGAATAGCCTGTAATGCTGATAGCAGCCGACGGCAATGTGCTGAGCTGTAAACAAGTCAGCAACAGTAAAAATACTCGAAAAGTCCATCTTCTTTGGTAGCGGGCAGGGTGCATGTGTTGTTTAAATCGGTTCTTCGCCATTTTTAGTGGGTAAGGCCACTCAGTACTCTGATTTTTAACCACTCGCTGCGCTGGAGGCACCGAGACACGGAGAAGGATTGCTTGCCATAAGAAACTTAAGACGCTCATTATTTATGGATGGGTCACTTATTGGAGAAGAACTGACGAAGAAGATCATTGGCGCTGCAATTGAGGTGCAAACTTACATGCGGCTGACTGAGTGCCGGGTGGCACTGCTGTTGAATTTTAGTGTGCCCGTTTTGAAAGATGGAATCAAGCCTCTGGTCCTGTAAGTTTAAGTCAATCACTCCTCCGTGTCTCTGCGTCTCCGTGGTAAAACTCTCCGGTCTGGACCCTCAAGCCATTCCTCATCTCAGAAGTAATTGAGTGTTCCGACTTTCATTGATCCACTAAAAATAGCGAAGAACCTTTAAATCTAGGATAAAGACCCTGTTTTTCAATCACTTAGCTTTTATAGAATTGTAAAATAAAACAGGCCGATTCAATGGAATCGGCCTGTTGGAAGTTGTTGTGCTTGTGGGCGCTCTATCTGCGCGAAGCCAGCAAATAAAGTAGCCAGCCTAGGCTACTGACGAAGGCGGCTACGTAGGTGTAGGCGGCGGCGTCGAGGGTTTTGGTCACGCCTTCCATTTCATCTTGATCGACGATGCCGAGACCGACGAGTTGGAGTTTGGCGCGTTTGCTGGCATCGAACTCGACGGGGAGGGTGACGAGTTGGAAGACGGTCAGGACGATGTAAATGGCGATACCGAGATTAATGAAAATCGGGCTGTGAAAAAGAAAGAAGCCGCCGAACATGGCGATGGGCAGGAGTTGTGAGGCGAAGCTGGTGATCGGCACGAGCGACATGCGCAGGTTGAGTGGGGCATATTCCTGTTTATGTTGGATAGCGTGGCCGGCTTCGTGGGCCGCGACGCCGAGTGCTGCGAGGCTGGAACCACGGTAATTGGCTTGGCTCAGGGCCAGGCGCTTGTGGGTCGGGTCGTAGTGGTCGGTTAGCGTGCCGTGGCACTCGACGATCTCCACGTCGTGAATGCCAGCGCTGGCCATGACGGCTTGGGCGGCTTCGCGACCAGTGATGCGACCACGAGAGGCAACTTGTACGTATCTGCCGTATGCGCTTTTGACCTTCATCTGCGCCCAAAGGCCGACGAGCATGGGTATGAGAATAAGTGCTAAAAATGTCATAATTCGTAGGTTTGTTTGTTTTCGAAATGAAAGAGCAATTACAGTTCCACTAAATCTCAAGTGAGAACATTTTATTTTTTGGTGTTTGTGTTGGAATAGATCACCATTTTGCCCATCATAAGTAGGCTGGCGATAATTAAACCTCTAACCTGATTAACAATTATGCGAAACATACTCTTACTTTCCTTCCTCTCAATATTCGGTTTGCACACAGCCTTTTCGGCTGAGGGCGGAGTCTGGATGACTGATTTTGAGGCTGCTCAAGCGAAGGCGGCTGCCGAACAAAAGCCGATGCTGTTAGATTTTACCGGTTCGGACTGGTGCGGTTGGTGCATCAAGCTGGATAAGGAGGTGTTCAGTCAAGAGGCCTTTCAGAACTATGCTGCCGAGGCCTTGGTTCTGGTTGAGCTTGATTTCCCTCGTGGTAAGGACCAATCCGCGGAATTGAAGGCTCAGAATAAAGCTTTAGCTGAAAAATATGGGATTCGCGGGTTTCCGACGATTCTGATTCTTTCACCAGAGGGCGAGTTGATTGAGAAAACCGGCTATCGACGGGGCGGGGCTGAGTCTTACGTCGAGCATATCATGGGTATTTTGGCTTCTGCGGGCTAGGCATTGTTTAAACTCGCTAGGCAAACGCTCCAGTTCCACTTTTTCAAGCCGTTGCCTTTTTTTTTGGCGCGGCTTTTATTGTGCTGGGCCTTCTCTGACTGTCGGAACTACTTGATTTAAAGTGGGTTCCATTCGAGGGAAAAATCCCCAAACTTAGGGTTGCTTTTCGCTATCTCTATTTTACTCTGCGCGGTTTTCTTATTTCCAAGCCATTCTCCCAAAGGGCACATTTCAACCGAATTTAGACATGCAACAGTATACACTCAAAATCGCTACTCGTGAAAACACCGGCCGTGGTGTTGCTCGCCGCCTTCGTGCGGAGGGTAAAATACCCGCGTCCCTTTATGGTCAGGGCAACGCTCGCTCTATCTCCGTCTCGGCGGTAGATTTTCGCGACCTAAACCGACAGATCGGCGGCGGTGCTGCCCTCGTTGAACTAACCGATGAAAAGGGCGATTCCGCCCTTTGCTTGGTGCAGGAGGTTCAATACCATGCAGTAAAAAGCTCGATTGACCACATTGATTTCCAAGAGGTTGAACGTGGTCATGCTTTCACGACTAAGGTGCCGGTTCACCTCATACACGAAGCCGATTGCCTCGGAGTGAAAAACGACGGAGGTGTGCTCGACCATAAATCACACGAGGTTGAAATCCGCTGCCGCCCCTCCAAGCTCCCGGAAAGCGTTGAGGTCGATGTCTCTGCTCTCGCCGTTGGCGGTGCGATCCACATTCGCGATCTACCTGTGCTCGATGAAGTCGAATATCTCGGCGAGCCGGACCAAGTCATCGTATCTGTCCAACACCCGACCGTTGCCCCTGCGTCTGAGGACACTGCAGAGGCAGTCGCAGCTGATGAAGTGCCTGCTACGAAGGTCAGCGATGACGCGAAGGAAGATTCCGAGTCTTAACTATAACACAATTTAACCCGGCACGCTCACCTAGCTGGCCAACAACGTTCTTTTAAAATGTCCATCGCGGTCATTGCTGGCTTGGGAAACCCAGGCTCTAAATACCGCAATACCCGGCACAACATCGGTTTCGCCCTTGTTGATCAACTTGCTGCCAAGCAGGGTGCAACATGGAAACATGAAGCCCGCTTTGAAGCGGAAGTCGCGGTTATTCAACTCGATGAGCGTAAGCTCATGTTGTTGAAGCCGCAGACTTTTATGAATCAGAGCGGTCGCTCCCTCGGAGCGGCACTGCGCTATCGCAAGCTGGCTCCAGAGTCGATGCTTGTCATTTACGATGACCTCACGCTTGATCTCGGGCGCACAAAGTTGAGTGTTCGCGGCAGTGCAGGCGGTCACAATGGTATCGCCGATTTGCTCACGCAAGTCGGCTCGGGCTTTGCCCGCTATCGTGTCGGAATCGGTGCCAAGCCGAACAAAGAGATGGACCTTGCAGACTATGTCCTCAGCCCATTTACTCGGGAGGAGCAATCACTTTTGGCGGAAAGCCAGGCTGAGTTTCTCGATCAGATATACTTAATCTTGAACGATGGCCTTGAAGCCGCCATGAAAATAATTAACCAACGCAAAGCCACAACGCATGAGCGCAACGACTAAAAACAACTACAAAGCCACCTTCATCCTCGACCTCCGCGAATCCGAAGAAGATTCCGCCAAGGTTTTGGCTGATCTGAACGAACTCCTCAAGTCCATCGGAGGCGAGCCTTCCGATAGCGAAGACCTCGGCATGCGCGAATTCGCGCGCGCCGCCGATCGTCGCTTCACCCAGGCCCACTACGTCGAAATCTATTTTGATGGCGAAGGTGAATTGCCTGCGACTCTCAAGGAGAAGCTCAAGCTCGACAAGCGTATCAACCGCATCTTCATCGAGGCCCTCTAATCTTGCGAAGCATTCCTTGCCATGGCCTCATTTAATAAAGTCATCCTACTCGGGAATTTGACGCGCGATCCGGAAACCCGGGTTACTGCCAGTGGTATCACGATCTGCAAGCTGGGTCTGGCCGTCTCCCGCGTTTACTCCACCCGCGAGGGCGAGCGCCGCGAGGAAACTACCTTTGTCGACATCGATGCCTTCGGCAAGCAAGCCGAGGTCATTACCAAATACATGCGCAAAGGCCGCCCGCTCATGGTTGAAGGGCGTCTCAAGCTAGACCAATGGGAATCCAACGACGGGCAAAAGCGCAGCAAACTTGGTGTTATTCTGGAAAACTTTCAGTTCGTTGGTGGTCGTGACGACAATGATTCCAGCTCGGGTAGCTCCGGTAGTACAGAGAGTGCGTACTCAGGCGGCTACGAGCAAAGCTCTCCGCCCAAGCGTGACGCAGGCAAAGACTTTTCAGATTCCAGCGACACCCTCGACGAAGACGTCCCTTTCTAAACGCGGCTTCGCCGCACCTCACTCTTTATTTTAGACAACTCTTATTTAAACAATCGAACGTATCATGGCCAACAATCAGGTTCTCCTCCTCCAACCCATCAATGGACTCGGCGCCGAAGGCGACACAGTCACCGTAAAAGCAGGCTACGCCCGCAACTTCCTGCTTCCCCGTAAGCTGGCGCTGCCGATTACTCAGGCCAACAAGAAGCATGTGGCATCACTGCTCAAAGCCCGCGAAGCCCGCGAGCAAAAAGAATTCGAAGAGGCGCGCACACAGAGCGAGCGTATCGAAAAGACCAGCATCGCCATCGCGGTCAAGACAGGCGAGGGTGGTAAGATGTTTGGCGCTGTGACGGCGAACGATCTACTTGAACGACTCAAGGAAGAGGGGATCGAATTGACCAAGAAGCAACTCTTGCTGGCCGCGCCAATCAAGGAACTCGGCTCCCACACCGCTGCCATCAAGCTCCACTCAGATGTCGAGACTGAGCTCAAGTTCGAGGTCGTTTCCGAGAATCCTATCGAAGATAGTGCAGGTTCTCAGGATGACGCTGACGAGGATGACGAATAATTTGACGGCACCGTCGTAGCGTCCTATTTCAATACGCGATGCCATCAGATTCAGATTTTAAAGGCCGCGGCTTCGCTGATAAGAAGTTTTCGGGTAAGCGGGGTAACTCTTTATCCGAGGACTCAATTCGTGTACAACCCCACAGCATTGAGGCTGAAGAGGGACTCCTGGCTGCGTGCCTGATCGACGGTGGGCAAGAGGTTATTACCACCTGTATCGAGTCTCATATCACGCCGGAATGCTTCTATAAGCGGCAGCACCAGGTGATCTACGAGTCCATCCTTGCTCTCTATGAGCAGGGTTCCCCGGTCGATGAAATCGTGCTTCACGACCACTTGCGTAAAAGTGGGACAGAGGAAGAGTCCGGGGGGATTGCAACGATCTACCATATCCAGGGTCGCATCGAGACGCCGGCGCATGCCAACTACTACGCAAAGATTGTCCATGAAAAATACCTCTTACGGCGTTTGATTCGGACTTCGAGGGAGGCGACCGAGGCCTGTTACGAGCAGCAGGAAGACATTTCCGTATTTATCGACCGGATCGAAGAGGAAATTCATAATATCAGCAGTGGGCGCGTGGTTCAGATGGCGACGCCGATTGACAAATCGCTCGACGAGGCGGTCGCCGACATCCATGCGCTCCTCAATGGCCGGGACGATGCTGACGGCGTATTGTCTGGTTTTCGTGATCTTGATGGAATGACCTACGGTTTTCATCCGGGGCAAATGATTGTTCTCGCGGCGCGTCCCTCCGTCGGAAAGACGAGTTTAGCAATGAATTTTGCTGAGCATGCTATCCTCCCGGACGGGGGGCGGGCATCCTCAGGCGTTTTGGTCTTCAGCCTGGAAATGACCGCGGCTCAGCTGGCTATGCGTCTGATTTGCAGCCGAGCTCGTGTCGATATGAAGCGGATACGTGATCGAGTCATATCGAAGCAGGAGTCCGGAGAAATCGCAACCACCGTGAAGGAGCTGAAGGGGACACCACTTTGGATTGACGATGCCGCCTCCTCTTCGATTCTCGACATCCGGGCAAAAGCGCGGCGGATTGATGCCAAGCACCGTCTGGGTCTGGTTGTGATTGACTATCTTCAGCTCATCCGTGGCACCGATTCTCGGGCGCCCCGAGAGCAGCAAATCGCAGATATCTCCAGAGGAGTCAAGGGCATGGCGAAAGAGCTCAACGTGCCTGTCGTCGTCCTCAGTCAGCTCAACCGTGAGTCGGAGAAAGAAAACCGCGATCCACGCCTCTCCGACCTTCGCGAGTCGGGCTCTATTGAGCAGGATGCGGACGTCGTCCTGCTCCTTCATCGTCCTAAAAAGCGTGATGATGATGAGGCCCTCGACGAAGGAGGCCTACCCGGCGAGGTGGAACATATTAAATTAATTATTGCAAAGCAGCGTAATGGCCCCGTAGGTGAAGTTGATCTTACCTTTGTTCGCCGCTATACACGCTACGAAAATTTTAAACGTTAACATTGCCGGTTACTCTCACTTCCAAATGCGCAATCTTTCGACCATCTTGTTCGCCGCCGCAGGCATCCTCGCGTGCCTTCTGCCGACTTCCTTCGCACTCGGCCAAGAGACTGAAACCTATCCGGTGATTAATCGCATCATTCCCGAGTTCGACGGTTTTCGCTCGGTCAGTGACCAATTTATCTTTGGTAATATTCAGTTGCGCCCCGGCATGAATTATAATCCGGCGCTCCTGGATCAGTCGATCCGCGCGCTCTACGGTACTGGGCGGTTCGAATTTGTCGAAGTGCGCGTGGAAAAGGCCCAAAATGAGACCGTCGATGTGATTTTTGAACTCGTCTCCAAATACACGATAGAACGTATCCGTTTTAACGGTAATGATGCCTATTCTGATGCACGTCTCGCTTCCAAGGGCGAAATCGAGAGCGGGATTGCTTTGGACGAGTATCAGGTCAGTGTGTCTGCCGACGCCATCAATGCCTACTACGTGGAAAAAGGCTACCCGGATGTAGAGGTCGATTATCGAATCCAGCGCGATGAGCAGACCGGTTATGCGGTCGTGAACTTCGATATTGAAGAGGGTGGTAAGGTCCGCATCGATGAGATTGATTTCGTTGGGAATGAAGCGCATTCCGATAAAAGGCTGCTCAAGCAACTCGAAACCGCCGAGCATGGTTGGTTGTCCTGGTTGACTGGCTCTGGGAAGTTCGACGAGAAAAAATTTAAAGAAGACCTCGATACCCTGCGCAAATTCTATCGCGATTCCGGATACCTCGATTGCGAAATTGACCAAGACAAAGTATCCATAGATTTCGTCGATTCCGATGAGATTGTGATCACCATTCCGATCTCTGAAGGGCAGCTCTACTATTTAGGCGAGTTTTCCGTGGTTAATGCTACTGTGTATACTGAGAATGAGCTCTTGAGCCGGATTCGCCTCAAGACGGGTGGGCCTTTCTCACCGCAGGGTGTTGATGATGCAGCTACGGCGATCCGTGAATACTACACTTCGAATGGCTACCTCGATAGTGGCGTCCGCGCCGAGCGTGTGCCCAATATGGAGACACGCCGGATTGACGTGGTCTTCCGGGTGCGTGAGAGCGAAAAGTTCTACGTCGAATCCATTAATGTAGAAGGCAACACGAAGTCCAAAGCGCGTGTGATTATTCGTGAATTAGCGCTCGCTCCTGGTGATGTTTTTGATCGTAAGCGGATGGAAGTCAGTGAGCGCCGCCTGGACAATACAGCACTCTTTGAAGAGGTGCGCCTGAATCCCGAACCGACTAACATTCCGGGCCGTAAGGATCTCGACATCACAGTGCGCGAAGGTCGCACAGGTAACTTCACCTTTGGTGCGGGCTTCGGCTCGGTCGAGAGTGCTGTCATCTACTTCGAGGTAGCTCAGGGCAATTTCGATTTATTTAATTGGCGTTCGGGCTTTCAAGGCGATGGCCAAAAATTCCGCTTTCGCGCCTCCCTCGGCACGAGCAGTAATCAGATCCTGATCGCCTTTGAGGAGCCTTGGCTGTTTGAGCAGCGTCTTGCGTTTGGCGTGGAACTGTATCGAACCGAGTCCGACTACAATAGTGCCGATTACAACGAGCTACGGACCGGCTTTGAACTATACCTTCGCCGCCGTCTC
>DLQD01000124.1:0-1175 GCA_002480015.1 Opitutia bacterium UBA7441
AAAGCGATCGGCGCACGTAGTCATGACATTTTTATCCAGTTTCTTGCTGAGGCGGTGGTCATCAGTTTGCTCGGCGGCTTGCTTGGTCTTGTTGCCAGCGTCGGCTTGCTGTCCCTCGCGCGCGATCTCATTCCGCAGGGGGAGAATATCAACCTCGTCCCTGTGACCGCGATGCTCTATGGTTTTGTATTCAGTAGTTTGATCGGCTTAGCTTCCGGCATCTACCCCGCGCTTCGAGCCTCACGCCTCGATCCAATTGATGCGCTGAGATACGAGTAGGTGGTTCATTCGCAGGGCCGGAAATATCGCGTCCATTGGATCAAAACTTATACCACGATTAAAGCGAAGAGGCATTACTTTGCCTCCATCTGCACCACCTTGACCGGGGCCTTAGAGAGTGTGCGAATGATCGCTCGGGCGAAGGCTAGAGGGCTATTGGTCGATGTGGCGAGTTTCGCCTGGGTGGCGTGTGTGATCGTCACCTTGCGGCTGAAGGAGAGGTTGCGCTGATTGAGCGCTACCAGCACGCTCGGCACGCTGGGGTTGAAGGCGGCGCATTCGGCTGCACGTCCTGAGAAGACGCGGCCGTCCAGGCACTCAAGAGTGAATCCTTCTGGTGACTGGCTATAAGGCGTGTAGCTGCGCTGAGCGGCGTTGATCGCCCGCCGTTCTAAGATGTTCGGCAGCCCTTGAGCCGCGTCCAATGAAAAGGGGCGGCTGTCGAGGAGGCCATGTCCTTGGGGGCGTGTCTCGCCGAAAGCATACGGCAACAGCGCTTCGAGTTTATGCGATTTTCCGTGCGCATGGATTGGCACGCTCTTGATGTTTGTCAACTCGCGCAAAAACTGACGGCAGTGACCGCACGGCATTTCCGACACATAGAGCGACACCACTGCCTTTTCATCATGCATCCATGCGTTGAGGACGGCGGACTGCTCCGCGTGGAGCGTCGCATGGAGCGGCATGCCGATGAACTCCAGATTCGCCCCGAGGTAGAGCTGTCCCGATTGGCCGACAGCGACCGCACCGACAGGGATGCCGGAGATCGGGTGGACCGAAAAAGCTTTCGCTAGGGGAAGCAGGCTGGCCAGGTCTTTCAATGTGAGTGCCCCTATTTGGCCATTGAAGTCTGGACTGCGGATCGCTGTATGAAGGTGTGTCATCGCCGCCGCGTC
>DLQD01000124.1:1279-13105 GCA_002480015.1 Opitutia bacterium UBA7441
GTGTAGACGACCACCGCGATGATCAGAACCGGAAGAAGAACCACGCCGATAAACACGAAAAAGAGTAATCCGCAAACGATCCCATAGATACATGCAGAGATCTGAAAATTGAGCACTTCCTTTCCTGTGGCATCTACGAAGGGATCTTCGTCCTTCTTTATGAACCAGAGCACAAATGGCCCCAAAATATTGCCGACAGGGATACCGATAAACCCGATAAAGCTCAACAAGTGGCATAGCATGGCCATCGTTTTGTCGCCCTGCGGGGAGTCGGAAGAGGTCTCAAAGGCTGCCTCCGCTTGGATGGCTGATTCGAGTGGAGCTTCGTTTTCAAACTCGTTATTTCCAATGCGCATAGATTTGCAAATTAGAAGATGGCAAAGTCTGTGCAATCCGAAATCCCGCGAGAATTAATGTTGCGCGATCTCGTCGTGCACCTGCTGTTTCGAATGCTGCAAGGCTGGGCTCAGCACTTGTTCGAGGAGCTTGTGGGCTTCGGCGGCGCGGCCGAGTTTGCCGAGCACGCGTGCGCGGTGCAGATCGAGGATTTCGCCTTGAAGGGTAGTGAGCGCTTTCTTGCGCAGTTTGTTCCAATGGACTAGGGCGCCTTTCCAATCTGGACTAGTCAAGTCGTAGTAGGCCTCGCCCAGGCGCATCTGAAAATCGAAGTTCTCCGGTTCGAGCGCGGCGGCCCGACGAAAGGCTTTGAGCATCTCCCGCTCCAGTGCATCGCTGGTGAAAATGCCGTCCTCGATAAACTCTTGGCGGAAGTCGTGGATCAGCTGACCGAGCGCGAAGTGATAGATGGCGGTTTGGGGTTCCAGTTCTACCGCGCGTAAGTAGAAGGTGAGGGCCGCTTTGCCTTGACCCTCTTCAGCCAGGTGATTGCCGATCTGCTGCTTGACCACAGCGATTTCGGGGTCGAGTTCGTCGGCCTTGAGGAAGGCAATAAAGGCCTGCTCATTTTCCTGCACCCGTCGCAGCAACTTGCCATAAAGTATGTAGGCGCTGACGTCGTTCGGCTGGTCGAGGAGATACGTTCGGTAGGATTGGACGAGTTCGTTGATCCTCCGGTCGAGATCGTTCGCACTGTAGAACTCCGGGTCCTCTGCAATTTTTTGGTAGATCTTTGCTTCCTTCTCTGCGATCGCCAGCAGGCTGCTGCTGGCCAAATCCGAATCGCCTGCGGCAGATAGGATGCAGAGGCTGGTTAGATAGCAGAGGAATACGTATCTCAGGAGAGGCATAGAGTCGATGGTTATGGGCAATTTGAAAGACCGAGCCAATCAGAAAGCGTTCCACTCTTGGGCGTCTGTAGAAAAATAAACTTGGCCTTCCTAGCGCAGCAGGCGATTTTGAAAGGACGATGCCCAGCGCCACGGTCGAAGATTATATTAAGCACATTTACCTCGTTGCGGAAAAACGCAGTTCGGGGGACGTGACTATGGGACAAGTGGCCGAAGCCTTGAGTGTGGTGCCAGGCACCGCCACGACTATGGTCAAAGCCCTATCCGATGCTGGGCTCGTTCAATACGCCCCGCGTGTCGGGGTGCAGTTGACTGCCCCCGGTCGAAAATTGGCGCTGCATGTCTTACGGCGGCACCGCCTTATTGAGCAGTTCCTAGTTGAAGTCCTCGGCTATGACTGGTCGGAAGTGCATGATGAGGCCGAGCAAATGGAACACGTCGTTTCCGATCTCCTTTTGGAACGCATGGATCGCTACCTTGGCCACCCCACGGAAGATCCGCACGGCGACCCGATTCCCTCTGCAGAGGGCAAGCTCGTTCACGACCAGGTGGAATCGCTTGTCGAGTGCCCACTCGATACCACGCTCACAGTTGCACGAATCAGCGACCAAGATACTAATTTCCTCAATTATATCTCTGAGGCGGGTCTGAATCCTGGCATTCGTCTGCGAGTCACGGCGCGCAGCCTGAGCGCCGAGTCCGTATGTGTTGAGCTGGTGGAGGGCGCGGTCCGTCTCAGCCTCGGCCTCGGGGCCGCGGCCAAAGTGCTCGTCCGGCTTTAAGCGATTTCAATGGTCGCTGCTACTTATTACAAACCTAATGACCGGCCCCGTCTGCCTGACGGCGAGGAATTGATATTGTCAGATGAGTCAGCCTGACTATTTTCAAACCATCTATTTAGGTTGATTACCATACTAATCATGGAAGCAAACGCTCAACAAACAGCCGCCACTCTCCAAACAGCCGCCGCAGCGGCTCCCACAGCCCAGCCGACTATGATCGATAAAGTCGTCGATGGGCTCGCTCAATACAGTATGCAAATACTCGCAGCCATTGTAATTCTCGTCGTCGGTCTTTGGCTCGCGAAGAAGATTAAGGCTTGTTTTGTTTCCGCGCTGAACAAGAAGGAAGTCGATCCGACTTTGATTGGATTTTTCTCCAGTACGCTTCATGGGGGACTGGTTCTCTTTATCGTCATCGCTGCTATTGGTAAGCTCGGCGTGCAGACCACCTCTTTCGTCGCGGTGATCGGTGCCGCCGGCTTAGCAGTCGGTCTGGCTTTGCAGGGTTCCCTTTCAAACTTCGCGTCCGGTGTTCTGCTCATTCTCTTTAAACCATTCAAAGTGGGTGACTTCATCAAGGCCGGAGGCGAAGCGGGGGTGGTTGTCGAAGTCGGTATCCTCACCACCGAGATGAAGACTCCGGACAATATCAAAATCATCCTGCCGAACTCGGCCATCATGGGCGGCTCCATTACCAATGTCTCCGCACATCCAACACGCCGAGTCGACATGGTCGTGGGCGTCAGCTATGGCGACGACCTCAACAAGGCCAAGCAAATCATGGAGGACTTGCTCGCTGCCGATGAGCGCGTGCTCAAGGATCCCGCACCTACTGTCGCCGTGTCCAACCTCGGGGACAGCAGTGTCGACTTCGTGGTCCGCCCCTGGGTCAACTCCGCCGATTACTGGGCGGTCAAATTCGACTTTACCCAGGCTGTCAAAGAGAAGTTCGACGCCGAGGGCGTCAGCATTCCGTTCCCCCAGCGCGACGTGCATCTCTTCCAGGAGAGCGCATCCTAATCGCTGCGAGTCTCCCGTTCTTCAGAACCGCCATTGCAAGCCGGCAGTTTTTTTGTCTGCTTAAGGGTAGGGGGCAGCTGTCGCAATCGGAGGGACGACCTCCGTGTCGTCCGCATTGTGTTGAGCTAGCAATGGACGACACAGAGGTCGTCCCTCCGAAGGGTTGGAATCTGTTTCTTTTTATGTAGCACAGGCATCCCTGCCTGTGTTTATCTCAGAGGCAGATTCTAGACTTCCATCCCTCTGCCATCGATCTCTCACATGTCGAGCTCGCTCACTCAATGCCGATTATTAAGCCTCTGCCTCTTGCCCGGCTGTCTCTTCGCGCAGGCGGTTTCCGAGCAGATCGCCCATCAGCTCTCAACCCGTTACACGCCGTATGTGGACGGGGCTTCTTTGCGCGATGTCGATTCCCTCGCCGGACAAGAAGCCGAAGCCTGGTGGGCCACGCCCGAGGTGATTCGCGCCGCGCGCGGTGAAGATGCCTTGCCCTTGTCGGGGCTCCATCTCGCCCTCGATCCCGGCCACATCGGCGGTATCTGGGCAGAGTGGGAGGGGCGTCACTTCCGCGTTTCGGAGGCCGATTTTTGGGTGCGCGAAGGGGAACTCGTGCTCGAAGTGGCGCAGCGTGTGCGCACCCGGTTGGTAGCACTGGGGGCGGAGGTTAGCCTCCTGCGCGAGTCCAACGAGCCGGTCAACCCGAAGCGCCCAGCGGACTATTGGACGCTTGCGGCCTCCCAAATCGAAGAGCCGGCAACCCGTACGCTCTCTGCTCAACTCGACTACGCCCTCGCTGTCCGCAAGCGGGCGGTGAAAATGGCCATCGTTACAGAAGAACTCGTCGAGCGCGCCCGTTGTATCAACGAGGTGATCCGCCCCGACGCACTTCTCTCGCTCCACATCAACGCCGCCCCCTGGCCGAAAGAGGCGCAGCATCTGGTACATTCGGATCATGCCCATGTGTTGATTTTCGGCTGCCTCAGCGCACAAGAACTCGCCTCGCCACGACAGCAGGCGCAGCTTGCCAAGAAGCTGACTAACGGCAGCGGCCCCATCGAGGTCGAGCTGGGCACCGCCCTTGGCCACGCCCTCGCTGAGGCTACTGACCTGCCCGCCTCGGACTATGAGGGTCTCAATGCCATCCGCATCGACCCTGAGGTGCCCGAACTCTGGGCGCGCAATCTTTTGCTCCTTCGCCTCGTCGATTGCCCGACTGTTTTACTGGAACCCTACATCGCCAACAGTAAGAACAGCTACGCGCGCATCCAAAAAGCCCTCGCCGCCAGGGCTGTCTATGCCCCGCTTCCCGAGGACGACATCCTGATCGAATACGCCGACGCCGTGGTCGATGGTGTGTTGCGGGTGTACGGCTCGGAATGAGAGCGTAGAATGACCCAAGCTCAAATGCTACAGCGCATCTGTTCACCACAAAATCAACGACCCGATTGGATAGTTCGTATTGCCCGAAGATTGCTGGGTTGAGGAGTATTATGCCCCAATGCAGAGCCGTTTTGAAGAGTTCTTATCTCGCCACAACAATTCCGAGGAAGCCATCGCGATCATCCAGGCCGAGCAGAGGGAGATAGATCTCTATAGCCGATTTAAAGCTTATTGCAGCTATGGAGTTTACATCGCCACAAAAATATAATCGAAAAGGCGAACAAGGCGGTGGACTCAACGCGCTAACGCGCGTGAGCCACTTTTGACTGGAAAGAAGAACGGAATTTTTAATCGCAGAGTTGGCGGAGAGCGTGGAGAGTTGCAACAGAGAAGAAATCCGGTTTAGCGATATCTCAGCGTCCAGTTCTGGGCCGACGATGTAAATTTTGGCCTTCTCTCCATTTTTTAGGGACGATCCGAAACATTGCTTTCTTTTGCTTACCGCTTGCCCAAATGCAGGCCAGAGCGATCATATCCTTTTGACCCTTTCGAAGGGGTCTATCAAAAGCGAATACTCCAGCATGTTCAGTCTAAAAAAAGTTCTAGGCCATCGACCCAACCACGGCGCTTGACTCAGTCAAAAGACGTCTCTGGATATTTTCTTTGTAGTCTACCAAACGCATGAAGGCCGAAATCAATATTTGTACCGAAGATTTTACCATTGAAATGCAGTGGCTTCTGCACCTGCTTTCAAGACGTTTTCGAGGAGGCGTGCCTGCCCCCCGAACGGCTCCCTGCGCAAGGCGATTTCTTCAAACCGCGCAGTATCATAGGGTGACCACTGTGATAGCCGACTCGTTAGTGGCATGTCCCCCCGAGTGGATGAGCAGCCCAATGATCCAACAGATACAGGTGATTCAAAAAAGGAGCAGCTTTCGCGCCCTTAGGCGCCTGCATGCATTACTTGACCTAAAAGATGAGATGAAATCTCTTTCCCTGCCCTTTATTAATATCAAGGGCCTCAGTCTTTCTCAGAAACTTTATGGCGATACCTACACTCGATCTTGCGGAGATATCGATTTTTGGGTTACAGAGGAAGCAGTTACTCCGGTGATCGAATGCTTCGTCAAACAAGGATTCACATCCAAAACCGGTTTCGAAACGCTGCATCCCCATTACCAGCAAAAGTTCATGCGATTGACTAACCACATCGGTTTTATGAACGGGGATACCAGTATCGAACTCCACTGGCGACTGACACCTCATTTTCGGCTCTTCCCGGTTGCCTTCGATGAGGCCTTCGAAGCGTCCGAGCGTATTTCCATACAAGGCCACGAATTCAATATTCTAGGTCCCGAACATTTGCTGCCCCACCTCTTGGTTCACGGTGCCTGTCACATCTGGGAGCGACTTCACTGGTTGACTGACATTGCGGCTTTGACGCAGAAACCGTCCGCCCTCCTCCCTTCAAGCGAATGGTCGAGGGCGCATCAATTGCACACACCCCTTCTCGGAGGCCTTCACTTGAGTGCGGCCTTAATCGGGCATTTTCCTCCGCCAACATGGCCAGGTATGACGCCAGAACAGAGCGGTTCTTTGAAAAAACACCTACAGCTCTCGCTGAAGCAGCTAAAAATGTCCCCAGCGAGCAAACGGCGGCTGTCCGCAAGGGATCATTTTACCAACCAGATGCAACTAATAGCGGGATGGCAGGCGAAAGTTTCTTTTTTGAAGACCGAATTCTACGCACCCGGCAATTGGAAGGATCTCAAACTACCGCCCCACCTCGGTCTGCTTTATCTTTTCTGGCGACCGATTGCCTACCTGCGGGGAAAGCTCGGGGCCAATGAAGGCAGGAGCCCGAGTTAAAGTGAAGCGGAATCATTTTGGGGCGTCGGTTGCCACTCGGCGAGCGACGCCGAGGGTTCGCGTGCTTTCCACGCAAAGGCCGAAATGGCATGGAATTGAGATTCAACCTTGCCTCCCCCTCCTGTGAGCCAAACCGGACCGACCCGCAACCAGGCATGCGCATCGATTCCAGTCTGATTTTTTGCTCTGACCCCAAGATAGATCGTGCCCCCAATCCCCCTTCGCTTCAACATCCAGTTGGCGGTGATGGCCTGCTCGAAGCATAGGCAGCGCCAGGGCACTCGGCGGGCCGTGATCTCGACAGCTTTCTTAACCATGCGGACATCAGGTGCCCGTTCAACTTCGACCGGATCCCGGTGGCTTTCGAAGCCTACCTTTCCGAGAAAACGGTGCAGTCGCTTAAACGGTACGAAGAGTAGGCACAAGCGTGCCGCCCCCGAGAAAAGGATGGCTTCCGTCACGGCCTTTCGCTGCGCCGCTGAAAAGCGCAGAAAACTCCAAAGCGGTTTCAGCATGGTCAGCGGGAACCGCAAATGATCTGCATTTTCATTCGGAATCCCCCTCCCGTCGCAACAAGCTGGCATCCTGCAAACGATCCAGAAAGCCATCCGTTTCCTTGCGACAAGTGGCTTCATCCACTTCATACTCAGCCAGCAGCGCCTGCACGATGGTCTCACGATCGCAGGGCGTTTCAAGCAATTCCCAGATGCGCGCACCCACGGGATCCATTCGAAAATAGGCACCTTTTTCGAGACTGAGGAGGAATATGTCCTCGGCCACCTTAGTGCTGAGCAGTTGTTCAGATCTTGAAAGTTTCATTGTCGTGTGTGGATTCTTTTCGAAGATTAGTAGAGCACTTGGTCGTGCTCGTCAAGATAGCCATATTTGCGCATGACATCACGATGTGATTCGATGATCGCCGCAACTTGGGCGTCGTTAAGTTCCTCGCGCCAGGAGCCAATCTGTCCCTTGCGGAAAAACCGCTTCGCACGCGGCAGCTTTTCTTTGAAGCCAGAGTTCTTCTCCTGTTCCTGCAAGCGCTCGAAACGGGTCGCTTCGAGAGCCTCCTCGATGCTTGACTGGTCCACCTCAAAGCCGAGAAAGCAAGCAATTCCTGTGAATGTCTCGAGCGGTTTTTGCTTCATGTCCTCGTAGCGGACGACCTTGACTGGAAAGCCTTTCGCGTAGGTCCAACTTTCGATAAAACCGCTCCAGGAAAGAAGCCGCTGAGGCAACTGTTCTCCCTGCTTATGCGGGTGGCGTACTAGATGGGCATTGGGATCATTCATCATTTTCAGGCTCCGATCATAATTTTTATGACCGCCGTGATGAGCGAAGGAAACGCACACATCCATTGGATTGCGGATCAAACAAAGTGCGCCTAGCGTCACATCGGGCGGAATAATCGGGGTCTGCCCATCCGGCAAAAAGGAGTAGGCATCATGGCATTTGCAATACAAGGGCCCTTCGGTTTGAGCGCTTGCGGCCCGAAAAACTTCGGGCCGCAAGCGCTCAATCTCGTCCCAACTCAATTCCCCTGATTCAAGACCAGAATATTCATCGAAGATATCACGGCTACTGGAAATCGGCCCCGTGAAAAGAGAGTTGATGTCGAAGGCAGTCTCCCGTTTATCGAGAAAATGCCAAATGAATGCGCGAGTCCAGGTGTTCCCCGACTTCGGATAGGAAGCGAGCCAGTAAATTCCCTTCATCCCGCAAGGTCCTCTTCGATGGCCTCGACCAGGGCCGTCAGATCGATGCCGCTATCCTTATTCCGTTTCAAGCGCACCAGCGGCACTTGATTGGCAATCGTTGCGATAGTCAGGAAATGCTCTCCCGCGACGGCGAGACCTTCAAGGAATTGACCGCGATAGCTGTTCCTCCGCAAAGGAAGAAAGGCGTCGGCTATCGCCACGGCTTCTTTAAGATACACGTCTTCGTGCGCTACCATCAGTTGATAGATTCTCTTCAGGGGCCGCAATTCATCACAGAACCGCTCCCGCATGGGAACCGCCCGCTTTGTAACTTTATTACGGATCGGTCGATACAGTTCGGGTTCCATTTCGAGACTGGCCATGGAGTCCAGCCAGAGCTTGCCCTGAGGATAGCCGGGCACTACGAAAGGCTTTCCATCGACCAGCTGAATAGCACAAACATCGTCCGTTAGCATACGGTAACCCTTTTGCAAAAATGCCGCAGCCGTCGTCGATTTACCAATCCCGGAAGGCCCCATAAAAGCGATTGCCGCCCCGTTATGCTCTACAGCGCTTGCATGGATCGGAAACAAGCCGCGCTGCTGCAAGAGAGCACCTATCACCGAACCAAGAAGAAAGACGCGAAGATCGTCCTCGTTTGCTCCATCGGCTGCCTCGTAGATAATCCGCTTACCATCGACCGCGAGAAAGCGACCGACCTCCTCAAGAAAAAATAAAAACTTGCCGGGCGCAGTTTCAAAGCAGACCCCTTTACGCTTTCCTCCATCCAGAGTTTTCGGGACCAAGCCCAGGCGAATCGTCACGTCAACAGCGTTGTTCCGGTCCGCATTTATGAATTCTGGGACTTCCAGCTCAGACGCGATGATGAGGCCAAAAGCCTTGTAGAAATAAGTGTCAGACATCGAATCAGACCGCCAGAATTTTTAAACCGACTCAAGCTTTTCCATTAAAATTGAGCAACCGGACATTCATCAGGCTGGACCAATCGCAGACCTAAGCGAAGCGGTATTAGAAGGTCGGCGATGAGATGACCGCGGATAAAGCCACCGACGCCAGCTACGGGGTTGGCCTGTTTTGTATCTGACAGGGTGTGTTTTGAAACTTAATTGTTCGGTTGTGGTATTAAAAAAGCCCGCTGATGAATCAGCGGGCTTCATAAATATTTGCGGCAGAGTCAAAGTTTCCGGCCCTAGATTTCAACAATCAGGAGGGACTGACCGGGGTCGTTTGCTTCGGCGCTACTGGTCCTATTGGTGAATCACCTGTTGGTGAATCACCTGACGGTGTGCTTTGAGCGGGTTGGAACTGCGATGGAGTTATTGGAGAAGGTTGCGATACCTCTCCTGAAGTTCTCGAAATGGCAACAAACTGAGTTTCCGTGCTGGCAGTGATTGTCTCTCCTCCGCTTGTCGGGCTATTTACTGTTGCCGAGCCGCTAGTAGCGGTGATGCCGAGGTCACCCGTCGCGGGATCTATCGAGATATCAATAGCGGAGTCCGCAGACAGCACAACAGTGGCACCTGAGGGTAAACTGGCGGTACCAGAACCGCGGACCGCGATGATGGAAAAACCTGCGGGCGCGGTATAGTCCTGCCCTGGCGAGATGTCGATCGTTTGTGCATTGCCCGAATCGTCGATAATCGTGACCTCAAGCCCCTCACCGGTGGCATCGGCAGAAACCGTCTGAGCGTTGACTGCCGCCGTAAAAAAGAGAGCGGCAAAGAGTGTGATAATTAATGTGCGGAATTTTTTCATAATTTGTCTGTATAGGTAACCTCGTAGTGATGTTGAGTAAAACTTTGTGCTTGGCAATGTAGAAATCAGAGTCTTTTCGGATTCAACGAAGCGTCCCACCTTATGAAGAGCGGATGACCCAGAGCCAGAGCAGAATGCCTACCAGAGCTCCGATGATAATGCCGAATGATCCCCAGATGAGGTCGTAAGCGCTGAAATAGCGAGTCGGTAGAGCGAGTTGCAGGAGTTCGGAAAGGATGAGAAAGGCGAATAACAGCACAGAGCCGAGAGCCAGTATGCGAATAGAAAGTTGTCGGCGATAATCTCGTCCCAAAAAGGGAAGTATCGAGCTGTAGAGGGCGTAGGGGGCAAGCGTGCGCGCGTCCGGGTAATGGTCGCCGAGTCGCTCCAACCAGGCTGGAAGGAACGGATCACCAGCAAATTGTGGGTCTGCCTTAAAAGAGTAGTAGATGAGGGATGCGGTAAGGAGTCCGGCAGCAACGCGGAAGAACCAGACCGTTGAGCTCTGCTTCGTTGGTTTGGACTGTAGCGGTGGTAAATCCTTTAGAGTTGGCGCATGCTGACGGGCCAGCAACTCGAGTTGGCGCTCGAAACTTTGGTGGACGGTGTCGACGGCGAATTGAGCCACGTAATCCCTGCCATTTTCTGCCCATCGATTTAACTGATCGGTCTGTTCCGGCAAACTCTCGATTAATGCTGCCAGTTTTTGTGGTGCATTGGGTTCCACTACGATTCCGAAATTGCCCATTTTTACTGTCCGGGAAACCTCGCTACTCGCATCAGAAATAGCTAATACGGGCTTCGGGGTCGCCAGAATCGAAAGTAATTTACTTGGCAGAAATGCCGCCCCCGAGCCTTTGGCCTGGGGAACAAGACAGATGTCGGCTGAGGCCAGCAGGCGCTCATAATCGGCTTGCGGCAATAAATCCGAAAAATACACTTGATGGAGACCGAGTTCGGCGGCTTTGGACTCCAGCTCTTTGCGTCTTGCTCCGTCGCCGCATATGACGAATCGTATATCAGGGCGACGGATCAGCGCAATCGCTTCAAGAACGGAGTTAAGGCCCTGCTTGACGCCTAGGTTTCCTGAATAGATCACCCTGAATTCACATTTCTCGGCGCCAAAGCCATCTCTCGACGAGTCCCTTATTTGGGTCTGATTCTTCGAAATGCCGACCGCATTCGGAAAGAAAATGGTCTTTTCTTTATCGACGCCTTTTATGGCAAAAGCCTCTAGCATACCCGGGGCGATACCGGAGAGCCGGTCGGCTTTTGCATAAGTGAAGGTTTCTAGCGCGTAGAGCAAATCGAGAATGCGGCGCCTCTCGATCATTCCCAGTGCAACCGCGGCATCGGGTTGCAGATCCTGCACGTGAAAAATGAAGGGCGTGCGCCGGAAAAGGCGGAAAAGCCAGGCGGCGGCTCCGAGTAGAAGAGGCGGCGAGACGACAATTGCGGCGTCTGCCTTGGGCAAGGTCATTATTCGGAAGAGCGAAGTGAAGACGAAGCTAGCCTCATGCAAGATTCGGCCTAGCGCAGTCGCTTGTTCCGGAACGTAGTGCCAACAGCGGTGCAGTGTAAGCCCCTCCGATTCCTCCACGCGGTAGAGCCGACCCGTGTCACCGGGTAATTTTTTCCATTCGGGGTAGTAGGGAAAGGCCGACACCACATTGACACGGTGGCCGCGGGCAGCCAGCCATTCGGCCAGCATGGTATTGTAGACGGCAATACCGACAACCTCCGGGGCATAGTTGATCCCCCAGAGGTGGATGCGTAATTTGCCAGTATTCTGCTCGCTTGTTGGATTCATACGGGGCACTGAGCGGGGTCTTTGTTGGACTCTGGCCAGCGTGCTTTAATGACGTGACACGGGTTCCCCGAGCAGAGCACTCCAGCGGGAAGTGTTCGCGTAACTATTGAGCCGGCAAAGACGACCGTCTCCTCGCCGATCGTTACCTTGGGACCGACAAAGCACTGAGCGCCGACCCATGCGCCTTCTTCGACTGTAATGGGGCCGTTGCGATACCTGAAGTCTTCCGCTCGGTAGTCGTGATTGCC
>DLQD01000018.1 GCA_002480015.1 Opitutia bacterium UBA7441
GGCTTTACAAGAAGCGTGTCGATAGCTGGGATGCGATGACCAACCTGCCGAAAGACTTTCGCACTTGGCTCGACGAAACTTTCATCCTCTATCCGACCGCGCCGGTCATCGACAAGCGCTCGGACGATGTCACTCAAAAGCTGCTGCTCGAGCTGGAAGACAAGTCGTTGATCGAGACCGTACTCATCCGCGCACCGCAAAAAGGGGTCGGGCAGGAGGACTCACGTAAGACGGTCTGCGTTTCGATTCAGGTGGGCTGCGCGTATGGCTGCAAATTTTGCGCCTCTGGTCTGGCGGGCTTCCGTCGCAATCTGATGGCGGCCGAAGTCGTCTCGCAACTCATGCATATCTGCCGCCGGGAGGATGCCCACACGGAGCGCGCCCGCGACGAGATCGCCTCTTTCGATAACATCGTATTCATGGGCATGGGCGAGCCGCTTTCGAACTACGACACGCTGGTGCGCACGATCCGTATTCTCAATGCCGACTGGGGGCTCAATTTCGGGGCGCGCCGCATCACGGTGTCGACCTCGGGCCTAGCCCCGCAGATTCTCAAGCTGGCCGAAGAGGGCGTCGCTGTGCGGCTGGCAATCTCACTCCACGGTGCGACCAATGCGGTGCGCGACCTGATCATGCCGGTCAATAAAAAGTATCCGCTCGAAGCGCTCTTACCAGCGGCTCGAGCATTTCAGCAGCGGCACGGGCGCATGCTGACCCTCGAATTCATTTTGATCGAAGATGTTAACGACAGCTTGGACCAAGCCACTGAACTGGCCAAGATCGCACGAGAGCTCCATGCCCACGTCAATTGCATCCCCTATAACACAGTGGAAGGCTTGGAGTGGAAGCGCCCGAGCATGCGTCGGCAGGACGCCTTTGTCGACGTGCTGCGCAAGGCCAAAGTCTCCTGCACGATCCGTCGTGAAAAGGGTCACGATATCAACGCAGCCTGCGGTCAGCTTCGCCTGAAAACAGAGAAGGATCGGGAAACGGTGTAAGTGCGGGCTAGGCGCCTGATCTGTCCTTGCCGCACCAATCGCCATCCAAAGGCAGGTATGCCCGCGCTGTGGATACTTACATGAAGTAACGAATATAGGATTCGTTACGAATGCCTTCAAGCCACTTTTCCTGGGCCTCGCGGGCGATTTCGCCGACGAGTACATTCTCTATAATGTCGCGTACCTGTGAGACTGGTTGAATCATCTCCTCGCGTTTGTCCTCGGCGTAGAGAATGAAGACCGTGCCGCCGAGTTCAATTGGCTGACTATACTCGCCCGCGTTGAGGGCAAAGGCTGCGTCGCTGAGTTCTTTGCGGACATCCTTGCGTTCGATCCAGCCCCAGTCGCCACCACGGCGACTCATTTCGTCTTGGCTGTATTTGCGGGCAATGTCACCGAAGTTAGCGCCGCTTTCGAGCTCTTCGATTACTTTCTTAGCGGTCTGACGGAGTGGGACGAGTCCCTCATCGGCCAGAGGAGTCAAAATGATCTGACGCAAATGGAGCGACTCCGATTGATAGAAGCGGATTTTGTTTTTAACGTAGAATTCCTCAATGCGCTCCGGGCTGATCTCGGACTGTGAACGGCGCGTCTCCGCGCGCATGACGTTGACCACGACGCGCTTGTAGATATCAGTGCGGAAGTCGCGGGCGGTCTCCCCACGCGCTTTCAAATACTCCAAGAAGCGGCCACGATCACCGCCGAAATCACGATTCAGCACATCGTCATACTCTTGTTCGATGTAAGAGGGCGGGATGAGTAGACCCTTTTCTTCGGCGGCTTTGACGATAATGATCCGGTCGATCATATTTTGCAGCACTTGTTTGCTCAGTTCTTCGATTCGTTTGGAAAATTCTTGCGCGTTCTTCGATTCCACACGGAGACGGGGAATGACTGGCTCCAGTTCTCGGCGAAGTTCTTCCACTGTGATGATCTGACCTTCGGCGATCGCGGCAATACCGTTGCCCAAGCGCAGCAGTTCGGGCTCGGACGCTTGTTGAGCACTCAGATTAATCTGAAACAGGCTGATGGAGAGGAAGAGAGTGTAGGCGAGGCGAAGGTGCTTCATGGAATTGTGCGGACGATATGTGGTCAGTATTTTCCGTGAACATAGAAGTGCTGTCTAGGCGGTCAAGCGGTATATAGTGGCTTAGACTGGCGGAGTCGCTGCCTCTGCTTGAGCAGATCGTGAGACCGGCGTTGATGCGTGTGCGCGCCGATTCTTTAATGTTGGAGAAATGCGTCTCGCGGTAAGAGAAAGGCTTCTATACCGCGGCTTTGGCTAGCGCCTCTTTGACCTGTTGAGTGATCGTGGCCCAATCTTTGGCTTGGATCTGGCGTTTGGTTGCCAGCCAGGAACCGCCGATGGCGAAGACTTCGGGCATTGAGAGGTAGTCGTTCATGTTATCGATCGAGACGCCGCCGGTGGGACAGAACTGTACGCCGAGATTCACATAGGGGGCCGCCATCGCCTTAAGCAGCTCAGGACCGCCCGCTGCGCCCGCAGGGAAAAACTTGAGCGAGGTGCAGCCGGCCTTGATCGCCGCTTGAATGTCGCTCGGTGTCATGATGCCGGGAATGAAGGGCACGCCCTGCGCTTTAAAATAGGCGATGGTCTCCGGGTCGGTGCCGGGGGCGAGGCCGAACTTGCTACCCGCGTCGATCGCGCGCTTGGCTTGCTCGTGGGTGACTACCGTGCCGGCACCGACTTGCATCTCGGGGAAGGCCTTGGTGATGCGCTCGATCGATTCGGCCGCCGCCTCCGTGCGAAAGGTGACNNGACGTTCGATGTTCGTTAACGATCCACGCGGGCGCCGCCGCCGGCTTTGACTTTTTTCACTTCCTTGAGCGAGGCCATTGTGGTGTCGCCTGGTGTGGTCATGGCCAGGGCGCCATGGACGCAACCGTAGTCGACTGCTTCCTGGGGGTCGTTTTCTGTGAGGAAGCCGTAGATCAGCCCGGAGGCGAAGCTGTCGCCGCCGCCGACGCGGTCCATGATTTCGAGTTCGGGGAACTGAATGGATTCGTAAAACTCGCCGTCGTGCCATACCATGGCCCCCCAATCGTTGACCGTCGCGGTCTTGACAGCGCGGAGAGTGGTGGCGGTGGCTTTGAAGTTGGGGAATTCCTTAATTGCAGTAACGATCATTTTCTTGAACGCCTCGACCGGAATATGGGAGATGTTTTCGTCCACACCTTCGACTTCGAAGCCGAGGCATGCGGTGAAATCCTCTTCGTTGCCGATCATGATATCGACATACTGTGCGATCTCGCGGTTCACTTCCTGGCACTTTTTCAGGCCACCGAAGTCTTTCCAAAGGGACGGTCGGTAGTTTAGGTCGTAGCTCACAATGGTGCCGTGCTTCTTGGCGCACTTCACCGCTTCGAGCACCACATCGGGGGTCGTTGCGCTGAGCGCAGCGTAGATGCCACCGGTATGGAACCACTGCG
>DLQD01000013.1 GCA_002480015.1 Opitutia bacterium UBA7441
CTGCGCCGCGAGTGGGGAGTGGGGAGTGGGGAGTGGTGGGTTTTCGGGTGTTTTTTATAACCAGGTTCCTTCGTGGCACAGGCATCCTGCCTGTGTCAGACGGGTCCATACACAGGCCGGATGCCTGTGCTACGAAAGGGGAAGGATCTGGCTGCGCCTTCATACTAAAATTGGTAGTCTCCCCGGGATTCTTCGAGTGCTTCGCGTTTGTCTTGGAGCAAGTCGCTGCGTTCGTCGCCCTCCGACCAAGTCGGGCGCAGGAGGTAGAGTGTCTCTGAATACTCGGCGGCTTGGCCTTCAGGTGGTTCGCTGAAACGGATGCTGAACTGGACGCGGAAGAGATCGACGACATCGGTGGGCTCGATGCTCGCCTCCCAGCTGGCTTCGCCGCTGTTGAGGGTTTCGTATTCGTCGCCTTCTTCGGCCGCTTCGATGTCCGGCTCGAGGAGTAGCTGCATACGTACCGCGCGGATGTCTGCGTTGATTAAATCGTTGCTCGCGGCGCTCTCGCGGGCGAGCAGGGCGTTGACGAAGGCAGACATTAACACCGTCGCTGCCATCGCAAAGATCGCCACTGCGATAACGACTTCGATGAGGGAGAAGGCGCGTGCTCGCCTGCGGCGAGAGTGGGGAGTGGGATGTGGGGAGTGGGGAGTGGGATGTGAGGAGTGGGGAGTGGGATGTGGGGAGTGGTGTTTGTTTTGTGGTCTCATTCTGGACTCCTTACTAAGCTGGAGAACGGGTCGAACACGAGGCGTACGGGGGTGCCCTGACCGTTGTCGATTTCGGCGACGAAAGGGCTGGAGCTGCGGTCGGGGGCGAAACGAACTTCCTTGGTCTCTAATTGCGTGCGCACGGCATCAGGGAAAGGCCCCATACCTTCGGCGGGAGGTACTAGGTAGAAGCGGATTTCGCCGCGGCTTTCTTTCGCGAAGTTGGGGTTGAGCGGGAAACGTTCGCCCGGTTCGACGACGAGTGCGCCCGTTTCCTTCTCGAAGCGGAGGGTCGCTTCGCCGCGCCCACTCGCGGCTTGGAAGCGTGCTGAACGGATGGCCGCGCGGAGCGTTTCTTCGGGGTCGACCCGATCTTCAAAGTTTAGAAAAGTCGTGAAATTTGCAATGATCACACTCGCTGCGAGCGCAATTAAGGCAAAAACCAGAATGATCTCGAGTAGCGTAAAGCCCGCGCGGGAGGCGGAGGCTTTGTTTTTACTGACTCGAAGCCCAGTTTCCAATGTCGTCATTGCTCTCAGTGCCATCCTCTCCGAGAGACCAGATGTCGTAGCTGCGCTGGCCGCTTACATTACGCGTTCCTGGGAATTGATACTTGTATGGGTTGCCCCAAGGATCGATGGCTTTTTCCTTAATGTAAGGTCCTTTCCAGCGTTGCTCTTTGCCGGCAGGCGCTTTGATCAGCGCGTCGAGCCCTTGCTCGGTGGTGGGAAAGTTGCCCACATCGAGTCGGTAGCGTGTTAGCGCCAGCTCCGCGCTGCTGGTGACGAAAAGCTCGGCGGCTTGCTTTTGGTTGTCGCCAAACACGCCCGTCAACTGGTTGAGCGCTACGCTGGCGAGCAGAGCTACAAGTGCGATCGCGATTAGAATCTCAAGCAAGCTGAAGCCACTTTTTCGGTGGGGCGAAGCCAGCAAGCCGGAGGTCTTCACGGAAGTGTTGGAAATCATAATTGAGTTTGAGGCTTAGGTTAGGATGGAGGCCAAGGCTAGAAGTGAGGCGAAAAGTGAGCTGGAGAATTCTCTCTTACGGATGCGCGACATCAATGTAGTGTGTTTGATCTGCAGAATTGTTCCCATTCTTTAAAAGAGTGTGGATTACTTTTTTCAATCCATCAAGGCGATTGAAGATGGGGAGCTGAATGTCGACGGTGGCCAGCTTTGCATTTAATTACAAGCACTGCCTAAAGGTCCGGTAATTTTAACTGTATCTGATGCGTCTCGTCCGCGTTGATCGTGAGGTAAAGGTGCCAGGCGTCGGCGGGGAGCGCATCGGGGATACGCTCCGGCCACTCGACGGCGAAGCACCAGGGCGACTGGAGGAAGTCTTCGATCATCAGCGCGTCTAGATCGGCGTCGGATTCCAGACGGTAGGCGTCGAGGTGGATGAGTTGGCGTTCGCCCTTATAAATTGTGTAGAGGTTGAAGGTCGGGCTGGTTACGGCCTCGTCGATCCCCCAGGCACGGGCAAGCCCGCGCACGAAGGTCGTTTTGCCTGCACCGAGGTCGCCGTGCAGCGCCAGGACGGAGTCGGCAGGTAAGATCGCACCCAGGCGCGCGGCCAGGGCTTCGGTTTCTGTGGCGCTGCCAGAATGGACGCCGGCAGTCATTTGTTCCAGTAGTTCGCTCATTCGCTCACAATTATGTCAAATGCTCATAGCCCTTCATCCAGGGTAAGGCTGTATTCGTCTTGATGTCAAGGTAAGGCTTGCCGCCCTCGTTTGCCCCAATTTGGCCGATGCGGCTGAGTGGCGTCCCTGGAAAACGCGCTGCCCAGTCGGCCTCGAAGCGGTCGAGTTCTGTCTTGGCTTTTACTGTGAAGAGGAGTTCGTAGTCTTCTCCATCGCAGAAGGCATGTTCGAGCGGAGGGCGGCCGGTTTCGGTCGCACGTTGACAGGCGGCTTCGGAGAGGGGAATGCGTTCCATATGCAGATATGCCGCACATTGGGGAGGCAGGAGTTCGCGGAGGTCCTTGGCTAGACCGTCGGTTAGATCCATGAGCGCACTGCATGCGCCAGACTGGGCCAGCCACTGGCCTTCGGCCAGTCGTGGCTCGAAGCCGTGATGTTTGTGCTGGATGCTGCCGCCGAGGCTGCCGGTGACGTAGATCGTATCGCCCTTGCTGGCACCCGTGCGTCGGAGTGGCGGATACTGCAAATAGCCAGTGAGACTGAGAACTGATGAAAAATGACCCTTGGGCAAAGAACTGATGTCGCCGCCGACCAGTGCGACGTTATAATGCCTACAGGTCTGGCGAATGCCTTCGATGAATGCCGCCAGCCAATCGAGGCGCAGGTCGTTGCCGCAGAGGAGAGTGAGCAGGGCGTAGCCAGGGCGCCCGCCCATTGCGGCGATGTCGCTGAGGTTGCGCTTGATCAGTTTTGCACCGGCGTCGTGCGCCGATACCGTGTCGTCGAAGTGTTGCCCGTAGCTGAGGCTGTCGGTTGTCAGGATTTGCAGGCCAGCGGGTGCGTCGACCACCGCGCAGTCATCTCCCATGCCTTCGGGGCACGCAGGTACGACCTCGCCGAGCCAGTCCCGAATCTGCGCGATCAGTCGCACTTCGCCCAAGGCGCCGATACTGTCTTCTTTGTGCTCGGTAAACATAGCTGGTTTTTATGAGTAACGAACGTCCGCTAGCAAGGTCGACTTTCGGAGAGACAGACTCATCGCGACAGTCGACGCGACGCTATGACTTGAGTTCCAGTAGCACGGGGCAGTGGTCGGAACCGATGACCTGGTCGAGTATATCCACTTGAGCGATGCGGTCGAGGAGGGAGGCGGAGACGCAAAAATAGTCGATCCGCCAACCGATATTCCGCTTGCGAGCTCCGGCGCGATAAGACCACCAAGTGTAGCGGTCTGGTGTATCGGGGTGGAGCAGGCGAAAGCTGTCAATAAATCCAGCCTCCATAATGGCGTCGAATCGGGCGCGTTCCTCATCGGTGAAGCCCGCGTTCCTGCGGTTGCTCTTCGGGTTGGCCAGGTCGATTTCCTTATGAGCGACATTGAGATCGCCGCAGAAGATGACAGGTTTGCTCTGTTGCAGGTGGGTAATGTATTCGAGAAAGGCCACATCCCACTCTTTGGTGCGGTAGTCGAGGCGACGGGGACGTTTGTTTTCGTCGTGATTTTGTGAGTTTGGGGTGTAGACTGTGACCAGGTAGTAGTCGGCGAACTCGGCTGTGATGACCCGCCCCTCCTTGTCGTGTTGTGCGATGCCGATGCCGTAACTCACGGCTATCGGTTCTGATTTACAGAGAATGGCAGTGCCCGAGTAGCCTTTTTTCTGGGCGCAGTTCCAGTAAGTGTAGGGGTAGTCCTCGAATTCAAAACCAGCGACCAAGTCATCGGATAGTTTCGTTTCTTGCAGGCAGAGGATATCTGGGCGCTCCTCTACCAATAGATCGTGAAAACCCTTTTTTATGACGGCGCGGAGCCCATTTACATTCCAAGAAAGCAGTTTGTGATTGGCCATAGAGCGCAGCTTCGATGGATGCGTGCGCGGGTGCAATCCAGAATCAAAGATCACATGGAAATTGAGCGTCTTGAAGCGCTCAGTGTAGTCGCTATTTCAATGGGCAGCTCGCCGGGGGAGAGGTCGTTGCGCTTTAGGCGAGTAATCCGGCAATCGCTTCGGCCGTCGCATCGTAGGCACAGGAGGAAGCCTTGGGCTCGATCGTTTTGCCGGCTTCGGTTTGGCAGAACTGATGCTCCAGTTCGTGCAGGTTGAGTCCCCGACTGTGGCTGGCGGCGCGGAGGGCGGCGCCTAGGGCGACGGAGCTGCTCACGGCGAGGCGTTGCACCTTGGCCTGGAAGACGTCGGCCACGACTTGGGCGATGGCGTCGTTTTTCGACGCGCCGCCGGTTAGGTAGATGACCTCGGGCTGGAGCTGCATCCAGTTTGTGCGTAGCTTCATGTTGACGAATTGACCTTCCACGCAGGCGCGGATCGCCGCGTCGGGATCGTTCCAGTTTTCAAAGGCTTCGCTGCCTTTGAGGATGGGGGCGCCGAGGTTGATACGCGGGCTGATCTCGGGGCGGAAAAAAGGCACCATGACTTGGCCGCCGTTGCCGGTGGGCGTCTTTTCTAAGGCGGCGGTGAACGGATCCCATCCGTATTCGAACTTGTCTTTGACCGCCTCGCGGGCGAGGGAGCCGTTGACGAAGCACTGCAGTGACATGGATCCGCCGGCGGGATTACCGAAGACGTGGCCGCAGCCCTGCGGGTCGGCCAGTACGCTGGGCATAGCTGCAAAAAAGGTGTCTGAGGTGCCGAGGGAAACGACGACTTTACCCGGCTGGCTGGCACCCATGCCGACGAGGCTGCTCGGGTTGTCGCCGGTGAAGACGGTGACGGGCGTGTTTTGGGCGAAGCCGTATTTTTGCACGAAGTAGTCGGAGAGCGTGCCCGCAGTGGTCGCGCCTTGCACAGCCGCCGGCAGGCGTTTGCCGAGGTCGGGCGCAGTCGCTTTGAGTAGGTCGGCGTCCCAGTCCCATGCGTGGATGTTGAGCAAGTTCATGCCCGCGCCGTCGCCGGTGTCGATCGGGGCATCGGCACCGCAAAGTATGGAGCAGAGAAAAGAGCTGACAAGGTGGATGCGGGCGGTCTGCGCGTAGCCCTCGGGGTTGTTTTTGTAAAAGCGGCGGATTTGCGGACCGGTGAACCGCTCGATGGCGATGGAGCCGGACTTGGCGCAGACGATGGTGTCGCCGCCCACAGCCTCGGCGATCTCCCGGCATTCTTCGCCTGTAGAGGTGTCCATCCATATGGGCGATGTGGCGCGAGCGAAGCAGGGCTCGATTTGAGCGCTCAGGCTTGCAGTTGTATTCAGATTTTCAATACATTTAAGCCATTGGTTATTTAGGTAAACCGAGCCGTGTTGTTGGCCAGCACCAGAGATGGCGGTGACCTTGGATAGGTCGCACTTTGCTTGCAGGTCTTCCAGTAGAAGCTCGAGTGCATCGAGCCACATGCGTGGGTCGCTGTGGACTTCGCCGTTTTTGCCATTTGGGATGAAGCCCGAAGGTGCGTTGTATTGGGGTAAGCGCTCTCCGAAGTTGACGGAGGCTTCGGCCACAACCACGCCCGCATCCGGATCGATGACGAGGGCAGAGCAGCTTTGAGTGGAGGCGTCGAGGCCTAATGCTAGCATTGGAGTGGAAAGTGGAGAGTGGAGAGTGGGTGCCGCGTTGGGCGCGGAGTCAGGAGTGGAGAGTGGATAGTGAGGAGAGGAGCGAATTTTTTACTCCCCACTCTCTACTCCCCACTCTTACTGAATGAGTTTTAGATAAACTCATTCAGTAAGTTTTCCAGCATTTCCTGGCGGCCGCTGCCGAGGGTGGGCTCGCCGTTGCTGAGAGCGAATTTCTCAAGTTCTTCGAAGCCGACTTCACCGGCTTCGATTTTGGCGCCGATGTCTTGGTCGAAGCTGCTGTAGCGGGCTTTGACAAAGTCCCCGAGGCGGCCATCCTGGCGGATGGCGTGCGCGATCTTGAGGCCGCGGGCGAAGGCGTCCATCCCGCCGATGTGGGCGTGGATGAGGTCGATCGGCTCGTGCGATTCGCGGCGGCGCTTGGCGTCGAAATTAAGGCCACCGGTGGTGAAGCCTCCCATTTCGAGGACGACGAGCATGACCTGAGTGGTCAGGTAGATGTCAGTTGGGAACTGGTCGGTATCCCAGCCTATCAGCTCATCGCCTCGGTTGGCATCGATACTGCCGAGCATGCCTGCGTTGGTGCAGACGGTGAGCTCGTGCTCCATGGTATGACCGGCGAGGGTGGCGTGGTTGGTTTCGATGTTGAGTTTGAAGTGGTCCATCAGCCCGTATTCGCGGAGGAAGTTGAGGCAGGCCGCTGCGTCCGAGTCATACTGATGAGTGGAGGGTTCGCGAGGTTTGGGTTCGATGTAGAAGGGGCCTTTGAAGCCGATCCTCTTGGCATGGTCGACCGCCATGTGGAGGAAGGCGGCTAGGTGGTCGAGCTCGCGCTTCATGTTGGTGTTGAGTAAGGTGGCGTAGCCTTCGCGGCCGCCCCAGAAAGTGTAGCCGAGACCGTCGAGCTCGTTGGTGCATTCGAGGGCTTTCTTGACCTGCGCAGCGGCATAGGCATAGACATTGGCATCGGGTGAGGTGGCGCCGCCCTGCGAGTAGCGGGGGTGTGAGAAGAGGCAGGCCGTGCCCCAGAGCAGCTGGACGCCGGTTTCTTTTTGCTTGGCTTTGAGTTTGGCCACGACGGCGTCGAGCGCTGCGTTGGAAGCGGCGAGGTTGTTCAGCTCAGGGGCGATGTCACGGTCGTGCCAGCAGTAGAAATCAATGCCCATCTTTTCGAGGAACTCGAAAAAAACGTCGACCCTAGCGACTGCGTTTTCGACCGAGCTGGAGCGGTCGTCCCAAGGCATCACTGCAGTGCCCCCGCCAAACGGGTCGGATAGTTCGTTGCGCATGACGTGCCAATAGGGCGCGGCAAAGCGTAGGTGCTCCTTCATGGACTTGCCGTCGATTAACGCATCGGCGTTGTAGTGCTTGAAGGCCAGCGGGTTTTTGGACGAGGCGCCCTCGTATTGGATTTTGTCGCAGTCGAAGTATTGCATATCTAGGGCGGCGCTCTGCGCCGCATCGGGTGGTTGAGTTGTGGAATGAGTGGATTTGTCGCACGGCATCCATACCTGTGCGGTGAGAGTAGACATACAGGCAGACACCCTGTGTGATTGGATGTAGATTAGCAGGCCCCCGTTGATGGCGAAACCGCAAAATGCGAATATATTCTGTTGATTTACGCCAAATCTTTGTCCTCACTGTTTCTTAGCCGGAAGGGCTGTAAGGAAAGCATTCACAGACATTGAACCAGCAAATCGCCATCGTCATGACCGAGGTGTTTCTGCGTCGTTTGACGCCGTCGCTGATGCCCTTTGTTCGGAGGCAGCATGACTTTCGCATCGTCAGCATTCACCGGCCGATTGATGAACTGCTCGATCTCTTGCGCGATTTGCGTCCGGGCGGCCTGATCACAGAATGGCTTCCGGAGGTCACAGAAGCTTTGCTCAAGCTGGATTTGCCGACAGTGATAGCGGATACGGATTTCACGTATCCGGGAGTGGTGAGTCTCGATGTCAACGATTGGGCGGTCGGCGCGGCCGCGGCGGAGGCTTTTCAGCAGGCCGGTTTTAGAAGTTTCGCTTGCTTGGGCAATGGCACACCGTATTCCGGTCAGCGGATCGACGGCTTCTTGCAAGCGGTGGATTCGCCAGTTTCGGTACATTCGGAGACGGCGTTTAGGGATGCCCGCTATAGCGAGCATTTTGCGGCGCCTAGTGCAGCGCTCTGTGCTTGGCTTAAGTCATTACCTAAGCCCGTGGGCATCTTCGCGGTGCACGACCCCCTCGGCCGTTTTCTTTGTAGTACATGTCAGCAACTTGGCATCGCCGTGCCGGAGCAAGTCGCGGTGATCGGTGCGAATAATGACGATTTAGTCTGTGGACTGAGCTACCCCATGCTTTCGAGTGTAGCGATCCCCTGGGATGCGATCGGTGCCTTGGTCGGCGAGGCAATGCAGGGCTTGCTTGTGGGGAGGTGTCCGCCGGCTGAGCCGATTCTTGTGCCGCCCGGTGGCGTGATCATGCGGCATTCGGCCAATTACTTGGCGGTGGACGACCCGCAACTCCGCCGTGCCATGTCCTACCTCTCCGATCGCTTGCAAGACCCGATTAGCATTGGGCGTATGTGCGACGAATTGCGTGTTGCCCGCCGCAGCTTGGAGCGCGCGTTCAAAGAGTTCTACCGCTGCACGCCCTGGGAGATGCTATGTCGCATGCGGGTGGCACGGGTCAAGCAACTGCTCGCACAAACGAATCATCCCATCGCGCGGATAGCCGAACTGTGTGGCTTTAACGATGCTGAGCGTATGGCCGTCGTCTTCAAGCGTCTCACAGGTGAGGCGCCGTCGAGGTTTAGGAGGGCAGGGCGGCGCTCGATGCCAGGAGAATACTGAATAAAAAATATTCCATAATCCGGCTCAGTGCACTGCGGTCACTCCGAAAGCTTTACGTCGTAAATGTAACCGACACCATGGACCGTTCGGAAAGCGTCCAGCGTGAGGTCGTGGCGTTTGTAGAGCTCGCGGATCTTCACAATGTATTGGTCGAGCGAGCGGCTGCGCACATCGGCATGGATGCCCCAGACCGTGTGGATCAGATTCTTGCGGGTGAGCACCGAGTTCGGGTGGTCGGCCAGATAAGCGATAATGCCGAGTTCTTTGCGACCGATGGTCTCCACCTCACCATCGGGAAAAGTCACTTCGAGACGCTGAGGATTGACTTCTGCATTACAGAAGGCGAACGGCTGGTCGGTGATCGAAGCGTTGCGTGTGATGTTGCCATCTTTGACCGTTTCCGCCCGGCGGAGCACTGCCTTGATCCGTGCAATCAATTCGGGGAATCCGAACGGTTTAGTGATATAGTCATCGCCACCCATCTCAAGGGCTTTGACTTTTTTGATCTCAGCGTTCTCACCGGTTAGAAAGATTACGGGCGTTTCGTTTCCGGACTGGCGTAATTCGTGCATAAGATTGAAACCAGTGTCATCCGGCAGGTGCACATCGAGGAGGATCAGATTGGCGAAATTATTCTTCAAATAGCGCTCCACGTGACTGGCTTCATGACAGATTTGGCTTTGCATGCCGGCGACTTCGAGTTGTGTGGCGATTAAGGTCGCGAGGTCTTTATCATCCTCTGCGATAATGATGAGTGGTTTGGGTGTGTGGTTCATTTATTCAGAGCGTGTTGCGAGGTCAGCGAGCACTTCGGCCGCGTGGGCGTCTGGTTTAACTTTTAGGTATGTTTTAAGATTTTGCCGTCGCTTTTTATTAAAAATACAAAAAACAGGACCGCACCAGGGCTTTCTGCGAGAGGGGCTTCCTGTTTTCGGTGTAGTGAAAGCTGGGTGCTTTGTGTCCAGCTTCGAGTGGTGTTGGCTTAGCCATAGAGCGTACGATTACCTCCTGTTGTTAATAATGGCTCATTTTCCATCGTTTACAAATACTTATTTCACCTCGTAAATGACAAACGCCCTGCGCTTTTGTGCAAATTTAATCTTGTGCCGCGATGGTCCTGCCTCAGCTTTTGCGTTTATGGAAACTATGCCATTACTCATGCTCGGACTGCCCAAGGGTAGTCTTCAGGACGCCACGATTAAACTTTTCGGTAAGGCGGGCTTCAATATCTCCGTGAGTGCTCGCTCCTATCGTCCTTCGATCGACGATGAGCAGCTTGACGGCCGCTTTGTGCGTGCTCAGGAAGTGAGCCGCTATGTGGAGCATGGCTACTTCGACTGTGGGCTCACTGGGCAGGATTGGGTGCGTGAAAATGACTCCGACGTGGTGGAAGTCTGCGACCTCGTTTACAGTCGTGCCTCGAACAAGCGCTCGAAGTGGATCATAGCCGTGCCCGAATCTTCGCCCGTGCAGAGCGTCAAGGATCTGGAAGGCAAGCGCATTGCGACCGAGGTGGTCAATATCACACGCCAATATTTGAAGGACAATGGTGTCAAGGCCGAGGTCGAGTTCTCTTGGGGAGCGACCGAGGTGAAGGTGCCCGATCTCGTCGACGCCATTGTCGACCTGACGGAGACCGGTAACTCGATCCGTGCCAACAAGCTCCGCATTGTCGACACACTGCTCTACACCAACACTGTGCTGATCGCCAACAAGGCCTCTTGGGGAAACCCCGAGAAGCGCAAAAAGATCGAGAACATCGCCTTGCTCCTGCAGGCAGCACTTGAAGCCAACTCCAAGGTCGGTCTTAAGCTTAACATCGAGAAGGCGAAGCTCGACGCAATACTCGCTGATTTGCCTGCACTGCGCAACCCGACGATCAACCGCCTGACCGACGAGAACTGGGTGGCGATCGACACGATTATTGATGAGACAGTCGTCCGCGAAATTATACCCGAGCTCAAGGAGCGCGGTGCTGAGGGCATCATCGAGTATCCTCTCAACAAGGTGGTTTTCTAGTGTCTGAAAAGCGCACAGTGCGTATTGCCCTCATTCAAGGTCGAGAGCAGGGCAGCCCAGCCGCGGACTTGGACTACACGATTGCGCGTATCCGCAAGGCTGCCACTTCCGGGGCACAAGTTGTCTGCACGCAGGAGCTCTTTAATACGCCTTACTTTTGCCGCACGCAGGATGCCGCGCCCTTCGATCTAGCTGAGCCCATCCCCGGGGTGACAACCGATGCGCTTGCTGCCGTCGCAGGCGAGCTCGGCATCGTCATCATCGCCTCGCTCTTTGAGCGTCGCAGTCCCGGAGTCTACCATAACACCGCCGCCGTCATGGACGCTGACGGCTGCTACCTCGGTAAATACCGCAAGATGCACATCCCGCAGGATCCCGGTTTCGAAGAGAAGTTCTACTTCACTCCCGGCGACCTCGGCTACAAAGTCTGGGACACGAAATTCGGCAAAATCTCTGTCCTCATTTGCTGGGATCAATGGTATCCCGAAGCCGCACGTCTTGCCGCCCTCGCCGGAGCCGAGATCATTTTCTACCCGACCGCCATTGGCTGGCTCGCTGAGGAAAAGGCCGCGCTCGGCGACGCGCAGCACACCGCGTGGGAAACTGTTCAGCGCGGCCACGCGGTCGCCAACGGCTGCTACGTCGCCGCGGTCAATCGCACCGGAACCGAGGGCGATATTGAGTTCTGGGGGCAAAGCTTTGTCGCCGATTTTTACGGTCAGATCGTCGAGCGGGCGCCCGTGACTGACGAGCACATTCTGCTCGCCGACTGCGACCTCAAAGCCCTCGAAGACATGCGCCGCATCTGGCCCTTCTTCCGTGATCGCCGTATCGGCAGCTACGGAGAAATCAGCAAGCGGATGATTGATTAGGCTTCCGTCGATCGCGCGAATCCCGCGGGTGCCATTTTCTGTGCGGGGGGAGCGACTACCTGAAGGAAGCCGCATACGTATGAATGCTCCTTTGGGTGCGGAACGAGTGCTGGTTACTGTTGCGCATTGTATGTCCCCGTGGATATGCTTGCATGACGCATTCCGCAACTTTGAAGGTTGAACGTTTCGCGTTGGGCGTTCATTGCAGAGAGAGTATGGTCCAACTCAAAACACCTATAGAACTCGGCTATCGCTTCCCTGCCGAGTGGGAGCCGCAAGCCGCAATCTGGTTTGCTTGGCCAGTGCGCCGAACCTTGTGGCCGGACTGCTTCGACCGCGTGCGTGAGCAGCTCGCCGCACTCTATGTCCTCGCTGCCCGCTTCCAGCCGGTCCGCGTGCTCTGCGCTGCAGGGGAGCAAGACGGGATAAAGGCCATGATGGCTGCGCAGGGTGACGCTTCTGCGGTGGAACTCTACGATTATCAGAGCGATGATGTCTGGATACGCGATTTCGGCCCGCTCTTCCTCATTCACGA
>DLQD01000051.1 GCA_002480015.1 Opitutia bacterium UBA7441
CACTTCAAAATTGAATTCGCCAACTAATGTTCGGACTTTTCTTCCTCAAAACTTGACCTGCGCGGAATGCTCGCTAGACTGGCAGATAATGAAATCAAGCAACTCACTTTTACTCGCGACACTCCTCTTCAGCGCTTGCGGCGACTCTCCGTCCGATCCCCATGCGCACCACGCTACAGCCCCGTCTGCAGTGAACGCCGTGGCATCCTCCAATCCGGTTTTAGTCGTCGATGGAGTTACGCAGGTGGACATGACGGCGAACGATCAGATGAAGTACAATGTAGATGCATTCACCGTGCCGGCTGGAGGAGCAGTCAAGTTGACTCTACGCAATATCGGTAAAATGCCCAAGGCCTCCATGGGGCATAATGTCGTTTTCCTCTCTGCGGATGCGGATCCTAATGCCTTCGCTGCGGCCGCCGCCGCGGCTCGGGATAGTGACTACATCCCCGCTAGTTTGCAGACGCAAATCCTCGCCTCGAGTAAATTGCTCGGTCCTGGCGAGATGGATAGCATCAACTTTACTGCGCCGTCAGAGCCCGGCAATTACACCTTCCTCTGCTCTTTCCCCGCACACATGTTTGCTGGCATGCGCGGGATAATGACAGTGGAGTAGGGCGTTTTGCCCCTAGGTCCTGCTCCTGGGTTTTGCCCCTGGGTAGGGCGTTTTGCCCCCCATCGCCCCCCATCGCTTCCTTTACCACCAAAGGTAGAGGAAGCAGTAGATTAAGACCCCGGTCACTGAGACGTAATACCAGATGGGAAATGTCCACCGTGCCCAAGCCTTATGGCGCTCGCGCTGACCTCGGATGGCCCAGCTCAGCGTGGTTAAGACCAGCGGGACGATAAGTATGGCCAGTAGAATGTGCGTGGCCAGCATGGAGTAATAAAAGCTCCGCCAGAAACCTTCGCCCTCAAAGGGTGTGTGCACACCTTGCACGAGCCATTTGTGCAGGACATAGAAAAACAAAAAGAAAGCCGAGACGATAAAAGCCGAGACCATGCAGCTGCGGTGTGCTTTTTCCTTCCCTGATTTGATGCAGATAAAGCCTGCCGTCAAAAGAATCGTTGCGGTGCCGTTCAAGCAGGCGTTGAGGGTGGGCAATGATTCGGTAAAAGACATAAGCGGTTTAAGCGGTTAGATAAGCCAGAGATCCAAGACCAGCGGGATGAGAAGTGCAGGCAGGTAAAAGATCGAGGCGAAAAACAATTTACGGGCTGCCGTGTCTCGCTGGTTTTCTCTCAGAAAAGCGACCGAAGGGCGCAGTATGTAGAAGCCGCTGAAAATGGCCACAGTGCCGTAGACCCAGCTAGCGTAGCCTAAAATAGTGGGTAGCAAGGTGCTGACGACCAGCGCGAGACAGAAGACAAAGGCCTGGCGGGCAACTTTACGCCCATTGGCGTCAGCGCTTGAGAGCATGACAAATCCACCTTTGTCGTAGTCTTTACGGTGTGTCCAGGCGATGGCGAAGAAATGTGGCATCTGCCAGAGAAAGAGAATCGCAAACAAAATCCAGCCGAGTGTCGAAATGCGGCCTTCGGCAGCTGCCCATCCGATCAGCGGGGGCAGTGCACCGGGAATCGCGCCGATTAGAGTATTCCAGGTCGTTAGCTTTTTGAGTGGGGTGTAGAGTAACACGTAGGACGCGATAGTGGCTGCGGTGAGTAATCCTGCCAGCGGGTTGGCACCTGCATAGAGGAGGTAGCAGCCGATGCTACTCAGGCCCATGCCGTAGATAAGAGCATGCATTGGGGTGACGCGGCCAGCCGGGATTGGGCGGTCTTTCGTTCGCACCATGCGTGCATCGGCATCGCGTTCCAACCATTGGTTGAGCACGGCCGCGCCGCCTGCTGCCAGAGAGGTGCCGATGAGTAAACTGCTCAAAATGCCTAAGTCGCGGTTCGGGTCGGCGGCGAGATAACCGATCACCGCAGTAATGACCGAGAGGAAACTGAGTCGTGGCTTCGTTAACTCGTAGTAGTCGCTTAAGCGTGCACGCACGGATAGCTCCGCGCCGGACGTCCGGCTCGCGTAGTCGTTGGTATCTGTCTTTGGTAGGCTCAAGGTGGTCGTCGCTCTAACTGCTCGGCGACACTTGCGTCGCACGGTCAGGATGGTGAGCTAGAAAAGTTAGGCCCCACGTGCTGGCAAGTAGAAAAGCGCCGATCAAGTGGTGTGTTGTGGCCACATAGGGATTTTTCACTGTCCAGATGGTCAGGGCACCCAGGTAAATTTGCAGTCCGAGTGCGAGCGCCACCAACAATGCCCCATAGCCGAGTGCCCGTTTTGCAACAGCCGAGCCCCAGACCTTCCCCAGAAAAAAAAGCAGCACTGCAGTCACCACAAGCGCACCGACCCGGTGCGCGAAGTGGATGCCGACGTCGAAGTTCCAATAAGCTGGCAGTAGGCTCCCCTCTGAGGCGAGCGGAAATTGGGCGATGGCCAGCCCGGCATCAGCGTGTCGCATGATCGCACCGATGAGGATTTGGACAAAGATCGTCGCCGTGGCCATGATGCCCCAGCACTTCACACTTGCGGGTAGGGCGCTATCCAGCCCTCCGCTGCCCTCGACCCAACGTCGTGTATTGGCCAGCGTCAGTGCCACGAGTAAACCGAGCACGACCATGGCGCCACAGGCATGAATCACGGCAAAGCTCTGCGCAAGGAGATTGCTCTCACTCATTATATTGAGCTGGTCGAAGCGCACGCGTGCCCCACCCAGCACGCCCTGGAGAATAACGATAAGCACGAGGACGCGAGCGAGCGTGCGGACCCAAGCGCGGGATTCGCGCAGGTAAGTCCAGAGGAAGAGCCCAATCGAGAGTAGTCCGATCTTCATGCCGAGCAGGCGATGGCTGTGCTCGGCCATTTTATCCGACTCCGTCAACCAGCCCTCAGGATTGACGGATCCGTTGGAGAGTGGCCAATCGAGGAAAGCCATACCTGCCTTGATGCTGGTGGTAAAGCCGCCGGCAAAGAGCAATGCAGTGATCCAGCAGAGCGCAAAGACACAAAAGAAAAAGAGAAGAGGCTTGTAGCCGTCGGAGCGTTGTTGAGTGAGCAAGGACATGAATCTAGGCACAATGTGCGGTGTCCGACTTTTTTCAAGTGTCGTTGCTGGAGAAGCGGGCATTACTGTTGCCACACTTTAAGATGGTACCCAGAGTGGGGGTCGAACCCACACTCCCGAAGGAACCAGATTTTGAGTCTAGCGCGTCTGCCAATTCCGCCATCTGGGCACTGTCAAAGTATGGGAAGAAACCAGCTTATTGGACGAATGCAAGAATTCGTTTCTGCAGATTTCTATTTTCATGTTCGCTGCCCCGTCATCCTGCCTGCCTTTGTTCGGTCAGGGACGAGTCAGAGGCCGTGCTACTTTTGAATGATGACTCCGTGCTGAATCGGAAGATGGTGGTGGATTTAAAAGTCTCGCCGGGTTTGAGGATCGCTCCGCCCATCTTGGGATAATTAATCGAGTCCGGGTAGTCCTGGGTTTCCAGACAGAAGCCGGCGAGTGGCTCGTAGCTGACACCGCCCTTACCGGGTTCTGGGCCGTCCGCGCCGATGGAGAGGCCGGCGTAGAATTGAACGCCGGGTTCGGTGGTCAACACTTCCATGATACGGCCACTGGACGGCTCGGTCACTTTAGCGGCCGATTTTGGGTGCGTGGTGCGTCCACCGTGGAGGAAAAAATGGATGTCAGCATTGCCGACTTCTAGCTTTTTGCGGTCGCCGAGCCGAACGGGGTGTTGATAGTCGTTGTAGCCGGGCACGACGGGGTCGCGGCAGCCGATGAGGGTCGAATCCGCGTCCACCGAGGCTACGCTGTCGCCGAAGATTTGCACGCTGTGTTCGAGGACATCGCCGTGGCCGCTGAGGTTGAAATAGCTGTGGTTAGTGAGGTTGAGCGGGGTCGTGTGGTCGGTCGTGGCTTCGTAGTGGATTTGTAAGCTGTCGTCGTCCAGCAGGGCGTAGGTCACGGTGCATATCACTGTCCCTGGGAAGCCATTGTGTCCGTCTGGATCAGTTAAGCGCAGTTTCAGCTTCTCCACCTTGAAGTCCTCGACCACACTCGCTTCCCAGAGCATTACGTGGAAGCCTTCGGGGCCGCTGTGCAGGTTGTTTCCGTTGTGGTTGGCTTCGAGTGTGTGGATATGCTTGTCGATTTCGAAGCGGGCTTTGCTGATCCGCCCAGCCACGCGACCGCAGGTGGAGCCGAAGCAGGGGTGCCCGGCCAGGTAGCCTTCGAATGCGTCTTTGCCGAGCACGATGTCGCCCAATTCGCCCTTCTGATTGGGCACGAACAGTGAGACGAGAGTGGCCCCGTAGTTCGTGACCTCGGCGCGCAGACCGTTGGCATTGGTGAGAGTGAAGAGCGTGGCTTTTTCCCCGTTGGGAAGCTGGCCGTAAGGTTTTGATGTGATTGGCATGGACACTAAGGTCGAGAGCC
This sequence comes from Opitutia bacterium UBA7441, assembly GCA_002480015.1. GTDB lineage: Bacteria > Verrucomicrobiota > Verrucomicrobiia > Opitutales > Coraliomargaritaceae > Thalassobacterium. Next base: position 4,452 of record DLQD01000051.1, read on the forward strand.
GCGAGCGACTAATGGAAGAGCAAAACAGGGATCTTAACGGTGCGGATCATTGCGGTCGTCGTGCTGCCAAGGATCATCTGACGAATGGCGGAGTGCCCGTAGGCCCCCATGACCAGCAAGTTGATGTGGTCTTGGGCCACGATATCACCGATCACTTTATCCGGTTCACCGCTGCGTTGCTCGATGCAGGCCTCGTAGCCGGCATTTGTCAGCGTGGCTTCTGCCTCAGCGAGGGCGGCTTCGATCTTGGCCTTGCCGGAGCCTACGTAGAGCAGGCAGCAGTGCATGCCACGAAGCAGAGGCTCACGGGCGACGTAGTCGACGGCCTTCTTCGCGCTGGTGCCACCATCGAAGGCGAGCACGAAGTTTTTCATTGGTTTGAAAGAGCGCGAGGCCACGAGCACAGGGTGCTGACAACTACGCACGACGCGTTCCAAGTTGCTGCCGAGGTGGCCTTTTTCAAAGTCTGCGTTGTTCCCACGCTTGCCGATCACGACGAGGTCGGCGTTGCGCTCGTAACTGGTGATCTCGTCGCTGAGCTTGCCGTGCCATTGGTCAGCGACCACCTGTTCCACGCCGGCTTCTTTGAGGTGTAGGCTGGCGTCTTCGAGGATAGCTTGCCCACGCTTTTGAGCGATCCTCGCACGAGTGGCTTCAAGCTCGACGAGCTCATTGAGTAAAGCGGAGCGCGCGCCGACGCCCATGCTGCCGCTGTAGTTGGCCTTGGCCGGTTCCTTATGGTGCGGGTTGAGCATGTGGATTACATGGATCGAAGCCCCGCCCATCTGGCGGGAGGCCCAAGCAGCGTGATCGTAAACGCTGGTAGAATAGACGGAGCCGTCGGTGCAAGCGAGTATGTTCATGGTTTTGATGGGATACGGGATATGGGATGCGGGATCGTTTAGTGACCGCCGAGCTCGGCGTCGGGCTTGTCGAATTTGGCCACTTCGAGGACGAGGGTCTGGCTGGCTTTGTTCATGCCACAGAGTTCTACTTCAGTGCCTTCGCGGCGGAATTTCAACACTACACGGTCAAGCGCGTTGATCGAGGACAAATCCCAGAAGTGGGCAAGTGAGACGTCGATGGTGACTTTTTCCAAGACCTCGCGGAAATCGAAAGCTTCGGCGAAGGTGCTGGCCGAGACGAAGAAGAGCTGGCCGCGCACCCTGTAGCTACGTTCTTTTTTGCCCACCTCGTAGGTAGACGTGATGTCCAACTGGCCGGATACTTTGTAGGCGAAGAAGAGCGCGCTGAGCAGCACACCGGCGCCGACGCCGTAGGCCAGATTATGGCTGAGAACCGTGGTCAAAACCGTGACCAGCATGACGATACTAGAGGTACGGTGGTGGACGCGCAGGTTTTTAATTGAAGACCAACTGAAGGTGCCGATCGACACCATGATCATGACGGCAACGAGTGCTGCCATCGGGATCCGGCTGACGAGGTCGCCCATCAATACGATGAGGATGAGTAGAATGATGCCCGCTGCAAAGGTCGAGAGGCGTCCGCGGCCCCCGGACTGCACGTTGATCACGGATTGTCCGATCATCGCGCAGCCTGCCATGCCGCCGAAGAAGCCGGCTACGATGTTGGCCACGCCCTGCCCCGCGCACTCGCGGTTCTTGTTGCTGGTGGTATCCGTGAAATCGTCGACGATCGTCGCCGTCATCAGAGACTCCAGCAGGCCGACGATGGCCAGGGAGATCGCGTAGGGGAAAATGATGCGTAAAGTCTCCAGATCGAGCGGCACATCCGGCAGGAGAAAGATCGGAAGGGTCGAGGGCAGTTCGCCCATGTCACCGACGGTGCGCAGGGTGGCTTCCCAGCCCATGGCCATTGAAAACGCGGTCAGCACGATAATGCAAACCAGAGGCGAGGGCACTGCAGTGGTGATTCTAGGGAGGCCGTAGATGATGCCAAGCCCGGCCGCGACCATCGCATACATCAGCCAGCCCTGCTCATGAAACTGGGGCAATTGCGCCATGAAGATGATGATAGCCAGCGCATTGACAAAGCCCGTCACTACGGAGCGCGAGACGAAGCGCATGAGGTTGCCTAGCTTGAGGGCACCGGCGATGATTTGTAAAATACCCGTTAGAATCGTCGCCGGGAGGAGGTATTCCAAGCCATGATCGCGAACTAAAGAGACCAGCAGCACCGCCATCGCACCCGTGGCGGCCGAGATCATGCCCGGGCGTCCGCCGATGAAGGCAATCACGACGGCGATACAAAACGAAGCATAGAGGCCTACCTTGGGATCCACCCCCGCAATGATAGAGAAAGCGATCGCCTCAGGGATGAGTGCGAGGGCCACCACCGTGCCCGCGATCACATCACGTCGCGGGTTGGAGAACCACTCTTGAAAATACTTAGTCTGCGTCATGTGTTGTTAAAGAGAAAAGCCAACAGGGGCTCTGTTGGCTCAGGGCGTTCGTGCCCATTGATAGTTTGTTCCTAATAGATTGGTTGGAGAGGTGGGGATTATATTGCGAGTATTTTTGGGACGACGTAGGCACCAGCATGAAAGTAAGCAAAGGTAGAACTATGGAATTGCTCAGACAGCTCCCAGAGTTTTTGCAGCAAAAGGACGCACGTTACCCTAAGCAGAAGGATTCTCTAGGAATTGCAACGCATCTTTTATCGCCTGCTCCAAGATAGCCTATTCCTTGGCAAGACACGTATGCGGCTTCCTTCAGGTAGCCGTCTCCTTCGGCGAACTCCGCCCCGCACCTAAAGGAGCGAGGATACGCAGGAGCCTTAGATATATGAAAGCATACTCACGCCATAATTTAAAATTCAGTGGACGTATAGTGATATGCGCGTATCCCGCGCTCCCATCCTTTTGGATTGAGGCCGGCCTTGCGCTTCAAGTGCGAAAGGAAGTCGGCCGGGTTGGGGAGTTGCTCCCAAACTGTAGGGAGAAATGTGGCGCAGTGTGATCCCAGTTCCAGCACCAGACCATCTGTGCCGGGGCGTAGTTGACTCAGCAGATCCTGCTCAGAGCGTACGCTCATTGCCTGCCTAGGACTGAGGACTGAGATGCGAATGTCGAGATCTTCGAGCTCTTCTTCCCGTAACGGGTCAAATCGGGAATCCCGAAACGCAGCGTCATAGGCATGCTCGGCCACATCCTCCACCAAGCTGCGATACGCGTCCATGGTTCCGACGCACCCTCGTAGGGCATTCTGGCGCCGCAAAGTAACAAAGGATGCTTTAATTTGCTGCAGCATCTCGCTAAACCTATGCGGCTCGACTCTGAGTGGGCTGCCAAACTTGAATCCATGGCAAATGGAAGCTTTTGCCACTTCTTTAAGTTGAGACTTTTCGGTATCGTTTAACATACAATTAATGAACCGCGTATGCTCCGTAGCCAACCACTTTATGCTTAGAGCCTGCGGTATGGGTGTAATTAAATGTGCGGGG
>DLQD01000068.1:0-4701 GCA_002480015.1 Opitutia bacterium UBA7441
TCACAAGATTTTACGAATAGCCAATTTTTTAAACCGCAGAGGTCGCCGAGAGCGGGGAGATTTTGGGAGGTGAAAAAAGAAAAAAAACGAATCCACTCGGCGAGACCTCAGCGTTCTCAGCGTATGGTCCGGTCTGCTCCGCATCCGGTCTTGTCGTCGTTGCACTCCTCGAAACTGCGGTGACCCCTTGCCGAAGCCTAGTCTAGCTTTATGAGAGGAAGGGGAAGAATGAAGCTGAAGCTTGAGCATCCGCCATCACTCCAAAATTGGAAGACGTGGCTCTAATGAACAGATGGGTACTCCGTTTCGGAGTCAGACATGATTACTTACAAGTATTTTTCGACAAAACTTATGTTATTCCATTTAAAGACATTCTGACGATTTGCTCAGATCCCCAGAAGCAGGGTAAGGCAGAATCAGCCTGGAGGCCAGGTCATAGGGCGGCCACCGAGCAAGTGCACGTGTAGGTGGGGGACGGTTTCGCCGCCGTCTTGACCGCAGTTGATGACAATACGAAAACCCTTCTCCAAATTAAGCTTTTTAGCCACCGAGGCGGCCGTGAGCAAGAGATGCCCGAGTATGGATTGCTCCTCGGATCTAGCCTCGGTAATGCGCGGAATCACTATTTTAGGGACAACGAGCAGGTGGATCGGTGCCTGCGGGTCGATATCATGGATGACGATACAGTGCTCATCCTCGTGTTCGATTTTGGCTGGTATTTCCCGCGCAATGATACGCTCAAAAAGTGTTTTCATAGTGTTAAAGCTTTGGATTCTATTGGCGAGAGATGGTCACAAACTCGGTCATCATGTTAATTTGTGCATTATATAACCACGACCTGTAGTCGTGAGCCTTTGGTTGCCCACGCGCAGACGAGCTCGTCGATCCATTGCCGCACACGCTGGTATCGGGCTTCGCGAGGCTTCGTCCAGTATTTGCCCACAGGGCAGACAGCTTCCCGCAGACCGGTAACGAGGAGGAGCCCTTTACGGCGACCGGCCAGCTTCTTCATCTCCACAACAATGGCTTGGCGAATCCAGAGGGGGCTAAAGTCTTCCAACCGGGGCACATGCCAGTGGGCGAACGCGCATTCGGCTGGCTCACCCGAGTCGCCGAAGTGGAGTCGCCTTAGCTGGTCGACGTACTCGCCCAGCGAGATCAGCGCCAGATCGGCTGGGTGCTCCTGGTAAGCGAACTCAAGCGCACGGCGCGCGTGCTCTGCGCGCTCTGGGTCGGAAACGCGCCCAAGGAGCTCGTTCAGGGTTCGAAGTTGATCGACTGGGTTCGCCGTGGCTTTAGGCATTTTCAGTGGATGCTTTGAGCTCGTTGATTTCCTGCGCCAACTCGCTGAGATCACGGAAGTCTTTATAAACGGACGCATAGCGCACGTAGGCGATCTGGTCGAGATGTTTGAGGCGGAGCATAATCTGCTCGCCGATGGCATGCGCCGGGATCTCATGGTCGAACTCCTTTTCAAGGGCGGCCAACACGTCAGCGATTAACATTTCGATCTGCAACACGTCAATTGGGCGCTTCTCGACGGCTTTCTTTAATCCGCCCAGCATCTTAGCCCGGTCGAAGTCTTCACGACGGCCATCACGCTTGACGACTTGCAGATCGGCGCGGAGGACTTCCTCGATCGTCGTAAAGCGGTAGCCACAATCAATGCACTCACGGCGGCGACGGATCGAGGTTTCGTTTTTACCGGTTCGGGTATCGAGCACTTTCGTCTCGAGAGAGGCACATTTAGGGCAGCGCATGATAAGCAATAAGAATACAAGAGCGGGTAGCGAGAAGTCCCACTTGTCGATTTAAACAGAATAATACTAGATCTAGTGCAAATCGAAAGCAATTACTATATTTAGTGAATCTCCTATAAACTGCGAGCTCGATTTTAGAGCAGCCGTTAAGGCAGACATGCTGATTAAAAAAGCAAATGAAGGAGGCGTATGTAGAGCGCCTGAATCAGCTAGACGAATGGGCCAAGGCTACAGTGGGGCCCAAGCTCGCATGCAGTGATCCACCACATCGGCGCACTCGCGGTTTTCGCGAACGTCGTGCACCCGGACGAAGTCGACCCCGGCCTGGATGCCGAGGGCGGTCGTGGCCAGCGTGCCACTGAGGCGCCCCTTCGGGTCTTTAAGGTCGAGCAGTTTCGCAATCATCGACTTGCGCGAGGCACCTAATAAGACAGGGTAGCCTAAATCACAAAGTTCCGGCAAACGCCGCATGATGGCCCAGTTATCTTCATAACTTTTGCCAAAGCCGAGCCCCGGATCGAGTATGATAGCATCGTCCCGTAGGCCGGCGGCTTTGACCAGACGAATCGACTTTTGCAAAAAGCTGAGCAACGCCTCCATCACATCGCCGACGCCGGCCTCCTCGGCGGGGCGGTTGTGCATGAGAATACAACTGGAACCCGAAGCACCGATCACCTCTGCCATGCGGGGGTCGCGCTGCGCGCCCCAGACGTCGTTGACAATATCGGCACCCACGGCGAGCGCGGCCTCGGCGACCTCAGCCTTCGAAGTGTCGATAGAGATGAGGGCGTCCGTGTGCGGACGAATTTTCTCGATGAAAGGGACCACCCGGGCGATTTCCTCCGGCACAGGGATGGGCACATGTCCGGGGCGCGTGGACTCGCCCCCGATATCGATCAAGTCCGCACCCGCGCTGAGCATGGAATGGAAGTGCAGGGCGGCCGCATCATGGTCGACGAAGTCACCGCCATCGGAAAAGGAATCGGGCGTGAGGTTTAAAATTCCAACCAGATAGGTGCGACGACCAAGCGGGAGAGCTTTGCGTGGGGTGTGGTAGATGCGTTCTTTCATGGTATACGGTGGTTTGCGCAGGCTCGCCGCAGAACTGGCCTCTGAGCAACATAGGCATGCTCGCAGCCCAGGTCAGCCCATCGGGTATGGAAATTTTGCGGAAATGGAATCGATCTTTTGCAGCGTTTCTTCGCTCAGCTTGAGATCTGCAGCCTGAAGACTGGGCTTAAGTTGCTCGATCGAATTCGCGCCAATAATAGTCGAGGCGACGAAAGCGTGCTGCTTGCTCCAAGCTACGGCGAGTGTGACGACATCGATCTGAAGCTCCCTCGCCAATTTAATCAGCTCGGCGGTGGTAGCGAGGCTCTTCTCATTAACAAAGCGATCGGCCATCTGACGCTGACGCTCGCCGTCGCCTTTCAGGTATTCGGTAAAGCGGGCCCCCTCGGGCAGTGCACCGTCGTTGTATTTACCACTGAGCACACCCCCGCCGATCGGCGAATACGGCAGCAGGCTGATACCTTCGCGCCGACAAATATCGGCGAGCGCATCTTCGAAGCGACGGTTGTTGATTGAGAAATTATTTTGAATCGTCTCGTAGCGGGCGCAGCCTTTTTCCAGGGCCTTTTGGTTGGCCTTCATGGCGCCCCAGGCGGTCTCGTTGGACGAACCGATGACGCGCACTTTACCCTCTTCCTGCAGCTCGGTCAGCGTCTGTAGAGTTTCCTCGTATCCAAAATCGTGATCCGGCCAGTGGGTCTGATAGAGATCCACGTAGTCCGTCTGCAAACGGCGCAGGCTCCCCTCTATGGCCATGCGGATGTGGACGCGGTCGAGCGCGGCCTTGCCCCCACGGATCGGCGGGGAAAACCAGCCATGCCCGGGGCCTGCCACCTTAGTAGCCAGCAAAATTGAACTGCGGTCTTTGCCCTTCAGCCACCGACCGACAATCTCCTCGGTGCGGTACACATATTCAGCTTTCGGCGGCACAGGGTAAATCTCGGCTGTATCGAAAAAATCAATGCCTGCCTCATAAGCATGATCCAGAATCGCGAACGATTCGCGCTCTTCGAGCGTGGAGCCGAATGTCATCGTGCCCAGACAGATTTCCGATACTACGATGCCGCTACGGCCTAAACGTCTTTTTTCCATGTTCTCAATTTAGGCGAAAGACTTGGCGAAAGACAAACGCTTTGGGCAACGATTTTCGTAAGAGCCTGAAACCGCCACCGACCCCGCCCACGTCGACGCGACTGGCGTCGCATCGCTACAACACAGATCGAAACCATAGCGATCATGCGCCAGCAAGGTCGACGGCCAAACGCCGACCCCAAACCACGTCGACGCGAATGGCGTCGCATCGCTACAACACAGATCGAAACCGTAGCGATCATGCGCCAGCGAGGTCGACGGCCAACCACCAACCCCGCCCACGTCGACGCGAATGGCGTCGCGCGATGTCCAATCAATCTTAACTTGCCTCGCTTCAAAGGAAGCCCCAACTTCAACACAAATTTTCCACAAACAACCGACTGCAAATGCCTGAACTGACCCGAGCACAAAAAGACGAATTCATCGAATTCATCGCCTATCTCTGCGATGAAGCCGCCAAAGAGATCATGCCCCATTACGGCCCCGACGTGGAAATCGAGCGCAAATCCGACGCCACTCCAGTCACGCTGGCCGACCGGAACGCAGAAAAACGCATCCGCGAGATACTGGCCGCCCGCTACCCAGAACACGGCATCATTGGTGAGGAATATGGCCGTGAGCGCGAAGACGCAGAATTTGTCTGGGTGCTCGACCCAGTCGACGGCACCAAATCTTTTATCTCTGGAGTTCCCCTTTTCGCGACCCTCATCGCCCTGCTCCACAAGGGCCGTCCGGTGATCGGAGCGATCAATCAACCGGTGCTCAAGCAAATGGTTAT
>DLQD01000068.1:4822-7157 GCA_002480015.1 Opitutia bacterium UBA7441
ACTGGACGGCGCTGCCGCCCAAAACCGCACTCTACCGCTCCTGGGGTGACGCGGGCGGCTACATCCTGCTCTGCTCTGGATTTATCGACATCATGTGCGACCCGATGATGGAGATCTGGGACTGCGCGGCGATCCTCCCCTGCCTCGAAGGCGCGGGATTCAAAGTGACCGGATGGAAGGGGGGCGACGCCTTTGAAGAGCGTTGCATCATCGCAGCCAAAGCGCCGCTGCATGCCGAAGTCATGGCCACGCTCTATCCCGCCTAGCCTAAAGCGATCACCCATACCTTCTAATCAATGGCCGCTCTTCTACAACATGTGCGCACAGGCCTGAGATCGGCAAGGGACTACAATACCCTGGACTTTTGGCCGCTGCGTCAGTCCTTGAAGGCATACGACCGCAGGTGCTTTAACGGCGACCTGCGCGCGGGGTTCAACGTCGCACTGCTCGCTTTCCCGCAAGGCATGGCCTACGCCCTGATTGCGGGCCTACCTATTCAATATGGCATCTATGGTTCAGCCATCGCCGCCATCGTTGCACCCGTTTTTGCCAAGAGCCACTTGATCACACTCGGGCCGACCAACGCGACGTCGGTCATGCTGCTCAGCGCATTTGCCAGCCTCGGTATTTTCGGAGCGGACAAACTGAGTATGGTGCCGCTACTCATTTTTATGGTGGGGCTCTTCATTGTGGTGGGGGCTTATTTCAAGGTAGCCAACCTGGTCCAATATATTTCGCGATCCGTCATCACCGGCTACATCACAGCGGCCGCACTACTCATCATCACCAACCAAATCCCGAAATCACTGGGCTTGGAAATAAACGGCAAGGGCGCCACCTTCTATGAGTCGGTGATATTGATGTCGCAAGCGATCCACAGTGTTCACTGGCCGACCGTCTTGGTCAGCTTGGCAACGGCGGGCCTCTTTTTCGTGTTGAACAAAAAGTTCAAGTCCCTGCCTAACGTCGCCATCAGCCTGCTCGCTATTTCGGCCCTCACCGAATTCGTGATCGAGTCACTACATTTGAAACTCATCGGAAGCGAAAGCGGTATCCAATTTTTGCCCGGGATCAATGCAGCTGACTGGTCCTTCCAGGCACCCGACTTTTCACTTGGCGACGTGCATACACTGGCCAGCCCGGCATTGGCCATCGCCCTGCTCTGTATTCTGGAAGGTATCTCCATCGGTAAATCACTGGCCGCCAGAACCGGCGCACGGCTTGATGCCAACCAAGCCATGTTCTCCATCGGCATGGCCAATATCGCCTGCGCGTTTTTCTCCGGCATGCCGGCCTCCGGGTCGCTCACCCGATCGAGCCTCAACGTGAACAGCGGCGGCAGTACGGTGCTGGCCAGCTACATTTCGGGAATGCTTGTCTTTGTGGGGGCCTTCATACTCGGACCCTTCACGCAATTTGTGCCGCAGTGCACGCTGGCCGTTCTTGTCATTGCAATTGGCATTTCTCTGATTGACCGGCACGCCATTCGAATCGTCAACCTGACGACGAAGTCGGACGCAGTCGTCTTCGGCGCCACATTCATGAGTGGTCTTTTCATGCCACTGGACTCCGCCATCTACATCGGCGTAGGCACCTCGATTGTGCTCTTCCTAAAGAAAGTCGCCCGCCCGGAAATGGTCGAGTACGCCTTCAAAGACGATGGCCAACTCGCGGAGATGGACAAATTCGAGCAGCGCGCCATACCCCAAATTTCGATCGTGCACGTCGAGGGTGAGCTCTTTTTTGGTGCGGCCGATCTTTTCCGAGATCAGATGCGCCGGATCTGCGAAGAGCCCAATCTCAAAATCGTCGTGCTCAAGATGCGCAACGCCCATCACCTCGATGCCACTGGAGCGATGGCACTCGAAGAACTGCTCCTTTACATGGGAGAGAAGAGACGCTACCTAATTCTCAGCGAGGTCAAGGCCGACATGGTCCGCGTGCTCAAAAATTCCGGACTCTTCGATGAAATCGAGGAGCGCAACATCTTCACTGACGAGCCGAGCAACCCCACGCTGTCGACCGCAAAGGCACTCAAGCGGGCGCAAGAACACTTAGGCACGACCACAGTGGACGTCTCAATCTACGTCGACCCCGTGCTTGATAAAACGAAACAAGGCGAGCGACCTTAGGTGTCCTTTCCCAATCGCGCGAGTTTTCGGCAGGCTCGGCACGGACTAAGCAACCGAGTTCCTCTCTATCTTCAGTTAAGGTTTCGCGGGCTGCTCCGTTCATTCATGGATGTTTGAGCCAAGTCAGTCTGCAGCCATAGACGCGTTTCGGGAATTCCTCCCCCGTGCGGGGCGCGACTATGCCGCTTCACGCAACTATGACT
>DLQD01000068.1:7219-13183 GCA_002480015.1 Opitutia bacterium UBA7441
GAATGGACGATCCTGCGCGAAACGCTCAAGCAGCACAGTCCGAGCGTAGCAGCAAAATTTATCGATGAGGTCTGTTGGCGTACCTACTGGAAGGGCTGGCTGCAACAGCACCCCGGCGTGTGGGATGACTACCTGGAGGAACTGGCAAGCACACGGCGCGCATTCCAGCGGCGAGCCGACTACGAAAAAGCCCAAATCGGCGCAACGGGGATCGAATGCTTCGACGCCTGGGCCCGGGAGCTGATCGAGACCGGCTACCTGCACAACCACGCGCGTATGTGGTTCGCGAGTATCTGGATCCATACACTCCATCTTCCCTGGGTCTTGGGCGCAGCGTTTTTCCACAAGCACCTCTATGATGGGGACCCGGCATCGAACACCCTAAGCTGGCGCTGGGTAGCGGGTCTGCACACAGCTGGCAAATGCTACCTCGCGCGCGCCAGCAACATCGAAAAATATACAGACGGGCGCTTCAAGCCAGACGCCATACTCGCCAACGAGCCGCGAATTCCGGAGACAAGCTTCAGTCGGCCCGAAAAAGTGCCGCTGGCTGACGTGCCCCCACTACCTCAAGCTGGTCGGCTCGGCTTGATCCTTCACGAGGATGATCTTTCCGCGGTCGACTGGTTAGCGAGAGCCAGTAAGCCCACCACGGTCTGCGGATTCTTCGCCGAAGCAGCCTATCGCGCGCACGACATCGCCGAAAGAGTGATTGATTTTAGGCGGGCATGCATGGCCTCCGCGCTGCCTGCATCCGCGAAACTGGCTTCCCACACCGAATCGGTCATTGAATGGGCCGTTCACCAAGACCTGGATGCCGTGGTTCTCGCTGAACCACCGGTCGGACTCTGGACTCCGATCGTACCTGAGCTGCGCGTTCGATTGGAGGCCCTCGGCATCGGCCTCCATTGCGCCCGGCACTGGTGGGACGCACATTTCTTTCCCCAGGCGGGAGCGGGATTCTTCAAATTAAAAAAGTCCATCCCCCAAGCGATCGAACAATTATGACAAGCATCTACACACAAGCCATGCGGGGAGCCCTCGCCGCCGATGCCGTCGCCATGCCTGTGCACTGGTATTACGATACCGACGCGCTCGACCGCGACTATGGACGGCTCGAGGGCTACGTCGTCCCAAAAAACCCTCACAGCGGCAGTATACTCTGGCGCTCAAAATACACGCCCCGAAACGAACGCGGCAACATCCTTCACGACCAGGCTCAGTTTTGGGGTCGGCGCGGGATTCACTACCACCAGTTTTTGGAGGCTGGGGACAATACGGTCAACTACCAGCTCGGGCTGGAGCTCTACCGTCTCGTCTCGGAGCACGGCGGTTACGACCCGGACGCCTGGCTCGAGCGCTACATTGCCTGCATGCTGAAGCCCGGTTGGCACAAGGACACTTATCTCGAAGAATACCACCGTGCGTTTTTCGACAACTACGCCCAAGGTAAGGCGCCGCGCAAGTGCGGGATCGACGACCTGCACATCGGCGGCATCAGCCAAATCCCCTGTCTGCTCGCCGCACTCGACGAGGTCGGCCTGTATGCACCGGACGAATCACTAAAAATCGTCGAAACCCACATCGACCTGACCCACCGAAACCACCACGTGAGGCAAGCCGCTGCCACACTGACACGATTATTGCAGCAACTCAGCCACGGTGCCGGGCTCCACGAAGCCCTTGAAAGTGAAGCAGCCGCCTACGCAACGATCGCCCAGTTTGAAACCTGGTCGAAGTTCCCGGATCGGGTCGTGATCGGCCGTCAGTTGACGCCGGCCTGTTACTTGCTGGAATCCTTCACCGCCAGCCTCTACTTGAGCTGGAAATACGCTGATGAGTTCAGCGCAGGCATACTCGCCAATGCGCATTGCGGGGGAGACAACTGCCACCGGGGTGCCGTGGTCGGCGCCTTACTGGGCGCGGCCAACGGCGTGCCAGAGCGTTGGCGGAAAGGTCTGAAAGCACTCCCATCCCAGTCATGAAAAAGCAGCCCACGAATATTCAAGCCCACCTATGCCCCCTCGACCTCCGTAAGATGCAGATGACCTACGAGACGGAAAACAGTCGGCGCGTCATTTTTCTACCACCAATGCCAATCAATGACTCCGAACCCGAACCGCACGGCGCCGGCAGCTTCCACGACCCCGAACACCACCACCTACTCATGGATCGGGTTGAAGCGATGTTACAGAAATGAACAAACGCAGCCCGCTCTTTCAGTGCACTACTTTTCCTTCTTCTCGCTGGCGTAGATCGTGATATCGGCCGACTTCGTAGCGGTGATCTCTTGGGCGCGCTTGAGAGCGTCGCGGGTCGAAATAGTGGAGTTTTAAAAGACACGACGTAGCACAGGCAGAGATACCTGTACTACGATTACACATGCGCCCGCATAAAGGCTTTTATTGCTTCAGGGGTCGGCTCGACGCTATACTTGACGATCGGCCGCGACTTCAAGGCTTCCAGCGAAGGATGCGTGGAGTCCTGCCCGATGGCAGACTCGATTGTGTCGGGGAATTTGGCCGGGTGCGCGGTGGCAAGGATGATTTCCTTGCCTTCGAAACCTTCGGCAAACCCGCAGGCTGTGTGCGGATCGGCGACGTAGCCGTAGGTCGCATACACGTCTTTAATGATTTGGGCGATCTGTGCGTCATCGGTGCGTGAACTACTGAAGCCGGCGCTTTCGAATGTCTCGAAAACGTATTTACCAGTTGATTTGAAGGTCGCGATGATTTCACGCACTCGGGCGGGATCACGACCTTCGGCATAGTAGATAAAACGCTCGAAATTGGATGCTACCTGGATGTCCATCGAGGGCGCGACGCTCGGGGCGACGGCTTCGAGCTCGTACGTCCCCGTTTGAAAAAGGCGGTGGAGAATGTCGTTCTGGTTCGTCGCTACGCGGAAGCCTTTGATCGGCACGCCAATGCGCTGCACAAGCCAGCCGGCGAGCACGTTGCCAAAGTTCCCCGTCGGCACAACGAAAGTGATGTCTGAGCGCAGGTCATCCGGCAGGCTAAAGAAGGCATATAGGTAATAGACGCACTGCGCGAGGATGCGGGCGAGGTTGATCGAATTGACGGCGGAGAGGCCCACCTCTTCGGCGAAAGCACGGTCTTCGAAGACCGTCTTCATCGCGGTCTGCGCGTCGTCGAAACTGCCCTTGATCGCGAGCGGGAAGACGTTATCCGCGCCCGTGCAGGTCATCTGGCGCTCCTGTAGCGGCGAAATGCGCCCGTCGGGATAGAGGATAAAGGTCGTCACGCCCTCCTTGCCGAGGAGGCCGTGGATGGCGGCCGCGCCAGTGTCGCCGGAAGTCGCGCCGAGCACGGAAATGCGGTGCCCCGTGTGTGTGATCTGCGACTCGTAGAGATTGCCGAGCAGCTGCAGCGCAAAATCTTTGAACGCCAGCGTGGGGCCGTGGAAGAGCTCCAGCACATAGCGGTCGTCGTCCAGCTTAACGATGGGCGCGATGTCTGCGTGGTCGAAATTCGTGTAGCTGCGGGCGACGATCCGTTTGAGTTCCGCCGGATCGATATCGGTGGCGAAGATGCCGAAAAAAGCCTCGCAGAGCTCGGCGTAACTGAGGTTTTCCCAGTCGGCAAGGTGAGGCTTCAGGTCAGGCAGCTCCTCGGGAAGGTAGAGACCCCCATCGGGCGCGAGCCCCTGCGCCACCGCAGTGGAAAAAGAGACGGGAGGCACTTGGCCGCGTGTGCTGATGTAGTGCATAGAGAGCTAAGCGTTGAGCCCAAAAGCGGCATGTACCATGCGGGCGGCTTCGTCGGCGTCGTCAGGGTCGATGCCGACGGAGATTTTGATCTCCGACGTGCTGACGAGCTGAATGTTGATCCCGCCCTCGGCCAGCGCTTGGAAGAGTGTGGCGGCGACGCCGGAGTGCGAGCGCATGCCGACGCCGACGACGGAGACCTTGGCGATGTCGCTGGCCTCGAAGAGCTTGCCGGCAGCTTCGTCAGGGAAGGACGCGATGACCGCTTTCTCCGCGCGGTAGATGTCGTCGCGCGGCACGGTGAAGGTAAGGTTGGCTTTGCCGTCGCGACCGATGTTTTGCACGATCATATCGACGCTGATACCGGCGGCGCCGAGCGCCTGGAAGAGCTTGGCGGCGGTGCCGGGGCGGTCGGGCAGATCACTGACCACAATCTTGGCTTGGTTCTTGTCAAGGGCGACGCCGCTCACGACGACATCTTCCATGGAGGCGACTTCTTCTTTCACAATAGTACCCGGGTTGTTGTTAAAACTGGAGCGGACTTCGAAAACGACATTGAATTTTTGAGCGAACTCGACGGCACGATTCTGCATAACCTTCGAACCAGAGCTAGCCAGCTCCAGCATTTCCTCGTAGGAAATTGCATCGAGCTTCTTAGCGTCGGGCACCACGCGGGGGTCGGCCGTGTAGACGCCATCCACATCAGTGCAAATCTGGCAGAGGTCGGCCTTCAGCGCGGCGGCGATGGCGATGGCGCTGAGGTCGGAGCCGCCACGGCCGAGCGTGGTGATCTGGCCGTCGGCAGAATGGCCCTGGAATCCGGCGAGGATGACGACCTTACCTTCGTCGAGTTGCTGCTTCAGGTCGCCCCCGGAAATGCTGGTAATGCGGGCACGGGTGTGCGCCGGATCGGTCAAAATACCCGCCTGCAAACCTGTTCGGGACACTGCGGGCACGCCGATTGCATGGAGTGCCATAGCGGTCAGAGCGATGGTCTCCTGCTCGCCGACGGCGAGGAGCATGTCCATCTCGCGCTCGTCAGGATGCGGGTTGAGCGCTTTGGCGCGGCCGATCAACTCGTTGGTCACCCCGGAGCGGGCAGAAACAACTACAACGACCTGATGACCGGCTGCGTATGTTTCTTTAACCCGTTGAGCGACGTTTTTGATCCGGTCGATATCTCCGACCGAAGTGCCGCCGTATTTTTGAACAATGAGGGACATCTTTTTGAAAAATTGATGAAGCGCAGTAGCGCGTAAATGGTAAATCGGAACGATTTGCCCCGAAGGAGTGAATGAAACGGGTGCCCTATGGGCGCAGAATGAACCAATCAAGAAATGTTGAAAACTGTGAAAAGTGAAGCCGCTTACGCAATACTAGCAGGCGGAAGTTTCAAGGAAAGATTCTCCGGCGTGAAGACATAGGTTGACGAGTCGAACAAAAGGGCGTTTAAGAACTTTTTAATGACAACATCAGACCAATCGGGGGCACCTCAACCGAAATACAAGCGTATCATCCTCAAATTGAGCGGTGAAGTGCTGCGAAATGCCGAAGATGGCGAACCCATTGATCCGGCGACCCTTAAGTCGATCTGCGAAGAGGTGAAGCAAGTCTACGATATCGGGGTGCAAGTCGGCCTCGTGATCGGCGGCGGCAATATCTTCCGCGGCCTTAGCGGCGCCGAAATGAAGGGCGTGGATCGCACGACCGGTGACTACATGGGTATGCTGGCCACAGTGATCAACGGCCTCGCACTGATGGACTGCCTGGAGAAACTAGGGGTCACCGTGCGCTTGCAGAGTGCGATCCCCATGGACAAGCTGGCCGAACCTTTCATCCTGCGCCGGGCAACTCGCCACCTAGAGCGCGGTCGCGTGGTGATCTTTGCCGGTGGCACGGGCAACCCTTACTTTTCGACCGACACGACGGCCGCACTGCGAGCCAGCGAAATCGGCGCGGACATGCTGATGAAGGCGACCAAAGTCGACGGCATTTACGACAAAGACCCAGCCCAACACAGCGACGCAGTCAAATACGACCACATCCCCTACATCGATGCCCTGCGCGACCGCCTGAAAATCATGGATTCGACCGCTTTTTCCCTTTGCATGGAAAACAAGCTGCCTATTCTCGTCTTCAGCATGCGCGAGCGCGGCTCAATCTACCGCGCTGTAATGGGTGAGGAGATCGGCACGTTGGTTAACTAGTTTTAATCCTAACTCCCAACTCCTAACTCC
>DLQD01000068.1:13222-16981 GCA_002480015.1 Opitutia bacterium UBA7441
CTAACTTCTCAATCGATGGAACCGAAAGACATCCTCAAATCAATGAACGCCGACATGAAAAAGGCGGTCGACCATACGCTGCACGAATTCAACAGCCTACATACTGGCAAGGCGACCCCGTCCATGCTCGACGGCGTCCGCGTAAACGCCTACGGCAGCACGGTAACCCTCAAGGAAGTCGCAGCGGTGACCACACCCGATGCCCGCACCATCATGGTGCAACCTTGGGATAAGAGCGTCATCAAAGATGTCGAAAAAGGCATCCAAGAAGCCAACATTGGTCTGAACCCGATCATCGACGGCGGCATTCTCCGCGTCCCCGTGCCGGAATTGACCGGCCAGCGGCGCCAAGAACTGGCCAAAACTGCAGGCGGCATGGCCGAGGACGGCCGCGTCCGCATCCGCCAAGGCCGCCGCGACGCACTCGACTTACTCAAAGCCGCGAAAGGCGATGGCTTGCCTGAAGATGATTACAAGCGCTACGAAAAAGACGTGCAAAAAGCGCACGACGACTACATCGCCGAAATCAACGATTACCTTGTCAAAAAAGAAGCCGACCTGAAGAAGGTATAATCCAAGAAACAGGAGCCGCAGATCCCTGCCCTCTGACTTCTGCCGTCTGACTTCTGCCCCCTGGCCTCTGCCATGCTAGCACACTCCAAACGCGTCGTTATCAAGCTCGGCACTGGCGTCCTCACGTCCGGCATCGGCAACTTGGATACCGCTCGCATCGCCGCGCTCTGTAGCCAAATCAACACCCTGCGCGAGCGCGAGATCGAAGTAATCGTCGTCAGTTCGGGCGCGGTCGGTCTCGGCATGGGCAAACTCCTCCTGGAGAAACGCCCCAAAGATCTCGCCACCTTACAAGCCTGCGCCGCGGTCGGGCAGAGCATCCTAATCAACAACTGGCAACAGGGCTTCGATCCGCACGGCCTGACCGTCGCGCAGATTCTGCTCACCCGTGAAGATCTGCGTGCCAAGCACCGCCACAACGCAGTCTTCAATACCATTGAGCGACTACTGGCCAATGGGATCGTGCCGATTGTCAACGAGAACGACACCGTGAGCGCAGCCGAAATCAAGTTCGGCGATAACGACACCCTCTCCGCCCTCGTAGCCAGCGTGGCCAATGCCGACATGCTATTCATCCTCTCCAATATCCCGGGACTGATCGACATGGAGGGCACCGGCGAAGTCGTGCCCATCGTCAACGCCATCACTCCCGAGATCGAAGCGATGGCGCAAGGAACCAATCAAACCACCTCGGTTGGCGGGATGATCAGCAAAATTTCCGCGGCCAAAATAGCGCACCGCGCGGGTTGCAGCGTCCTCATCGGCAGTGGCAGCGACCCTGAACTGTTCGACAAGCTCCTCGCAGGCGAGCGCGTGGGCACCTATTTCGCGCCGAGTGAAGTACCCGTAAAATCCCACAAGCGCTGGATCGCGATCCAGGACCATACCCACGGCTCGATCACCATCGACGCAGGCGCAGCGGAAGCCATTGTCGAGCGGGGCAAGAGTTTGCTCGCAGCCGGTATTACTTCTTGCGTTGGCGACTTCGAAGGCGGCGACGTCGTGCAAATTTGCGCGCCTGATGGCCAAGTGCTGGCCCACGGCATCGCCAATTATAACATCGAGCGCATGAGCTCCGCTCGACCCGAGCTGGAAGATAACGTAGTCATCCACCGCGACCATCTAGTACTGCTACATCCCGATGCCTGAGCGCACAGAGCTCGTCCATCGTTTCAAAAAACAGTATCGGCTAACCTGCTCTGTATAGGGCCAACAAGAGTTGACGCCTTAGCTAGGCCTGCGCAACCTACCACCGTGTCCGCAAAGAAAGAGCCCAAAGTCCCGATAACCCCACCCGAGAAGTGGGTCGATTTGTATGGCGACTATCTCTATGGCTTCGCCATGTCGCGCCTGAGGAATCCGGATGCCGCCGCAGACTGTGTGCAGGATACCTTTCTCGCAGGGATCAAAGCCCTCGAGCGCTTCGACGGAAGCCGCGACATCAAGTTTTGGCTACGCGGCATCATGCGTAACAAAATCGTCGACCAAATCCGCAAATCGATCAAAGAAAATAAAGTTGATATCGAGGCCGAAGACGAAGCGCTACTCGAAAGCTTTTGGTTTAAATATAGTGGGATCGCCACGACCAATCCCGACCCCTGGCAATTCAATCCACGCAAATACTACGACAACGGCGAATTCTGGGTGGTCTTCGAGAAATGCATCGCCCAAGTCAAAGACCCGGCCCGCGAAGCCTTTGTGCTGCGCGTACTCGAAGACCAAAGTACTGAGGAAGTTTGTAAGGCAATGGACATTACTCCGAATTACTTATGGGTCCTTTTACATCGGGCGCGTGAACAACTCAAAGTTTCGCTCGAAGCCAATTGGACCGGCAAAGACGCTAAATAACTCTAGAACAAATGCTTACCTGCAAACAAGTATCCAACGCGCTGTCCAAGGAGGACTACGAGAAACTGCCCCCATTGCGCCGTTTCTTCCTGAATTTGCACGTCAAATTGTGTGTTTTCTGTGGCAAATTCAACCGTCAGGTGATAGAGAGCCAAGACATGTGCCGCTGCTACAAAGAGCATGAAGAAACACTTTCCGATCACCGCCCGAAGATGGATTCGGCGAAAAAAGATCAACTCAGGGATTTACTCGCTTCGCAAGCACGGGAGAATTGAGGGCGTCTGCAGCTGACATCCGCACGAAGCGGTAAAAAAGGTCGCAAAATTGAGGACATCGGCACGACCTCATCCGTCCAGGCGACCGGACCCTTATAACTGCGGCACGGCCTCCAAAAGTTTGATCGTGTAGGGGTGCTGCGGATTGTTGTAAATATTCTCTGCGCTCGCCTGCTCCACGATTTTGCCTTCTGTCATGACTAGCACTTCGTCGCTGATGTGCTCGACCACTGCGAGGTCATGAGCAATGAAGAGGTAGGTCAGCCCGAGCTCGTCTTGCAAGTCTTGCAGGAGGTTGACAATCTGCGCCTGAACGGAGACGTCGAGGGCGCTGACCGGCTCGTCGCAAACGATGAAGTCCGGCTCGACCGCAAGGGCACGGGCGATGCCGATGCGTTGACGCTGACCGCCGCTGAACTGGTGCGGGTAGCGCTGCATGAAATCAGCGCTGAGGCCTACTTTTTCCAGCAGATTGGCCACCCGCGATTGTTTCTGCACTTTCGTCCAGCTTTTGAAATGAATATCCAGTGGCTCGGCGATGATGCTGTAGATCGTCATCCGCGGATTGAGCGAGCCGAAGGGGTCTTGGAAGATGACCTGTATTTTTTTACGATAGGCGAAAAACTCGCTGCGGGCTAGCGTGGCCAGATCGCGCCCGCCGTAATGCACCGAACCCGCCGTGATCGGCACGAGCCGGGCGATGGCGCGCCCAGTTGTGGTCTTGCCACTGCCGCTTTCGCCGACGAGGCCGACAGTTTTACCGCGCGGCACGTCGAAACTGATGCCGTCGATGGCCTTGACCACATCCACGGTGCGCTGAAACAGCCCTCCCTTGACGGGGAAGTGAACTTTCAAATCACGAACGGAAAGCAAGATATCGGAGGCTGGGGAGTCTGGCATGATTCATGTGTTATAGCTTCAAGCCGCTTTCGCGCAAGAGCAGGGGCACAGAAAAAATTGAAGGCGAAGTTACACCGTCAGTCATCAGGGGCCTCCGGGGTGCCACTCAATCCACAGCGGACACAAACCGCAACAGTTGCCGGAATGCGTCCCGCACCTAAAG
>DLQD01000077.1 GCA_002480015.1 Opitutia bacterium UBA7441
CCACTCCCCACTCCCCACTCTCCACTTCCTAAATGTCCCTTCTAGCTAAAACCGCAGGCACCCGCCGTGTCGTCATCGACCATGTGACTCCATCTATCGACGGCGGGCGCAATCCGTTCAAACGCGTCATTGGCGACTGGATTCCTTTCACCGTGCACGCCTTCGCCGACTCGCACGACCTTGTTCAAGTCGAGCTCCGTATCCGGAAAGTGGATACTCAAGAATGGCACGTGCTGCCGATGCGCGCACTGAGCAACGACGAGTTCGAAGCCACCTACCGCACCGAAGAGATCGGCCTCTTTGAATACGAAGTCGCCGGCGTGATCGACCACTACGGCAGCTGGTCTGAAGGTTTCCAGAAGAAGCACGCCGAGGGCGTCTCCCTTGACCTCGAGTGCCGCATCGGTGCGGAGTTACTCGAGCATGCGGCCGACCGTGCGGACGAGAAGCACGCCGAGCAGCTGCGCGAATGGGCCGCCCACCTCGCGGACTCGACCGCCGATATCGAGACGCGCACCAGCCTCGCCTTGAGCTGCCATGTCGCCGGCATCGCACGCAGCTACCCGCAGCGTGATTGGGAGACCACCAGTCCACGCTCGCTCATGCTCGTCGAGCGCGAGCTCGCCGCTTTCAGTGCGTGGTATGAATACTTCCCGCGCTCTTGCGTTTTCGACGGCGTCACCCACGGCACCTTCAAAGACGCCGCGAAGCAGCTACCCCTGATCCATAAGATGGGCTTCAATATCGTTTACTTCCCGCCCATCCACCCGATCGGCCACGAGTTCCGCAAGGGCAAGAACAATACCCTCACCCCTGGCCGCGACGACGTCGGCAGCCCTTGGGCGGTCGGAGCGAAGGAAGGCGGCCACAAATCCATCCTCCCGGAACTCGGCACACTCGAAGATTTTCGCGGCTTTCTCGACGAAGCGGAAATGCGCGGCATGGAAGTGGCTCTCGACATCGCCTTCCAATGCGCTCCCGATCACCCTTGGGTGAAGCAGCACCCTGCCTGGTTTCGCTGGCGCCCGGACGGCACCGTGCAGTATGCCGAAAACCCGCCCAAGAAATACCAGGACATCCTCCCCATTAATTTCGAGTCTGAAGACTGGGAAAACCTCTGGGACGAGCTCAAGTCCGTCTTCGAATTCTGGATCGAACAAGGCGTCAAGGTCTTCCGTGTCGACAACCCCCACACCAAGTCGATGGAGTTCTGGCGCTGGTGCATCCTCAACATCAAAGCCAAACACCCGGAAGTCATTTTCCTGGCCGAGGCCTTCACACGCCCCAAGCGTAAATACTTCCTCGCCAAGGGTGGTTTCACCCACGGCTACACTTACTTCACCTGGCGTAACACCGCCGCCGAACTCCAGGCTTACGTCGAGGAGCTCACTCAGAGCGGCGCTAAGGAGTATTTCTGGCCCAACTTCTGGCCCAACACGCCCGACATTCTGCACGCCGACCTGCAGAGCGGCAACCGCGCCACCTTCATCGGCCGCTACGTGCTCGCCGCCACCCTCTCCTCCAACATCGGCCTCTATGGCCCCGCCTACGAACTGCTCGACCACGAGCCCTTCCCCGGCAAAGAGGAGAACAACCACAGCGAGAAGTACCAGCTCAAGGCCTGGGACCTCGATAAGCCCGGCAACATCCGCGCCGAGATCGCCCGCGTCAACGCCCTGCGCAATCAACACGAAGCCTTCCAGCGCACTTTCAACGTGCTGTTCATCCCCTGCAACAACAGCCACATCATTGCCTA
This sequence comes from Opitutia bacterium UBA7441, assembly GCA_002480015.1. Classification (GTDB taxonomy): domain Bacteria; phylum Verrucomicrobiota; class Verrucomicrobiia; order Opitutales; family Coraliomargaritaceae; genus Thalassobacterium. The sequence goes on from DLQD01000077.1 coordinate 1,757, forward strand.
CTTGAAGCAGAACTTCGACAAGACCGACCGCTTCATCATCGTGGTCAATATGGACTGGGAAAACAAGCAAGTCGGCACCCTCGACCTCTCGCCCGAGCACCTCGGCCTCGCCCACGAAGGCAGCCTCCGCCTCGTCGATCAATTCGCCCACGCGCCGAAAGAATACCTCTGGAAAGGCACGAATCCCTACCTGGAACTCGATCCGAAAAAAAGCCCGGCGCATATTTTCCAAATTATCGGACAGTCGCATAGTTTCCTTAAATAAAGGAAACTATCTCCTTGATCTTTCCTTTCAAAAAGGAAACTATTGCCTTCGATGAAAGAGGCACTGGAAAGATTGTATGGTGATTTTCTGGAGCGTGAGTGGCCCCAGCTCTACGGGCGCGGCTATGATCTCAGTCCCGTCCCGGGCAAGGCACTCGCTTTGATCGGCATGCGCCGAGTCGGCAAAACCTACCTGTGCTATCAGCGAATCCAGGAACTGCTGGGCGAGGGGGTGCCCCGAGAGAACATCCTCTACCTTAACTTTGAGGACGACCGCCTCTTTGGCTTCGAATTAGCGGATTGCCAGACCATACTCGACGTCTTCTACCGCGAAAGCCCGGAAAAGAAGAGCGAACCGTGCTATCTCTTCTTCGACGAAATCCAGAACATTCCTCACTGGGAGCGTTTTATCCGCCGGCTCATCGACACAGAACTGGTTACCGTCTATGTCACCGGTTCTTCCGCAAAGCTCCTGAGTGCTGAAATCGCAACTGGTTTACGCGGTCGTTCACTCGACCAAGAGGTATTCCCGTTCACCTTCGAGGAATACCTGCGGGCACAGTCTGTGTCGCTCAACCTCTCACGAGTCGGCGAGAAAACCCGCCTTAAGCTCAACCAACAGGCCGAGCGCTATTGCCGACAAGGCGGACTGCCGGAACTGCTAAAATTATCGCCGACTCGATCCAAGGACGTCGCGCAAAGCTACGTCGATGCGGTCGTCCTACGAGATGTCATCGAGCGCCATGGCGTCAGCAATATCGAAGCACTCCGGGCTCTGCTCTATCACGTCTTGCGCCATCCCGCCACCAAACTGAGCGTCCATAAACTCTATATGGATTTCAAAAGCCGCGGCCTTCGCATCGGTAAAGACGACCTATACAACTTTGTCCGCTACCTCAGCGACGCCTACCTGTTCTTCCCATTGCCACTTTGGACACGCTCAGAGAAGAAACGACAGGTCAACCCGAAGAAAATGTATGTCATCGACAATGGCATACTCGACGCCTACTCGACACAGATCACCGCCGACAATGGAGCCTTCCTCGAAAATTTGGTCTACATCACACTGCGTCGCCAAGGCCACACGCTCGGCTACTATGAGACCGCAAAAGGGCACGAAATCGATTTCGTTTACAAGGAAGCCGAAACCACCGTCCTCATGCAAGTCGCTTGGACTTTACAAGACGAAGCCACGCGCCAACGCGAAATCAGAGCACTCGAAGAAGCTGCCAAAGAGTTCAGCAACAGCCGAAGTATCATCGTCACACTCGACGAAGAATGGACATCCGAGGATGAGACAATCCGAGTGCTGCCGCTTTGGAAGTTCTTACTCTATGGAAACTCTCGATGATGTTAAGCGCGAAACCGGAACGCATCATCTGCGGGATGGTGACATAGCCGGAGCCGAAAACGATGGCATTCGGCGACGTCGCCACCGGCAGCATGAAGGCGCAGGACGGTTTGTATCTGGATCTGAAGATCCCCTAGGATCGCGCGAAGCTCGCAAACCCGGAGCTTTTTCCGGGGCAATACACTGGGATAATAAACAGGTCGGCACCCTCGACCTCTCGCCCGAGCACCTCGGCCTCGCCCACGAATGCAGCCTCCGCCTCGTCGATCAGTTCGCCCACGCGCTCAAAGAAACCAGGCAGGCCCCTAGGCGCTCGGCCGTCTTCGTAAAAATCAGCTGCAATTTCAAAGAGGGCGGGTCAGGCGGCCACCTAAAGGAAGCCGCATACCTGTGTCCGCTAGTTTAGCGCGGGACGCGTTCCTGTAACTCTTGTAGTTTGCGGCCCCCCTTGATTTAATGGCACCCTAAGAAATCAACCGCCTGAATGCTGTGTTGCCAAATTTCACTCTTTTGAGCGCAATATTAAGTATTATAGCTATATTAACTTGCGTTGACTCCTATTCCGCCCGCCCCCTTAAAAACTACAAAAATACAAAGGTCATGAAAAAGACACAATTAAACTGTTGGATCCCCGAAAATACATTTCAACTTATCGACTCAAGAGCGAAGAGGTTAGGCATGAAAGCCTCTGCTTATGGATCCATGATTTTGAACACTTGGGCAGAGTCCGGAAAGGGCGTCACCCAAATTGAGGCTGAGATAGAAGCGTTACAAGTAGCCGAGCCGCAACGCCCTTATAATAAAAAAAAGTAGGTTCTTCGCTATTTTTAATGGATCCATGAAAACCGGAACACTCAATGACCTCTGAGAAGAGGAATGGCTTGAGATTCTAAACCGGAGAGTTTTACCGCGGAGGCACCGACGTAGCACGAGTAGCGCGGAAATGGTAAAGCGTGGAGCGCTTTGCCCCGAAGGGGTGATGAGAGCGGATGCCCTTTGGGCGAGCGAGGAACAAACGGAGCAGTGATAGACTTAGAATTACAGGACGAGAGGCTTGATCCCATCTTTTAAGACGGGCCCATTAAAATTCATTAGCAGTCCCACCCGGCACTGCGTCAGCCGCATATAAGTTTGCACCTCAATTGCAGCGCCCATGATCTTCTTCGTCAGTTCTTCCTCAATAAGTGATTCATTCATAAATAATGAGAGTTTTAAATCTCTGATGACAAGCAAGCCTCCTCCGTGTCTCGGTGTCTCCAGCGCAGCGAGTGGTTGAAAATCAGAACACTGAGTGGCCTACCATTAAAAATAGCGAAGAACCAAAAAGAAAAAGCCGCCCTGAGACGGCCTCAGGCAAAGCCTACCTACCGGCGCACATCTTCCAGATCATCGGATCGTCACATAGCTTCCTGAATAAAGGAAACTATTGGCTTCGATCACGGAGGTGCTCGAAAGATGGTATGGTGATTTTCTGGAGCGCGAGTGGCCCCAGCTCTACGAGCGCGGCGACTTCTCCCACACCTCAGGCCTTGATCTGGATGTTGCCACGTTGCAACACGCCACCGACATCCGATTTATTTGTAGCGCCACTCTTCAGGCGCTTGATTGTCGTCGCCTTGTTACCAAAGGCTTCCAAGAAAGCATAAGGGAACGCTTCAGCCTCAAAAGGCTGCTCGGCCAGCAGGGATACGGCTTCTTCAATTTCTACGGCGTTCATTCTACGGGATTAATCATTTTTGAATATTGCGACGACTCGGATCATTGTTTGCTCAGCACCGAAATTATTTTCTTTGGTGACACGACTGCGATCGGACTTCGGCGGAACCCCTTGGTATCCCGCGATACAAGATAGTCAGCATGACCTTCCACCGCAGACGAAATCTGAAGTGCATCTTCATAGTCATGTGAGTTGTATACAAATGCACGCTGCGCCTGAACGCTGCCAGTCGCAGGAATTTCAAAGACCTTCAGCAGCTCTTGGATGATTTCATCCGCTGATGTTTTTCCGAATTTCTTCGCGCGCGAGTTCAACTAACAAGTGCA
>DLQD01000141.1 GCA_002480015.1 Opitutia bacterium UBA7441
ACATTTTAGAAGAATGCTTTCGAGATCGATAGATTCCTTTAACGGCTCTTGTTGATCAAAGCTTTCCGCATACTTTGACTAATTCTTGCTGAACATAGTGTATCCTATCCTTGGTAAAGGGATATCCCCACGCGGAATTACCTTCGATAATTCTGGGACCATGAGGAGTTATACCGATATCCCAACCTACTGAGCGAAGGTGTTTCATTTCGCTGGATGCGTGAATAGCGAGTTCGCATGTTTGTTTCCAAAGCGGAATTTTAACTCCTTGGATTTGGGTACCGGTTACTGGATGATGAGTTATTATTTTAAAGCCAAACTCATGCTCTACTCCTTGGATAGTGGTTTCAATAGTACCGGTTTCGATATTCACCTCCCCCGTGATTCCTTCACTTTTGCCAGAACCGAAATTGTCAATTTCTCTATCCTTTCCTGGAAATTTGATTAGCGCAAAGAATACATGATCATCACCCTTTTCTTTTCGGATTACATTAACCCTCACGGTTGTTAGAACTTTTACCTGGAATAGGTTCTCCAAATCAGAGTGATTGTAGACTCTTTCCTGAATTAGAGCGGGACAACTTGTATACAAGGTGATGAGTTTCTCATAGAATTGATGTGAAGTCATGGTGCCGAAGTCGCTACTTTGAATGCGATCGTTTTCCTTGTGAAACACATACACCAAATTTCCTCCATACCCGAATTGCGGTTTGACCACAAAATCATCGCAGACACAGGTATCCAGAAAAGTTTCCCATGAAAGCGGGCATTGAGAGCCTTCTTCGAGACTGTGAAATTCACCCCCTGGCTTGAATATTCCACAAATCGCAGGAGCTTGGATCATTTCCTTCAAACAGGTTTTAGCGAATCGGATTTTATCATCCGTCTCACCGATGTGCTCAAGCGGATTTAAGAGGTTGATATATTGGCGAGCACGTTTCCCGGGCCATTTTGATTCGAAAGTTATTCGGGAGCCTGGCTTCAACAGGTCGTTGAATTTGACCGCCTTCAGACGATATCCGTATACGATCCTTAGGTAGACTAGCTTAATAAATCGAGTAATCGCAGAACATTGATAGTGGCGGGCTGCTTGTTTGGATACCATCCAGGCGTCTCTGACATTTACCATAATAAAAGATTAGAGTCCATGAATGAATGTCTTATTGTAGGGTTATTAATTGTCGATTGATAGGAATTTGCTTTTGGGCGGCGCTAGCCGCCGGGGTCGCATTGGGGGTGAGGGTTGAAGGGAGAGGAGGAATTTAGTGTCAAGATGTCGTGTTGAAGGGTAAAAATTTTCCGAATCGAAGGCTTTTGAGTGTGATTTCTAGGTAGCCTCTGTTTTCGCGGTCAGCAACTACAAATTCTATCAGAAATTTCATCTTTTGGGGCCTAGGCAAGTGCTCCACACCTGTGTAGTGCGGATTTTACTGAATTTAGCCTTTGCTCAGTCCGTCCAGAAGATCAGCTCGTTATCATGTGCCCAAGGATCGGGATCTTCGATTACCAGCAGCAGGTCGTCGTCGAGTGGCTGGGTCTCCCCTGCTTGTGGCTTCGCTGCACCCGTGGCTCCTACCGGCTCAGGCCGTTCGCGTTTGTAGCTTTGCGCTGTGGGCATCCAGGCGGCGGCGTTCTTGGGCTCGAGGTCGATGACGGTGCCGTCGTATGCGTCGAGGATCCAGCGGACGGTGGATGGTGGTGCACGGGGTGTGCAGGCTTTGGTCAGGATAATTGGCTCCCAGAGACCGAGGCGTTCGAGTTGACGGCGTATTTGGTCGGGATCCTGAACGTGCTTGTGCGGGCGCATTTCACTCCCGCAGCAGGGGGATTTCAGGGGCTCGCAGCCCCATATTGCGAAGATACGCTCGCGCCAGCGGCGCTTGTATCAGGCGGCGCGAGGCGCTTGAGAGCGGAGGGCTGAGACTTGAGACCTGAGCAGTTTATGGTCTGCTTGCGCAGGCCACGGGCTTTGTTGCTGTAGGGGCCGTAGTAGCGGAGGGTTTGGAAGCCTTTTGGGGGAACGTGCTCGTAGAGGGCGGCGACGAAATCGGGGCCGGAGAAAAGCTCGAAGTTTCGCTTGGTGCGCCAACTGCGGGCGGAGCGGTAGAGGACGCTTTTGGTCTGCGCGTTCCAGTGCATTTTTTGCAAGGAGATGGGTGCACGTAGAAAGTATTGAGAGAGACGTTCGAGGGCTTTGCCATCGTCGGCACCGATGGTGGCTTCGCCCTGGTCGATGTTAAAGCCGTGGTGGTGCCAGCTCAGCAGTTTGTCGGCCTGGCGAGCTGAGATCCACTTGAGCTCAAGTAACCTACGGAGCACTCGATGACGAAAGAGCTGGGCAAGTTCTTTGCAGCCCGTTCCTCGGATGAGCTGGAACTGATGCGCTTTGTCGAATATGTCAGCAGTGGCGAGGCAATGGATGTGCGGGTGGTAGGCGAGGTAGTCGCCGAAGGTATGGATGGCGAGGACGATGCCAGCACGCCCATCGGGCAATCCAGCTTGTTCGCGGAGCCAGTGCTGCAAGGTGTGGGCGACGAGATGGCAGAGCTCGGTCAGGCGGTGAGGGTCTTTACGGAAAACATTGCGCAGGACTCGTGGGAGAGTGAAAACCCAGTGGCGGTGAGGTACGGGCAGGCAGACTTCGTTGCGAATGAAGGCGGCGGTGTCGAGAGCACGGCGCTGATGGCAACTCGGACAGCAGCCACGGCGCTTGCAGGTAAATGGGAGCAGGTAGTGGTGATCACAATCCGGACACTGCACGCGGAGAAAGCCACTGGCGAGGTCGCCGCAGCGCAGGCTGTCGCGCAGGGCGGTTTCGCGGGAAGGATCAAGTGGCCCGAGGTATTTGGAGCGATCTGGGTAGAAGCCGGAAGTAAATGACTCCAGCGAGTCGTGGAGGCACTGCCAGAGGGGTGAGCTGCTTGCATGGTGCGGCCTGTATTGGCGAGACATACGCTAAAGTAAATAAACATTTGTTCACTACTTAAAGCTTCGCTTGTTCACATTCGATTCACAAGAGCTTATCATTAGCCCACTACTCTACTTTTTCGGGGCCGACGTTTGGCTCCTCACCATTGAAACCTCTCAAAAAGGATGAATTTCGGCTTGATAAATGTGTTACTCCATGGCACACATTAATCATGGTCACTGCAACCGAAGAATTGAAGACGGAGCGACTTGTCGCCCGTATCTCACCCTCCGAAAAGGCACTCATTGAACGAGCCGCCGAAATTGAAGGTCGCAAAGTCGCGCCTTTCGCAGTCACACACTTGGTCAACCGAGCTCGAAAAATCATTCAAGAAGCTGAATCTATTCGTTTGAATGAGGAGGAATCCCGTAATTTCGTTGAAATGCTTCTGGCCCCCCCCCGCAAGCCAAGGCCAGAATTCAAAAAGGCTTATCGAGCCTATCGTGACACGATTATCAGCGACGTGAATCCAAGAGGTTAACGTAGCTCGTTAAAACGGGCTTCCAATTCCAGCAGGGTCGCGACCATGCGGTCTTCTGTCAGCGCCCTAAAACCAAAGCGCGCATACCAGTCAGCCACATTTGCGTCTTTAGGATCGACGACTATAACCACTACCGGAACTTCCAACGCGAGGCATCGATGGAATGCATCCATCAATAACAATTCGCCAAGCCCCCTCCCTTGTTGAGATTTCTCAACGGCAAGTCGCCCGAGTAAGGCCGCTCCGAATCGTCGATATTTGAGGAGTTTCTTACTGATTGCTTTCGGCATTTCAGGTAGATCAACTACGTCAACCGCCTCCGACGACAAAGTGTAATACCCCAATACTGAGCGTGTGTCACCCTCCTCTGTGATCACCCAACAACCCGATGCTTTACGCTTCATGTCCAACGCTGCTGTCTTCGCTAGGTAATCATTCAACGCCAAAACTCCACAATCGAAACTCACACGATCGTGTATAGCTTTATCTAGCGGTTGAATCTGTAACTCTGATGCCATTCGAATTAGTTGGAGAATCGAGTAAGTGCGCCCTGCCGGGCGCACCAAAAAAGGGCCGCTCTTTCGAGCGGCCCTTAGCTATTTAAGTTCTACTGACAAGCTTCGCACTCTTCGCCGTTCATCATGGCTTCGAGGGAGCAGGCTTTCACTTCCGCTTCGGTGTATTCCTTTTTCGGAACTGGTGCGTCGTTGGTGGCGACACCAGCTCGGCCGCGGACTTCCTTCTTCACGCTGGTCGTTGCTTTCTCGATGTTGGACGCACCGAGCGTGCGGAGGTAGTAAGTGGTCTTAAGACCCTTGCGCCAAGCTTCGCGATACATGTGCGAGAGCGTCTTAATGTCGGCGACAGGCAGGAAGAGATTGACCGACTGTGATTGGTCGATCCACTTCTGACGGCGGGCAGCGGCGTCGATAAAGTATGTATACTCGATGCCGAAAGCGGTGCGGTATTTGTCGCGGAGGTCTTGAGGCACACCTTCGATGGACTCAAGCTCACCGTCGAAATACTTCACTTGGTCGAGCATTTCAGGCGTCCACAAGCCGCGCTTCTTGAGGTCGCGGACGAGTTCGCCGTTGAGCACGATAAAGTCACCGGAGAGGTTGCTCTTCACGAAGAGGTTCTTGTAGGTGGGCTCGATGCAGGGCGTGGTGCCCATGATGTTGGAGATCGTCGCAGTAGGTGCGATGGCCAGCACATTGGAGTTACGCATGCCGTGCTTGGCGATCTTCTCGCGGAGCGGCTTCCAGTCCATTTTACCGGCGCGGGGCACGTCCACTTTCTCGCCGCGCTCGTCTTCGAGGAGGTCGAGGGTATCTTGTGGCATAAGGCCGCGATCCCACTTGGAGCCTGCGTAGCTGCTGTAGGTGCCGTGTTCAGCGGCGAGATCGCTGGAGGCTTCGTAGGCATAGTAAGCAATGGCTTCCATGAACTCGTCGTTGAAGTCGACGGCAGCCTGGGAGGCGAAGGCGATATCCTTCTTATAAAGGGCATTTTGCAGGCCCATAATACCGAGGCCGATCGGGCGGTGACG
>DLQD01000110.1 GCA_002480015.1 Opitutia bacterium UBA7441
TCGGTCGAGCAGGAGACGACGACGTCGGAGACCGCCATGACCTCGCGCAGGTCGCTGCGGTGGCCGACGAGGGTCATGTCGTGTTCGAGTCCGGCGGATTGAATCGCGGCTTTTACTTCTCCAAGGAACTCCAGCTTTTTTGGGTGGGGCTCGCCGACTAGGAGGCCGTGTGCGGGTAGGCCTCGGGCTTTGAGGGCTGCGATGACTTGGATGAAATCAAGTTGCCCCTTCCAGCGAGTGATGCGGCCTGGCAGGGTGATGACGTATTTGCCTTCGAGTTGCGGGTAGTCGGCCTGCCATTTTTTCAACCAGCCTGCTGGTGGTTGGAAGCCATAGGGGAATTGATCCGGATCGACACCCCGGTGAATGACGGTCAGTTTGTTTGCTGGCACGTCGGGGTAGTTTTTGAGGACGTAGTCTTTGACGCTGTTAGAGACGCAGATCACGGCCTCGCCTCGGGTCATGATTTTCGAGTAGAAATTCACGGAATACATCCCGTGCACCGTAGTGATCAGCCTGGGGCGAGTGGCTGGGTTCATCTTTCGCCAGGCCAGCCAAGCCAGCCATGCGGGGAGACGCGAACGGAGGTGTAGAATGTCCGGGCGTTCCTTTTCGAAAAGTTCCCTGAGCACTTTGACCTGTTTGAGCGAGCGGAGGCGTTTTTTATGAACGGGTAGTGTAATGTGGCGACTGCCTTCGGCTTCGAGTTGGGCGACTTGGCGTCCACCGTTGGAAATGACGAGCGATTCGTGGCCTTGTTCGACCAGATATTTGCCGACCTCCAACGTGCCGCGTTCGACGCCGCCTGCGTTCAGTTCGGGGAGGATTTGGATGACTTTCATGGGATGCAGGCTAGGACTCGTTTTTAAACCACGGATTTCGCGAATGGGCACGGATATTTTGATGGCTGTCGCGTGTTTTCAGAAGCGATTATATGAGAGGATTGCGGGTTTTTAATGGACCGAAGCGGGAGAAATCGCGATCGGCGGTCCAGAGTTCCTGAATGCCATTATCTAGGCAGATGGCGGCGATCCGTGCGTCGTGAATCATGGGGCCTCGAACCTTTCCGCTGAGTGCGAGATTTTTGAGTCTTTTAAAATAATCGAAGCCTTCTCCTAGTGGAATGCAGTGGGGACTTTCGAGCCATGTCTCAAGTGCATCTAGCGCAATCTCTATCGGACTAGGTGGATCGTAAATTCGTGGATGTGTTGTGATTGAAATGAATTCATGGGCACAGGGCCAGGGGATGGTCCAGCGACTGCCTTTTTGCGCTAACTGGGAGAGCGCCTGTAGTGCGCTTTCATGAAATTCAGCATCAGTGCGATGGGCGTAGATCAGTAAATTGGTGTCGACGGCAATCATGAGGCATGTTCCTCGTAGGCCGCATCGCGTATGGCTTGCCAAGAGGCGTCTTTGAATTCTGCTTTGAGGCCTTTGCCAGCAAATACAACTGGTTGGATTGGCTTAGTTGAGCGCTGCGAGCGCTCTTGTAGTGTTTTGACGAGGCTTTCTTCAACAATGCTGCGAAGCGTCACCTTCTCTTCATGCGCAAGCTGCTTTGCTTGGATCAGCAGATTATCTGAAATTTCTATGGTAGTTTTCATGGGGTTTATTTATGAATACATCTAGCCATATTGTCAAGTATGGGTATATGGCTTCATACTACCAGACGCGTTCGACCGAATAGGCATCGAACTTTTCATCCTTTGAAATGATGGTTAGATTTCTTCGTGTGGCTTGGGCGATGAGCATTCGGTCAAAGGGGTCCTTGTGATATTGCGGAAGATGCGATACCTGCAAGCAGTCTTTTGCTTCAATATCAAGGCGTTCAAAGCCGAGGCGGGTGAGCTCGTTGGGAATCTGTTGCTCCCATCCCAAGCTGAGTTCGAAATCTGGTCGACGGAGTCCTAACTTGATTCCAATTTCCCAAAGAGTCACTACGCTGAAGTGGCCTTTTTCTGCTGATTCGTAACTCTGGGCCGCGCGCTTGGAGAGGCGCGGATCACTGGATAGCGCCCAAAGAACCGTATGCGTGTCGAGTAAATAAGCCATTGCTAATCACGCGAGTGTTTCTTCCCAATCGTCGAAACTGTCGTTGAAATCGTCGGGCATCCGCTTGAGAAGGCTGGGCAATGAGCCAATTTTACGCGAGGTTCCGGTTTGCTGAATGGCTTGTAAGCGCACTACGGGCTGCCCCCTACGCGCAATGATGACCTCCTCGCCGGCAAGCGCATCTTCAACCAGTGATGACAGTTGCGTCTTCGCTGTGTGCATATTTGCAATCTTCATAAAGTTAGCTAAGTCTACATAGTCTAGTCTGTCAAGGGCTGCTTCATTTTGATTGGGTATATCGTACCAGTGTGAACTGCGGTTCTCATAGTTTGCATGGTGACTGTGTTTCGGCGGTTTTTTAACCGCGGGTTGCACAGCTGGGCACAGATCTTTTTGGGTTTATGAGGCGATATGCATCTGGTCACCAGATCACTGGAACTGGATATTTATGGATTTCCGGATCGGGTGAAACGAGTGTAATGCCTTCGCAGAGCGCTGACGCAATGATAATACGATCGAAGGGATCTTTGTCGAGCAGGGGAAGCTTCTGCAGCTGCCAAATCGCTGCGCTCGCAAGGCTTTGGTAGTCTACATCGTGACGTTCCATCCCCAGCTCAATCGTCTCTTTGGGTGTATGGGTGAGTGTGAGCTTCCCAGACTGATACTTGATCTGGATTTCCCACATCGAAGCTTGGCTGAGCGAAAGGCGATTATCTCGGTCCTCAAGTGCTTGCTTCGCTGCCTGACTCAGTTGATCCGGGGTACTAATGGCTCAAGGAAAGGTGCAGGTGTCCAACAGTAGATTCATTCCGACTTATCTGCTACATCTGGGAAGAGCACGCCGCCTAGAAATTGCTCTTCGATCTCCTTGTCCGCATCGAAGAAGTCAGGGGCGAAATTCACGCTGCCCTTCATTTGGCCAAGCTTACGTGTGCGGCTAGGTTTTGTTTTTGGGATAGGGCGAATCTCCGCGAAAGGTTTGTTGCGGTCGCATAAGATGATCGTTTCGCCAGCTTTGACGCGCTTTGCGTAGCGGGAGAGGTGAGTCTTCGCTTCGTTAATATTAATTGTGGTCATGTTCAAGTAACATAGTCTTATAGATGATTAGGTCTGGCCGAAATCTGGCTCGCGATTACACCGATAATAGACGCTCGGCAACGATCTTGGCGACGCGCTCGGCTTCGTTTAGCTTAGGACGAGCTAGAAAGTTGGCGAGGTCGCAGTCGTTTGGATTAAAGGGTAAGATTGCTTTTTCGGACTTCAGCTGATCGACGCCCTTTAACACTCGTGAAGTCTGCTTTTTTCTAGGAACTGGGAGTAGGCCTACTTTGGCTCCTGAGCTGAGCGCCTCGTAGATCATAGAAACGCTGTCTTCGGTCACCCATGCGCAGGCGGCACTAGATAGTTGGACGGGTAACCAGTCGGCATCAGTGTCTTCGCAGGGGACGAGCTTAAATTGCTCGCAGTTTTCCTTGATGAGACTCGCGGTCGTCTCTGCAGGTGTGCGGCGAGAAGTGGTGGCGGTCCATTCGGTGCCAGGCGATGCGGCCAGTAGGGCGTCTATCTGTTCGAGAAGTTTCGCTGAATCCCACTCGTGGTGTTGCGAGGGGCCACCTACCAAGATTAACCCGCAGCTACTTTTTTTTGCCTCGTTGGCTTGGATTAGGTTCATCGCACCTTTGGTAGTGACGATGTTACTCCCGTTCCGACTGTCGTGCTCGGGAATGATGCAAAGACTAAAGCACCATGCGAGGCCGCGTGGAGGAGCCATAATGACGATGGTTGATGCTCCGCTGGCGCGGCCGGCGGCGAGAATCGTCGAGTGGGTGCGGCTGCCGGTTCCAATGATGAGGTCGGGCTTTGGTAGGGAATCTGCAGGCGGGAATTTGCCTAGCAGCGCTTGAGGCCATGAGGCGTGGCATGTTTTAATTTCGAGTGTAATGACTTCGGCTGGCTGTATGCGTGCAATGGCTTCGATTAGACCACGGCTTTGATTTTCGTGTCCGCG
>DLQD01000039.1 GCA_002480015.1 Opitutia bacterium UBA7441
CAGCGAAGGCCAATGGATCGAGATGAAGCACCTCAACAACTGGCTCAAAGAACGCCCCCGCGATTTCGCCTGGTCCTTCAGCCACCTCTGGGCGAAGTTTGAGGGGAAGTAGGGACGCGTCATTCGACTGCTTCAGCCAGAAAGCGCACGTCCAAATCGACGGATCCGCGTAGAACCGGCGGAAAGAAGATCATCAGGTAGCGGTGATCTGGTTGAAAGCGGTATGTCTTAATGAGTGCAGGTAAAAGACGTTCGCCGCTGAAATCGCGAGTCCACAAATTGACAGGCAAACTCTCCTGCACTCGAAAGCGGTTGGATTGACCCGCGCCAAATGAGACGCGTTTATTTTCCAACAAGCCGTCAAGCTCCTTGCCGGAAACGTTAAGAAACACTAATCCATTCCTTGGAAGGTTTTGGCGGGAATCATCGAATGGGTATACCAGATAACGAAGGTTCTTATCTGGGTCGTCTTTATAGTGTGGGTTGCGAACGAAAATAAGTAGCCACTGGTCTGAGCGTTCCGGGACAGAGACGGAAGCTACGACTTCGTCAGTGCCTTTATCTCTGAAGACGATGTGGTTCCCGCCTGTAAAGGAATAGGGCCCGATCCTGGAAAGCGCATGGGTGCGAATTTCAATAGGAGGTGACGGTTCAGCCCCTTGAGCAAGCGCGGCTTCGCTGACCGGATTATACTCGACTCCTTTAACGGGATATTGCCCATACACGCTGAATACGATCTCGCGGAAATCCTCTGCCTGAACCAGTGCAGATAGAAGCATGAAAAGTAAGCCGTATCTTTTTGAGGTCATATCTCGCTTTCGTTGAGCCAGCGGATTGAAAGTAGCTTAAACTTACGCTCTGTCGAACCTAGGTTGCCAGCTGCCGAATCGATCGCTTCCGGTGTCCGCTGTACGATGGCTTCGATCGCGGCGGTGCCCTCCAGTTCGCCGAGCTCTGAATAGCTTCGAGCACGGGTGCGTATCTTGAAAGTATCCGAGCGTGGTGCCAGCATCGGGCCGATTGCCGTCATTACGTCCGCTTGGGTTAAAAAGCCTGGGGAAAAATGATCGATATCGATAGGCGCTTGATCAAAAGCGGTTTCGTCCCCATACAGCTCCCAATCGTGATACCATTTCTGGCGCCCATCAGGTGCTAAGACGTCAGCGATCGCCCGTTCGAGTAAACTTTCGTCCACGCCGGAGATGGGCGACAAAAATTCCTCCATCGAGAAAAACGGTTGTTCGCGGCCGGTGATTTGCGCGACGATATCTTCCGCCAAATCCCCGAGCTGTTGTTCGGTCAAGCGTCTGGCACCATGTCGGTAAAATGCGGAGGGCGCGACAGGTTCGCTGTTTTCAAATGCAGGTGTTTCGGTCGCTTCGTAGGTCTCTACTAATGAGTGCGAGAACCGGGAGAACATGCGCTCTTGTTTGGCGGTGTTTATGGTGAGGGTCGATAAATCCGATGTATCTTCTTCAGGATAATCCAAATATTGGTAACTGCTGATCCGTAGTGAGCCGAGCACGGCCTTCCATGCGGAGACGGAGGTCGAGTTGATGTTGAACCGGTTGGCCACCATGAAGTGGGAGGCTGGTTCGCGTGCCGCATCTGCGTCCGCAGCCCCTTCGCCTTGCCAGTTCGATATCTCGTCGCTGCCGTCTTCCAAATCGTAATTCACCAGTGTCGGATTCGGGGCTCCCGCTTTGGCTACGAAGTCATCCGCCGTGTCGTTGCGGCTGATGCCGGAGAAATAATAACGGTCAAACCATGCTGAAGTATTCACGGCTCCATCATGGCCCCAACTGTTACCAACTTGAAACGGACGTTCGTTGTGGAAGTATAAATGCTGAAGCGAAGCCAACGAAAGTACGCGCTCTCGAGGCAATTCGAAAAGCGGCGTGTCTTGCCAGAGTTTATTGTAGTAGCCCGATGATCCTGTACTTCTGTCGGTAATTCTTCGAAAGACCTGCGTGTTAATATTTCCAGTTGTCTCGTTTATCTCCGAGGGGAGTGGTATGGGTAAGGGACTAATTCCGTTTTTGACCGGGACGAAAGCGCTACCGGTTCCGGCCGAAGCGTCGAAATCCAGGTACCAATCAGGGTTTATACTTGGGCTAGGGTTTCTCGGGTCGGTATCGTGCAACCAGAGGCCTCTGAAATAATAAGGTTCAGCTGCGCTGAAATGTGGGCCGCGGAGAACGAAGTGGTAACCGAAGGTCGTTCCGCTGTGAGTGTTGCTGTAGCCCGTAGTTCGGGTCGAAACGGGTTCATAAGTGAGACCTTCAATTTTTTCGATCATGCGTCGGTCGGAAGCATCGGCGGTATTCGTGAGATAGACTTTTACGGTGATTTCATTTGTGCCGTAACTCTCATGCCGGATGTCCGAGGAAAGCCTCGGCTCGCCGGTGTCTAGGCCAGTGCTGCCGCCGAGATTATGGGCAGGGTCATTCCAGTCCTTCCCGTCATTCTGGATTGAGCGATACGGTGAGTGACTCGTCGCAGTGCTCGCGTCCACCCCCGTCCAATTCTTGGCCTGGCCAGGGAGCCAATCTAGGTTATAGTCATGTGCGAGCTTAATGACTAGTGGCAGTTCCGGAGCATTGCTCGGATCGCCTAACAAGTTTTGGATGTTGATGGGGGAGCTGTTGGCCAGGTTTCCAGAAGTTTTGAAAACGGTGACCTCTGGTAATCCGGTTATCTCCAGTTCTAATTCGTAAGGGTCGCCATCTTCGTTCTGCATCAGGATGCTATGTGTGTAGGGATTCCAAAATTCGCAGAAGAAGCGCATGCGTAAATAGAAGTTGGGGTTACTGGCTACTGGAGACTCGGAGCGGATAGTGAACGCGATCATCATGTTTGACAGTATGGGCAAGACGGGTGTTACAATATCCCCATCATTTAAGGTGGGGTATCTATCTAAGCCTTGCATGTAGGTGAATAACCTTAGGCTTGCGGCTCCACTGGATGCCGTTGCCTGCAAGTCCGCATTTGTTTCACCCATGCTAAGAAATTCTTCTACTCCGGTTCCTAGTAGGCGGGGAAAGAGTGAGAGGTCCCGCATCAATCCGCTGTCGCCTTCCGAGGCCGGGAGGACGTTGGCCAATATGCCGTAGCTGGCGGGCGCGAAGACATGAAAGGCTGCCTCGCCGTCAATGTCTACGGTTCGACTGCTGCCTAAAAGGTTCAAGCCCTGGGCAATTGAACTGACCCTAGCCAAGCTTTCCGCTTCACTAAAAGTGAAGCGGTCGTAGCCGCTGATGAGTTCTTCGAGGCCTTGCGTTGAGGCCAGTTGTAATTCAAGCGCTTCGGTTGCGCCATCGTCCAAAAAGCTTGGGTCGGCTCGAGCGTTGAGCGGAACAGTGCTCAGGCAGGCTTTCGAGGCCTCGTCGCTGATCCACCATGCAATTTGATCGCTTGTGATATTCTGACCCTGAACAGGAATGATCGGGGCATTCACAAGTTGGGATGGGTCATTGTCGACGGATCCTTTGCCGACGAGTTCCAAAGACTGTGTTGAGGGCTTGCTCTGATCTTGCCACGACACCATCCAACGTGGCGTGGCGTTTGGATTGGCGGTATCCCAGACTCCGGTCCAGTAGGGATTCTCTGTGGCGCGGGCGCTGCCCAAGATTTCGGCCCGCGCGGTGACGCGTTGGTCGGGGCCGGCGTAGCGTTGGAGGTCGCCAAGTGCCATCATGAGGGCGAGGCGGGCGCTTTCTTTGGCGCGGAGCTGGGCGAGGGCTTGGCTGCTGTTGGATGTTTCGACCCGGACGAGGAGCGTCATCGAGAGCAG
>DLQD01000026.1 GCA_002480015.1 Opitutia bacterium UBA7441
AGCAAGCACTCGGCCTAGATTTGGAGGCTACCCAACTCCAATAACCCTTGCTGAAGCTGCGGGCTACGTTCCTACGACAGCGCCGTTTTGATCAGAGCCTCGACGGCCGCGTCCGCACTGAGCTTCGAGACGGCTTTGCGAACGAGCTTGTCGGCATCGGCCGGTTTATAACCTAGAGTCATCAGACTGGCAACGGCATCCTGGAAGGTGCTAGCCCCTCCGGAGACATCTGTTTCACCCAGTGAAGTCACTGAGCCAGTGGAGGCGAGGCCGACCTTGTCTTTAAGTTCGATCACCAAGCGCTCGGCCGTCTTTTTTCCGATGCCGGGGCATTTCGAGAGCAGTCCCACATCGGAACTGGCGATTGCGCTGCGGAGCAGATCCGTAGACATGCGGCTGAGGATACTAATCCCGATTTTGGGTCCGATGCCGGAGACTTTCTCCACGAGAAGGCGGAAGAAATCACGATCATCCCGGCCGGCAAAGCCATAGAGTGTTGCGCTATCTTCACGATAGACACTGTGAATGAAGAGACTGCATTCCGCCCCGATGGCGGGCACCTTCTCGGCCGTCGTCACGGGGATGTGCACTTCGTAGCCCACTCCGCCGGCTTCCAGCACCACGAGGAGAGGGGAGGATTCGAGGACGGTTCCTTTGAGTCGTGCGATCACAGAGTGTGTAATTAAAGTTTCTGAATTAGTCCGTCAGCCCAAGGACGTCTTCCATATTATAGACGCCGGGCTTTTGGTGAGTCGCCCATTGAGCGGCACGAATGGCCCCTTGGGCGAAAATCTTGCGATCCGTTGCGCGGTGGGTGAGTTCGATACGTTCACCGTCGCCGCAGAAGTAGACGGTGTGCTCGCCCACGATGTCGCCACCCCGAATGGCGTGGACGCCGATCTCCTTAGATGGGCGGGCACCGATCAGGCCTTCGCGGCCGTGCACGACCTGTTCGTCGTTTAACGCGTAGCTGTCTTTCAAAATCTCGATAAGGCGCTCGGCTGTGCCGCTAGGCGCGTCCTTTTTGTGGTGGTGGTGCATCTCAAGAACTTCTGGTTCGTAGCGCTCGCCGAGGATGCACGCGGCTTTACGGGTCAGGTAATTGAGCGTGTTCACGCCTACCGAGTAGTTGCCCGCCCAAACGACGGGGATTTTGCCCTCTACGATGCCAAGGATCCGTACCTTCTCCTCAGCAGTATGCCCAGTCGTGCCGATGACAAGCGGTAGCTTGTTGGCTACAGCGAGCTCGGCGATACTGGGCGTCACTTCGTGATAGCTGAAATCAATGATCGCTTCACAGCGAGTAATGTCGATTGAGGGATCATCGCCCGCGTCGCAGGCAGAGACGATCTCTGCACCGTTGTCATTGGCAATCGTTGCGATGGCTACGCCCATGCGGCCGCGTGCGCCGTTGAGTAGAAGTTTGAGAGACATATTGGAAGATTCGTTTTAGACGAGCCCGAGGTCTGCGAGCAAGGAGTCGAGGTGAGCGCGTGTGGCCTCAGTGATTGGGCTGAGCGGTAAGCGCACTTCTTCAGAGGCGATGATGCCAGCCTGTTTGAGTGCATACTTAATCGGTACGGGATTGGGTTCGAGGAATAAGGCTTTGAATAAGGGGAAGTATTTGAGAAATGTTACTCGGGCTGAGGCGAAGTCGTTGGCGTTAGCTGCCCGGACCATTTCGACGAGCGGGGAGACGACCAAGTTGGAGGCGACACTGATCACGCCCCTGGCTCCGGCCGACATGAAGGGAAGGGTGAGGCCATCATCTCCACTCATCACGGCGTAGTCTGTGCCGAGGGTGCGGACATACTCAGTCACCTTCTCACAAGAACCTTCAGCCGCTTTCATGCAGCAAACATGAGGATACTTCTCATAGAGACGTGCAGTCACTTCGACAGAGATCTCAATGCCGCAGCGTGAGGGAATGGAATAGAGGATGATTGGCTTTTCCGTACACTCGGCAATTTTTGCAAAATGCTGAAAGAGACCTTCCTGGCTGGGCTTGTTGTAATAAGGTGCCACCACCAGAAAACCGTCGGCGCCGGCTCGTTCTGCCTCGCAGGTCAAGGACATCGCCTCACTGGTTGAGTTGGAACCTGTCCCGGCGTAGACGGGCACTTGGCCGCCGACTGCCCTTACTGTCGCTCGTACCACCTCGATGTGCTCCGATTGGTTGAGCGTGGGGGACTCCCCGGTAGTGCCTACTGGGATCAGGCCGTTGATGCCGCCAGCGAGTTGATGGGCGATCAGCTTTTCGAGGTCGGCGTAGGCGACTGCACCACCTTTTATAGGGGTGGCCAGTGCAGTAAAAACACCGGAGAAATGGTTTGTGTTCATAGTGGCTTCAAAAAAAGATGTAAATCGACAGTTGGCGAGTGTTTCGCACTAGCACGTGCATAAGGTTCTGTCTATTCAACAGAAAAATTATTCCATTAACGACAAATTAAAATGGCGGTTCTCGAAACAATCCACGGTCTTCTCAACCTCGCGGTCGAAAATGGCGCGAGCGACATTCATATTAAATCCAATAAGCCTGCCTTTCTACGATTGAACGGTCGCCTTGAATCTGTCGAGATGGATCCAATTTTCGCAGAAGATATACGCGAATTCATCGAGCAAAGCGTGCCGGAGCAATTTGTCGGTGACTGGATCCGCAACCGCCAGGTGGATTACTCCTACCGTGTTGAAAATATCGGTCGCTTCCGAGTGAACGGCTTCCTCCAGCGTGGGCTGCCGAGCGTCGTCATGCGCCACGTTAATGACCAACCCCCGACATTTGACGAACTCAATATCGACGGAGGGGTGCTTGCAGAACTCTGCAAGGAGAAGGATGGCATTGTCCTCCTCTGTGGGGCGACTGGTTCCGGCAAGAGTTCCACGCTCGCGGCGATGATCAACCACATCAACATGAGCTATGGTAAGCATATTGTGACCTTGGAAGATCCGATCGAGTATACCTACACCGATTTAAAATCGATCATCAACCAGCGTGAGGTCGGCATCGACTGCTCGAGTTTTGCCGAGGGGATGCGCGCCGTATTGCGCCAAGATCCCGATGTAATTCTGGTCGGTGAAATGCGCGACAAGGCGACTTTCGAGACCGCCCTGCAAGCGGCCGAAACCGGCCACCTTGTTTTCGGAACTCTTCATGCCTCAAATGCCCAGCAGGCCATCCAACGCCTCTTCGAGTTTTTCCCCGAAGATCGCAAGGTGGCCCTGCAACGTCAGGTTGCCTCCTCTCTGCGAGCCACAATTACGCAGAAACTGCTTCCAGCCCTCGAGGGCAGTGGCCGTTTCCCGGTATCCGAGTCGTTCATACTCGATTCACTGGCCCGCAAGACGATCATGGATGGCAACTTTGAAAAGATCGAAGCCGTCATCGAAGCGAATGTAGATAACGGATCCAAGACTTTCAACCAAGACCTCTACCGTCTGGTCAAGTCTGGCCGGATTACGAAGGAAAGCGCGCTGGCCAATTCACCGAACCCACGCCAATTGGAGATGAATTTGAAAGGCATTTTCCTGAGCAGTGGCGGAATCGTCAATTAAGCTTTCACTGTGGATTGCCTGATCATCGGTAAAGTCTGGCCGGAGCCGGGTTCGACGGCGGCTGGTCGCCGCACGCAAGATATCGTCTTGTCTCTATCCGCAGCGGGATGGAAGATCCACTTTGCCTCAGCTGCCCAACCTGGTACGCACGCGCTCGATCTGGAGGCACTGGGTGTGACGACGCAAAGAGTGGAGATCAACGCCAGCGGCTTCGACTCCTGGATTAAAGAGTTGGCCCCTGATGTAGTTATCTTCGACCGTTTCATGACTGAAGAGCAATTTGGCTGGCGTGTGGCAGCGCACTGCCCCGATGCGCTGCGCGTGCTCGACACCAGCGATTTGCACTGCCTCCGCATCGCTCGTGAGCAAGCACTTAAAACGGGGCAAGCCCAGAATCTGAGTAATGAAACCGCACTGCGCGAGATCGCCTCGATCTACCGCTCCGACCTCAGTCTGATGATTTCGCAGTATGAGTTGGAGCTGCTCTGCGGTCAGTTTGCCCTTAGTGAGGATCTGGTCGACTATTGGCCGTTCTCGGTCGTCCCGGCCGAAGCGACTCTTTGCTTCGCCGAGCGTGCGCATTTTATGATGATCGGGAGCTTCCTGCACCCGCCCAATCTCGACGCGGCACGCTGGTGCCGGGAATGCATCTGGCCGATCATTCGAAAGGCCCTTCCAGAGGCCGAACTCCACCTCTATGGTTCGTATGGTGAGCGCTTTGCCTCTGAGCTGCACGCCCCCGACTCGGGTTTCCATTTTAAAGGCAGGGCTGAGGACTCGCTTCAGACGATGCTGCAATATCGCCTCAACCTCGCACCCCTACGCTACGGAGCCGGGCTTAAAGGCAAAGTCTTTGATGGCTTCCTCACTGCCACCCCAACGGTGATGACACCCATCGCGGCCGAAGGCATTGCCAGCGGCGAGGGATGGGCACAGCCCACTCCAGAAGCCTTTGCTAAACAGGCTATTGAACTCTATGCTGACAGTCAGATTTGGCGGGCGCGCCAAGTGCAAGAGCGGCAGCTTTGCCAGGAACGCTTTGACCCCGTTACTTGGCGGCCGCGTTTGCCGCAGCTATTAGCGTCCGCGCTTGAAGAGGGAGCAGCCCGACGCCAAAGGAATTTTATAGGCCAGATGCTCCGCCACCATCATCACCGTAGTACGGAGTTTATGAGCCGATGGATCGAAGCAAAAAAGTTGAGCCCGACGTCGTAGTCAGGGACTGTCGCTTAAATATCGATCTGTTCGATGATCTCTAAATCGTAGCCGTCGATGCCTACGACTTTGCGTTGTGTGCTAGACATGAGGCGTATTTGTTTGAGGCCTAGCTCGACTAAAATTTGGGCGCCGATGCCGTAGTCCCGGAAGTCCATCTTGGCCGGGCCGACGTCTTTAATCGCGGCCTTATCCGCGCCTTCGATTACACGGATGCCGCCCTGAGGTTGTTCGATATAGAGGAGCACACCGTGTCCCGCTTCGGCGATGCGCTGCATCGCGGCACTCAGTGCGTTGTAGCCTCCGAGTGTTTTAGAGCGGAAGATGTCGCCGAGTAGATTTTCGCTTTGCACCCGGACCAGAGTCGGGGCTTCGTTGAGCTCGCCCATGCTCAACGCGAGGTGTTGGCGATGATCCAGAATACTGCGGAAAATGTGCAGGTTGAAGGTGCCGAACTCGGATTCGAAGGGCTTGGTCAGCACGTGCTCGATCAGCTTGTCGCGGGTATGGCGGTATTCGATCAGGTCAGCGATACTGATTAACTTGAGGCCGTGCTTGGCCTTGAATTTTATGAGGTCGGGCAGGCGGGCCAGGCTGCCGTCTTCATTGAGTATTTCGCAAATCACGCCGCTGGGGTTCAGCCCAGCGAGTTGGGCGAGGTCGACGGCCGCCTCTGTGTGGCCAGCGCGTTGGAGAACGCCTCCTGGCTTGGCGCGGAGCGGAAAAACGTGCCCCGGCTGCACCAGCATGTCGGGCTCCGATTTCGAGTCGCCGAGAATACGGATGGTCTCCGCACGGTCGTAGGCGCTGATACCAGTGGTAATGCCTTGAGCGGCATCGACGGAAATCGCGAAATCGGTCTGGTGGGATTCACGGTTTTCTGAGGCCATCGGATTGATACCCAGTCGGCGGAGTTGATGTGAAAGCACAGGCACGCAGATGAGGCCGCGCGCATGGAGGATCATCTGGTTGACCGACTGGGGGGTGACTTTGGAGGCGGCCATAACTAGATCACCTTCGTTCTCACGGGATTCATCATCGGTCACGATCACCATCTTGCCGGCGGCGATGTCGGCGATTGCGGACTCGATAGTGTCAAAAGGGCTCTCTGTCTGGGAATCTTTGTTCATACAAGCATCTGGAAAGGAAGTGACTATTTTCATCAAGCCCTGGGGCGCAACTGTCTTTTCGCGGGAAGGATACCTGTGGGTGCGATTCAATTCACGGGGGACACAAACCGCAACAGTTGCCGTAACGCGTCCCACACCTAAAGGAGCGAACATAGGTTTGCGGCTTGTCCGCTTAGCGGGATGGCAGCCTGACCCTTCTCTTAAAATTGCACCTAAGACCTGTCGATGTATTGCCTACGTATTGTGTCAATCGCAAGGCGCGATACTTTCAGTCTGCGTAATTATGCACACAGATGCTTGCCAAGATTCTGACTCTAGCTGATCCTGAACACATATGTCTGACTTTGATCCACTTAAAAAGGTTTACAAGGCCCAGGGCGGCACTTTTAGCATAATGGACTTGCTTCGCAGTTTTGCGGATCCAGAGCTGGAGATCGATGGTATCTCCCGGGTATCGGATTTACACATGAAGGTGGGCGAGCCGGTACGCTATCGATATGATGGCGAACTTGAAACAATCGCAGAAGGCGAGCCGCTGACAGAGGAGATTTTACAAGAGTTGGTCTTTCCTCTGATTTCTGAAAAGCAGCGTCGGGATTTGTTGGATAACCCCCAGCTGGACATCGATTCCGGATATGCATGGGAAGAGGCTAAAATCAACTTTCGCTTAAACGTCTTCCACGACCGCGATGGCACGGCCTGTGTCATGCGAATGTTGCCTAAACACATACCCGAGATCGACGAGATCGGCTTCATGAGCTCGGACGTCTGGCAAGAGATCACTTCGCTCAAGCAAGGCCTCGTCCTGGTCACGGGGGTGACCGGTAGTGGTAAGTCCACTACGATCGCCAGTATTATTGACTACATCAACAAGAGTCGCAAAGCTCGCATCATCACACTGGAAGACCCGATTGAATATGTTTTCAGCAGCGAGCAATCGCTCATTTCACAACGAGAGATTGGTACGAATTTGAGCGACTTTCCAAACGGTCTACGCAGTGCGCTCCGTGAGAACCCGGACATTATTTATGTGGGTGAGATTCGTGATGCCGTGACCGCACAGCTCGCTCTGACTGCAGCTGAGACAGGTCACCTAGTGCTTTCCACCCTGCACACAAAAGACGTGAAGGGTACCTTCAGTCGCATCGTCGACATG
>DLQD01000147.1 GCA_002480015.1 Opitutia bacterium UBA7441
TAGGAAACATAGCAAGGCTCGTGGTAAAGCACTTTGTCGCCGGGGTTGAGCACGGCGCGCAGGGCGATGTCGAGCGCTTCGGAGACACCGACCGAGACGAGCACATCCGTCTCGGGATGGTAGCTGACGCCGAAATTGTTCTCGACGTAGGTGCTAATCTCACGACGCAGGCGGATCAGGCCAAGGTTATCCGTATAACTAGTCTTACCCTTCTCGAGGGCAAAGATGGCGGCCTCGCGGATATGCCAGGGCGTGACGAAATCGGGCTCGCCAATGCCTAGTGAAATCGCCTGCGGCATAGCAGCGACGATCGCAAAGAAATCGCGAATGCCCGAACGAGGCAAACCGACTACATGGTCTGCCACAAAATGTTGACCGTTATCACTCATTACGGACTGACAGCGGGTTTATCTTCGCCATCGACGGGCGAGAGAAGCAAATGCCCCTGCTCTTTATAGGCGCGGAGCATAAAGTGAGTCGCGGTGGAGAGCACGCCCTCGACACTAGCGAGGCGCTCGGAGACAAAAGAAGCGACATCACGCAGATCATTGCCCACCGCGAAGACGAGTAAATCGTAGGATCCGGACATGAGGTAGCAGGACTCGACCGCATCGAAACGAGCGATACGGGTCGCGAGGCGGTCGAAACCGCCGTCGCGCTCGGGACTGATTTTCACCTCGATTACGGCGCGCACGATATTCTCTTGCGCTCGTTCAGGGCTCAGCACAGGGCGCCAGCCGAGAAGGATGCCATCGGTCTTGAGACGGTTTAATTCGACATCGATCTCGGACTCAGACAGACCGAGGACCTGCGCCATCTGGGCAGTATCGAGACGCTCACCTTCGAGGAGTAGTTGCAGGACGGAACTCATAGGCGCGGGAGTAAAGAGGAATAATTTTAAAAAGCAATTGTGCAAACAGGAGTTTTTACGATGGTTTTTTAAATCGGAACCCTCGCTAAAGCTACGGGCTACGTAGTGCGCTGCTTCAGCAAGCACTCCTTTGCAGCAAGGTGCACCGCAAAATTTGATGACAACGTAACGATAAAACCCAAAGGGTAGAGCAAACACTCCTACTTAAGAGTGGGCCTTGCCTACGCCGAGGAAACCCTCCAACCTCGGCACGATGTCAAAACCGACCGCCACGACACGCAGGCTGCGACGCAATCTCGCGCTCCTCCTCATACCCGCCGCCATCTCGGCCTTGGCGGTGCTGCTGCTCTGGCAAAGTCACCCGGAAGTGGAATACTGGCTAGGGTGGATCCTAGACGGTCGCGCATTCCTGGAGGCCAACCCGTGGTCGCTGATCGCGGTGCTGGCCACGCTGCCGGGACTGGGCTTTCCCATCAGCCCGGTGTTGGTGCTCTTCGGCGTCGTGCTCACGCCGCGCTATGGGATGCCCGCCACCCTCGCGCTGGCCTTCGCCGCGCAAGGCTTCTGCACAACCTGGACTTATGCGCTCGCAGCGGGTCCTTTGCGCGGATTGCTCACGGGCTACGTCCTCCGCCACCGCGAGCTCCCGGAGCTGACGGAGGGCAACACCATCCGCCTCGGCCTGTTCCTCCGCCTCACCCCGGGTATCCCCTATGCCCTGCAAAACATCGTGCTGGGTATCCTCGGCATGCGGCTGCGCCCCTATCTCTTGGTTTCCCTACCCACCACAAGCTTGTGGACGGCCGGCTTCGTCATCACCGGCGGAGCGATTTTCAAAGGAAACCTAGCTTGGGCTATCACGGGTAGTATACTGTTAATCGTGCTCGTGCTTGCGACGCGCATGTGGAGCCGCAAAAATACCGCCGATGCTTGATAGCTTAATGACACCCTCGCCCGAGCAAGTGCTCAAAGTCACAGCGCTGACCCGACTGATTAAAAGCCAGTTGGAAGAAAACTTCTCCCGCATCTGGGTACAGGGCGAGGTCTCCAACCTGCGCAAGCAAAGCTCTGGGCACCTTTACTTCTCGCTTAAAGACGCCGGCAGCCAGCTACCTTGTGCTCTCTTTGCCCGGGATGCCGCCCGTCAGTCCTTTGAACTGGAAGACGGCATGGAAGTGTTGATCTTGGGCGATATCAGCGTATTCGAGCCATATGGGCGCTACCAGATGATCGCCAAAGTCGCGATCCAGAGTGGCGAAGGACGCCTGCAAATGGAGTTTGAGCACCTAAAGCGTAAGCTAGCAGCCGAAGGACTCTTCGAGTCCGGGCGAAAAAAACCACTCCCGGCTCTTCCACGCAGGATCGCGGTCATCACTTCGCCTACTGGCGCAGCGGTACGTGATTTCCTACGTATCCTCCGCCGCCGCGATTATCGCGGCGAAGTGGTTATTTTCCCGGCTAAAGTACAAGGCAAAGGTGCCGCCGAAGAGGTGGCCACCATGCTGCAGCACGCCAGCGCAAGCGCGGGCTTCGACCTCGTCGTCATCACCCGCGGAGGCGGAAGCATCGAGGATCTATGGACATTTAATGAGGAGTCCCTGACCCGCGCAGTGGCCGCCTGTCCGCTCCCGGTCATCTCTGCAATTGGTCACGAAATCGATACGGTGCTGACCGACTACGCGGCTGATCGGCGTGCCGAAACCCCGTCGGGCGCAGCCGAACTCATCTCCTCACTCTTCCTGGAAGCACTGGCGCGCTACGAAGATGCCGGGCGAGACCTGCTCGCGCGAATCGATAGCTACCTCAAGGACAATCGAAGCTCGCTCCGTGATCTCGACGCCCGCATGCGCATCATTGCTCCAGAGCGGCAAATGCAACATTACGGCATGCAGTTGGATGATCTGGAAAACAGCCTATGTCGCAAGCTCTCGCGCCGTATCAATGCCGAGCAACAGACGATCCACCAACTCGGCCAACGTATCATCGAGCAGCACCCGAAGACCCGGATCGGTATGGCGGGACAGCACCTCGCCAATTTTTCGCGGCGCTTGGAACGCTCGGTTTGGTGGACCCAAGTGCAAAAGCAAGAGACACTCAATGCACTCAGGAGGCGACTCGATAACGGAAGTTTGCAAGCCACTCTCAAACGCGGATATGCAGTGATTCAAAGGCCGGATGGTCAAATCATCGACCGCGCAAGTCTCGCCCAAAAAGAACCAGAGCTGAAAGCCTTTTTTCACGACGGCGAAGTCCGCTTGAAGACAGATCAATAGGCAAACTAAGGGATAAACAAGGGTTTCACCGAGAAGGTTCATCAAGCGCGCTAGTCTGGTGAGTTGTAAATAATCGACATAAATGGGTGCTGCGACTGGCGTCGCGTCGACCCGTAGCGATGCAACACCAGTCGCGCCAACCCTTCATAATATCGGTGCATGAAGTTTTCAAAAAATTATCGGAACCTTATCACGAGCTGCGTGTTCCTAAGCATATCTGTCATTTTCAAAGGTTTTGTTAGGGTTAATTAGGTTAGTGAAGGGCCCGTCTCCGATTTCTGGGGGCGGGCTCCAATCTTTTATCTGTTACAGGGGTTTCTAGCAGCGCCCTACAGATTATTCTTTGCCTGAATGGCAAAACTTGCACACTAGATCTCATCTAATTCATGAGCGACCAATCAAAGGACAATCCGCCTTCCAAACTAAAGCTCTCGCGCGATCTCCAAGCCCCCGAAGGGCCGAGGTCAGAACAGACGCCGCCGGCAATTAAGCTCAGACTCAGTAAATCTACCGAAGAACCACCCCCTGGATCGGCCACGCCTTCTCTCTCAGTTCGCGACGAGCCCGTAGAAAAAGCCATCTTTGACCCAATTAATCCCTTCGACGATAGGATCAAGCAAAGCGAAATAAAAGCACTGCATCGCACCGCACCGGAATTGCCGAGTGAGCCCGTCCCTCAGTTAAGCGAGGGATCCGGAGCCAAACTCGAAGAAGCCATTCAATCACTGAACAACGATTCAGAAGACAGCCCAAACAATCGCCTTCTTCCTAGCATTCTTGCCATTTCAGTTCTCCTATTCGTCCTCGCTGCTGCGGCTTACGGACTCTGGAACGTCCTCATTCACACCGACAAGCCACTTACAGATAGCAAATTAGACGTCGCACCCGCAAAAACGACTGCCTCGAAAGACCCTATTCAAAGGACAAAAGATGCGATCACTGCAGTGCCCGTAGCTACAGTCGATTATGTAGACTCTAAGTCCCAACAGAACGACGGACCTCAAGTGGAAGCAGTGCTCGATTCAAGCGCACCCCGCACCACAGCTAGTCCAATGGAATCACCCGTGACTATCGGTTCTGCCGAGAGCAGCAAGCAAAGCGTGATCCAATACCTCTCCAGAATTCGTATCAGCGGTGTTCGTCAAGGTGAGCGCCCAATTGTCATCATAGAAGGCCAAAGCTTTTACGTTGGCGATATCGTCGAGACGGAGTACGGCCTCAGATTCGACGGAATTCGCGACGGGCGCCTTGCTTTTCGCGATAGCCACGGAATCATATTTCTGAAAAGCTTCTGATTGCACTCTGCCTAAAATCACTTACAAAGAACCAAAATTATGAAAGCTACACTGATAACTCTACTCACTATTTGTACACTCATCGTTACTGGTTGCACCACACCGGTCGCGATCGACCCGTTGACAGGGGAGCAACAAACCGCCCAATTCAGGGCTGGCTACTTCTACGCGCCACTGGAAGCGCCGACCGGGCAAATCTTCAAAACCGCCATACGCGAACTGGACAACATGGGCTACTTCCGCACGGGCGAACTACACAAAGAGACTGCCATCACGATCTACGCACGCAAAATCGGCGACGAAAAAGTCACCGTTCGCGTCAGCCAAGCCACGGATCCCGAAGCAACAGCTCA
Source organism: Opitutia bacterium UBA7441 (assembly GCA_002480015.1). Classification (GTDB taxonomy): domain Bacteria; phylum Verrucomicrobiota; class Verrucomicrobiia; order Opitutales; family Coraliomargaritaceae; genus Thalassobacterium. Next base: position 4,793 of record DLQD01000147.1, read on the forward strand.
GTCTGAAATTCGTATCCGTGTCGGCAAGCTCGGCAACCTCGCTGAATCGCAAACCATCTACGCGCACATCCGCGACGCTCTTTAGAAGCGTCTAATAGCGCTACTGACAAACCGCCCCTCCACCCGGAGCGGCGGTTTTTCTTTTCCATCCACATACATTTTTTACTTTTATGCAGATTAAATCCACTTTCATTGGAGTAGGCAGTCCAATTGTCGACGCTATCGCGCACGTAGACGAGTCATTCGTCGCTCAAATCGACGGCGATAAAGGCGGTATGGTGCTCGTCGATGCCCCTACCATCTCCGCCTTGATGGAGCGATTGTCCGAAGCCGCCGTGGCCGCGCCGGGCGGCTCAGCCGGAAATACTCTCTTCGCCCTAGCACGTATGGGCGCCTCCACCCGCTTCTTGGGAAAAACCGGGAACTGTGCCGATGGCGGGTTCTACCGAGACAGCTTTTTCAAGCTGGGTGGCGATATTTCGCGCTTTAAAATGGCCGACATACCGAACGGCCGCTGCCTCTCCCTCGTCACCCCCGATGGTGAGCGCACCATGCGCACCAATCTTGGTGCCGCGATGACACTCGTCCCCGAAGAAATCTCAGTGATTGATTTTGTTGATTGCAGCCATGCTCACATTGAAGGCTACCTACTCTTTAACGAATCGCTCTTGCGTCACGTGCTCGAGTCGGCCAAAGAAGCAGCGTGCACCATTAGCCTCGACCTCGCCAGCTTCGAGGTCGTCACTGCAGCCAAAGCCATCCTCCCCGACATCCTACGCGACTACGTAGATATCGTCTTTGCGAACGAAGAAGAAGGTGCCGCTTTTACGAGTATCACCGACGATTACGCGGCCATGGCTCTTCAACTCGCCGAACACTGCGAAATAGCTGCTATCAAGATTGGTGCCCGAGGCTCATACATCGCGCAGGCGGGCAAAGTCGAAAAAATAGAACCCACGCTCGCCGCCAATGTCATCGATACCACCGCCGCCGGCGATCTTTGGGCAGCCGGTTTCCTCTTTGGCTGGTCACAAAACCGCCCACTCGCAGAATGCGCCAGAATCGGCTCTATCCTCGGTGCCGCAGTTGTCCAGGAACAGGGTAGTACCCTCCCCGAACACGTCTGGCAAAAAATCCTCGAAACGATCTAAGGCCCATTCTCAGCCACCCCGTATCCCGTATCCCGAAATGACCACCGATCAAATCACTGAACTCGTTGTCGACATCGCAAGGCGCGCCCGCATCGCTTCTCTGGGACTGGCCACATTGAGCACTAAAACGAAGAATCGCTTCCTTAACGAATTGGCCGACCGGCTCGTGGAAGAAACCCATTCGATCCTCGAGGCCAACGCACTTGACCTGCAAAACGCACGCTCGCTCGAGCTATCCGATCCCATGACCGAGCGCCTCACCTTCACTCCCGAGCGTATCGCGTCCATGGCTGAAGGCGTTCGCCAAGTTGCCGCCCTTCCCGATCCTGTCGGCGTCGAGATCGAGCGCCTCTCGCCCCCAAAGGGCTTCGACCTACGTAAGATCCGCGTCCCCATGGGGGTGATCGGTATCATTTACGAGTCCCGGCCCAACGTGACAATTGACTGCGCCATCCTCTGTCTCAAGTCGGGTAATGCATCCATTCTGCGCGGCGGCAAGGAGGCCTTCCACAGCAATATGAAGCTAGCAGCAATCATCCAGGAAACGCTTCGCGCCAATGGCATCCACGAAGACGCCGTCCAATTCATCCCGACGACGGATCGCTGGGCGCTCAACGTCCTGCTCAAACAGGATGACACCATTCACTGCATCATCCCCAGAGGCGGCGAGAGTTTAATCCGCTTTACCGTGGAGAACAGCCGCATCCCTGTGATCAAGCACTACACCGGTGTCTGCTCCGTCTATATCGACGCCAGAGCGGATCCGGACATGGCCGAACGGATCGTCATCAACTCGAAGTGCCAGCGCCCCAGTGTTTGTAACGCAGCCGAGAACCTTATCGTGCACCAAGAGGCCGCCGCACACCTACCCCGCCTCGCCAAAGCACTGCACGACCAAGGCGTGGAGCTCCGCGTCGATACGCACGCCAAAGCCCTGCTCACGGCCAGCGGACTGCCCCTGGTCGACGCCACGGCCGAAGACTTTGCCACTGAATACACAGACCTGATCATTGCCATCGCTCTAGTGCCCGATCTACAGGCAGCCATCGACTTGATCAATGCCAACAGTTCTGGCCATACCGAGAGCATCGTGACCGAAGACCTCACTGCCGCGCAGCGCTTCCTTACCAGTGTGGACTCCGCTGCAGTCTTCCATAACGCTTCTACCCGATTCTCAGACGGCTTTGAATTCGGCCTCGGAGCCGAGATCGGTATATCGACTGACCGTTTGCACGCACGAGGCCCCATGGGGCTGAACGAACTCTGCACTTATAAATATGTGATCCACGGCAGCGGCGAAATACGCTAAACAAAAAAACCATGAGCCATCGCGCTTTTCTACCGGGACAACTCCGGCTCATCCTTGCCATGACCCTAGTGCATGTTCTCGGGTGGTTTGCCTACTTCAGTCAGATACCTGCGGGAAACTACCCCAGTGAAGCGGCACACTCTACGCTCGAAGCAGCTATCGCTTTAGCGGATGCTATGCCTACGAGTGATTCTGGGCACTCTCTTTACACTTACATACTCTCGCTCCTCGCCCACATTTTCGGTGATACCGGTGAACTAACCTCTGCCGCGCGTGGACTCAACGTACTCGCCCTTGTCATAGCGGCAGGCTTTACCGCGTCCGCAGCGGGTGAGTACTGGAGGCGCAATCGAGCCGTTTGGATAGGAGGCTTGCTCGTGGGACTCAACCCCGTGCTTGTCTTCTGGGCAGGCGAAGTCAGCCCAATCCTCTTGGCTACAGCCTGCACGAGTTCTGCGTTTTACTTCGGGCAGCGCTGGATGCGCCGCAGTAGTATCCGCGACAGCCTAAGGATCGCCGTCTGCTTTAGCCTGGCTTCGTTGCTAGAAACAACCCTACTGCCCATCGCACTGCTCTGGCCATTCATCGCTTACCTACTGCCTCATCGGGAACGCGTCCTCCACTTTATTCTCGCACTTATTCCGACTGCAGTGATCTTCAGCGCAGCTCTCGTATTCAGCTTACAACTACAGGATTCTTTTCAATGGGGCTTCGAGCAAATTGGACAAGGCATGTATCGCGCACTGGGCTACCAGGAGAGCTACGACGACAAAAGCTTCAGTCTTTATCGTCAGCTTCACTTTATCCTATTCCTCAACCCCATACACTGGGGCGCACTTTTTATCCTAGCAGTCGGAGGAGCTTATGTCCGCTTAAAAGATGGGCACCGTGGCCGCAGCATCTTGCTGGCGTTGTTAACACTTACCCTCTTTGCCCTGAGCTTAGCAGTCAACCAGAGTGGCACTCAGGCACGCGCCAGCCTGCTGCCCCTACTCGCGATCATGGCAGGCGGCATCACGCTAATCCCCAAGATTTGGAAACATGCCGGTCGACCTACACGCCGTAAGATATTAATCGGCGCCGTCTTAATCGGAATTTTTGTTTATGCTGGCTTATTCATCGGCACGCCCCAGTCTCACACATGGGAGCGCGACTATGTCTATTTAGCCGAGGCTAACATCCACCTCGGCAATAACGGTCGTGCCACCACTTGGGCAGAGAAGGCCCTCGAGCTCAACCCCACGCGGAGCGACATGCAGGAAGTCCTCGTGATCGCTCAGTTCAACGATTGGTCGACAGATCACCAACAAAGAACGCTCCCGATCGAAATGACCCGGGAACTACTCGAAGTGAGTCGTAAAACTAGCAGCAGCCCCACCATCCAATCGATACAGGCCATCTACCTCTACAAGCTACGAGAGGTCGAAGCCGCCCGTGAAATCTGGCAGACTACCCGCGAAGAGAGTGCACTTGCCCTACTTTGCCTCTACTGGATCGGAGCCGTCACCGAACTGTCGCTCAACGAAAGTATGAGCTACACCCAGAGCCCGTATTACAAACTACTTGAACAAGCCGCCCAAATCGATCGCAATGCACTCGGCTACGGCGAAACCGAAAAACTCATCGATAACATATTGGCCTTCGCGTATTAAAGTTAGAACCCGACTTTTAGCCTCCGCCTCACACGCTTACCGCAGCTTCAACGTGGCCAGTCCAGCCATCGCGAAAATGAGCGAGAGTATCCAGAAACGGATCACGACTTTGTTCTCGTGCCAGCCTTTGAGTTCAAAGTGGTGGTGAATGGGCGACATACGGAAGATGCGCTTCTTGCGCAATTTGAAAGAGCCGACCTGCAGGATGACCGAGCTGACCTCCATCACGAAGATGCCCCCGACAATGATAAGGGTGAGTGGTTGGTGCACCATGAAGGCGATGATCCCAATCAAACCGCCGAGGGCGAGCGAGCCGGTGTCCCCCATAAATACTTCGGCCGGGTGAGAATTGTACCACAGGAAGGCGAGACTTGCACCGAGTAGTGCGGCGCAGACCACAGCCAACTCCCCCACTCCGGGAATATAACTGATGAAAAGGTAGTCCGAGATAATGACATTCCCGGCCGCATAGGCCATGATAGCGTAGGCCAGCGCCACGGTCACGGTGCAACCGATGGCCAGGCCGTCGACGCCATCGGTCAGATTGATGGCATTGCTGGAACCTGAGAGGATAAGAAACAAAAAGGGCGCGAGGAAGAAGAGCGACATTTCTGTCACCACAACGTCTTTGTAAAACGGCACCCAGAACTCGCGCATCTTGGCCGCCGATTCGGGCGAGCTGAGCAGTAGAAGTAAGGCGATGGCAGTGAGCGCAGCTTGCCCGAGCAGTTTCCAACGGCCGGACAAGCCTTTACTGTTGGCCTTGGACACTTTGAGGTAATCGTCGAGAAAACCGATCACCGTAAGCCCGAGATAAATAATGAGAGCGGTGTAAACGTAAATGTTGGGGCGTGCCCAGAGCACCGCACTGCCCACGACGGAGACGCAGATCATGAGTCCACCCATGGTGGGGGTCTGAGCCTTGCTGGCGTGAAGTTCGGCCAGCTCGCCGACTTCGTCCTTGCCCCGAAAGGCCTGCCGCGCGCGAAGTGAGCGGAGCTTGGCGAAGAGCCAGGGACCAACTAGAAAGCCTATGCCCAAAGCCGTCATACCAGCGAAGGCCGCGCGAAGTGTCAAATAACGGAAGAGACGGAGAGGTCCGAAGATGTTTTCGAAGTCGGCTAGGTAGGAGAGCATTTAAAAGTAGTTAAAAGTGCGTGGCGAAGAGTGAAAGTGACGCTATCGAAGACCTTCTGGTAGCAGTTTTTCGAGTTGGTAGCTGCGGCTGCCTTTGAGAAAGATGGCTCCTTCGAATTGGGCAACGGTGGATTTTATTTTTTCGATATTTGCAGCGCGTTCAAGGTGTCTGACGGCAATTTCTTCGGACAATGCGCCGTTTTCGTAGGCTAGGGTGAGGTCGTCAGGGCCGATGAATGCAGCGCGGTCTTGCGGACGCAAACGGAGGAGGCGGCCGATGGCGGCATGCTGCTCTGCAGCGGCTACCCCAAGTTCGTTCATAGCGCCTAGTATATAGAAACATGGGACATCTTGCGGTGTGCTCCGATCGAAGGCGTCGAGTGCGTCGACCATCGAGGACGGATTGGCGTTGTAGCAATCAATATAAAAGGTCTGCGCGCCGAGCGTGGCAATACGTCCACGGTTTCCGACAGGGCGCCATGCTTCGATCCGTTGGCGGATGTCGGCCTCGGCAATACCAAGTTCGCGCGCGGCGACAATGGCGAGCGCAGCATTGGTTGCCATGCCATGACTGGGACTTGCAATGGCGTAACTCTGGCTGCCAAGACAGAGTGTTTGTTCTACAATTTTATAATAAACCATTTTTCGAACTGGAAGCGCGGGCACAGGCTCTCCTTCTGACAGTAGCACGATGGCGCGGTCGGCGAGCGCGGCGTAGGCGGGGTAGCCGAGCGCTTCGGCGGGGAGGATGAGGGGTGAATCTTGGGCGGCGTGCCGTACTAAGAGTGATTTCTCGGCCGCAATATTCGCCTCCGAGCCGAGCAGTTCGAGGTGAGCGGCACCGATATTGGTCAGCACATTGAGATCGGCTCTGATCATTTGCCCGAGCGCAGCCATCTCGCCGGATTGATTGATACCGGCCTCGATCACAGCGAAATCCTGACAGCTTGGATCGAGCCCAAAAAGTGTCATGGGCACACCGATGAGGTTATTCCAGTTGCCCGCAGTCGCGTGGCATGTGTCGCCGAGGAGGCAGCGGAGTATTTCTTTGGTCGAAGTCTTGCCGCAACTGCCGGTCACCGCGACGACTGGCTGGGTGAACTGCCTGCGGACAGCGGCGGCGATCATACCGAGGGCCGCAAGGCTGTCCGCGACCTGGAGCTGCGGCAAAGAGAGCTCTTGGGCCTGTTCGACCAGCGCCGCGACTGCCCCACCCTTCGCGGCCTGCTCGATGAAGTCGTGCCCGTCACGCGCGCCACCACTGAGGGCGACGAAGCATTGCCCAGGCTGTATCTGACGGGCGTCAAAGCAGAAACCGTTGATCGATGCGGGCGGTTCGCCGACCCAAGATCCCCCCGACCATGCGGATAGTTTCTGTGGATCGAAGAATGGCATATCAGGCGTCAATTTAAGTAACTGAATGTCGATTCTAAATTTTCTTCAGCCGAAGCAAGTCGCGAGCTACGTGGCGATCGTCGAAAGGAATCACGGTACCATCGAACTCTTGATAGGCTTCGTGTCCCTTACCGGCGATCAGGACGCAGTCTTGGGGGCGTGCGGCATCAAGGGCGAGCGAAATGGCGTGTTTACGGTCGTTGACGTAGTGAGCATTTTCGCTGCCTGCTACATCACGCATGTCAGCGAAAATCTGATCAATCGACTCGGTGCGGGGATTGTCTGAAGTCACGTAGACCTCGTCCGCACCGTCCAGCGCCGCACGCAGCATGGGCGCACGCTTGGTGCGATCGCGGTCACCGCCGCACCCGAAAACGACAATCACACGTCCTAGTGTAATTTCCCGAAGCATCTCGCAGGCGTGAGCCAGTGCGTCGTCCGTATGCGCATAGTCGACGAGGACATTGAACGGCTGCCCTTCGTCAATACGCTCCATGCGACCAGGGACTCCGGGGAAGCTCTGCAGGCGCTCGAGAATCATCTCGAGGCCATGCCCTTTGGCGCGTGCGATGGCCAGGGCGGCAAGCAAGTTGCTCACATTGTAGCGACCAAGTAGGGGCGAACTGACGCCGACACTACCTTCAGGCCAGCTTAGTTGGAACTCGGTGCGATCGGCAAAGAGTTTAACTTGATCGGCACGAAGGACGGCCTCGACTCCGATACCGAATGTGCTAGCCTCGATGCCCTCAGGCAATTCGCCCAAGAGACGGCGACCATAAGCGCAATCAATATTAATCACGGCCTGACGCGGACAACGCCCGGTCTCGCCAGTGAAGAGACGCTTTTTGACCTGGTAGTAGGCCTCCATCGATTTGTGGTAATCAATGTGATCCTGGGTCAGGTTAAGAAAAGCGGCCACATCCACATCCACGCCGTAAGTGCGCTTTTGATCGATGCCGTGCGAGCTGACCTCCATGACGGCCTCAGTGCAATGATTGTCGACCATCTGCGCAAGCAATGCATAGATATCGACCGACTCCGGAGTTGTGCGGAAAGAGGGCAAGGTGCGCTGACCCAGGTCATAGCGGATCGTGCCTAGCAAACCGACGCTGTCCTGTCCTCCGATTAGGTGCTGTGTGAGCATGGAGACAGTCGTCTTGCCGTTTGTACCGGTGATACCAGTGATGCCGAGCTTGGTATCAGGCGTGCCGTAGAACTTACGTGAAATCAGTGCCAGGGTCGTGCGCACATCCGCGACCTGGATGTAGTCAATCGGGAAATGACTGCCCAAGTTTTCCTCGGTTACGATGGCGACTGCGCCACGATCCACCGCTTCTTCAACAAAAAGATTACCATCCGTCCGCAGACCCCCGATCGCGAAGAAAAGCGCACCGGGAACGACACGTCGACTATCGGTGATCAGACAAGTCACTGTGCTATCCTGACGCAACTTCCGGCCAGAAGTCTCTAACCCGGCAAGTAGCTGACTGATACGTGGATTCATTGGCGACCTCTTAAGTTCATTAACAGCGGCTAGATTGAATCGGCGAGAGTAGGCTTGGCGGGAACTGGCAGCAGAGAGCAGTGTACTAATTTGAAATTCGGCTAGACCGATCATAGATAGAAGGTTGTAAATTAACGAAGGAAGCGTCCGACCGCGCGGGGCGGATGCCTAAATATGCGATGCAGGCCTCGGCGATGTTACGAAAGGCGGGAGCTGCCACCGATCCGCCGTAGCCGACACCCTTTGAACTCGGATCATCGACGACCACGGTGATGACAAGTGCCGGATTATCCGCCGGGAAGAAACCACTGAAGGAGGCGACGTGGTGCTGCCTGGAATAGCTACCGTTGATGATTTTTTGTGTTGTGCCTGTTTTACCAGCGACGTCGTAGTTATCGATCGAGGCGCGACGCGCAGTGCCGTCCACACCGACCACATCCGCAAGCATGCTGGCCACTGTCTTGGCCACTTCTGTTGAGATGACGCGGCGCTTAGCCTTTGGATTAAAACGGATCACATCGTTGCCCGATATATCAAAGACACGCTTTGCCAACATTGGCTCCATCAGGACGCCGCCATTAGCAATCACGGACATGGCTGAGTGGACTTGCATGGGGGTGGCGCTGATAGCGTGCCCCATAGGTAGACGAGTGATAGTCAAACCGTCCCAGTTGCGGGGCGCGTGCAAAGTTCCAGAGATTTCGCCACCGAGATCGCAGCCCGTCTTTTCACCAAACCCGAAACTGGCTGCGTAGTCGTGCAACCGTTGGTCTCCCAGCATTAGCCCGAGGTGGGCGGCACCTCGGTTGCTGGACTTCACGACGATGTCATGCATTGAGAGATTTTCATAGGTATGATGGTCGTCGGGCAACGAAAGCGTGCGCCCCTTATAGCTGACTCGCTTCACCCCTGTTTGAAACATATCACGGGGATGTACGATACCTTCGTTTAAGGCTGCAGCAGCCGGAACGATTTTAAATGTGGAGCCGGGCTCGAAAACATCCGTCAATGCACGATTACGCTGATGACTGATCGGATACTTTTCGGTATTGTAAAATTCGTTGGGATCGTAGGTCGGATAGTTAGCCATGGCGAGCACGGCACCGGTGGCGGGTTGGCTGACGATGATGCTGATACCCTTAGGATCAAATTCCTCAGCGAGGTGCGCGATTTCGGCCTCGACTATGTGTTGCACCATTTGATCGATACTCAGCTCGACATTCAGCCCGTCCGATGGTTCGACTTCACGCTCACGGTATTGTGCAAGCTCGTGACGCTTGCCGTCGCGCTCGGTTTCGCGCCAGCCGTCCTGGCCGCGCAGATAATAGTCAAAAAAACGTTCAATCCCAGTGACCGGGGTCTCCTCTTTGTTCACATAACCGAGCACATGCGAGGCAAGCTGTGCAGCAGGATAGGCGCGGCTATGGCTCTGGTTGCCATAGACCGCACGTAGCTTGAGCGCTTTAACGGCATCGTGGGTGGCCTCGTCGACGTCTTTGGCCAGAACAGCCCAACGGATGAGACGCACTTCCAAGCCATCTTCGGAGACCTTTCGGGTCTTTTCGCGAACCTTTGATTCGATCTCTTGCAAAGGTTTACCCAAAATCCGGGCTAGCTCAGGAAGCTTCTCCCTGTCTGCCTCGCTAAAGGCCTGAGGATCGGCACCTATATTATAGGTGGTTCGAGTCGTCGCGAGCAAGTTACCGCGAGTATCGACGATATTGCCGCGGCGCGCCTCGACGACGTTGACCATCTTACGATTACCTTGAACGTGTTCGAGCAATGCCTCCTGGTTCCAAACATGTAAATAGAATAAGCGCCCAAGCAACACGCAGAAGGCGAAACCGACTGCCAGTGTAATCAGCGATGAACGACCGCTCGATACGAAGGCTTTACTCATGAAAATAAATTACGCGGGGCGGTGGTTACAGTTGGATTTATGCAAGTTGGCCAAACTGCGCAACGTGTGCAGGGAGGGACGGAGCGGCTGCGCAAGATGCTGCGAGCTGGTTTGAGTGTTGGATAATGGAGTCTTTTTCACGCCCAGTTGGGCCGTTGACTCTGCGTAAAGCGCCGCACGCTGAGCACGGCAACGGTAATAATTGGAGGTAATTTGCATGACGTTTCCGGGTAGTTATTGGTTGCCTAACGGGAGGTATTGAGGTCGAGTAAAGCTAGATCCATGGAAACTTCATAGGGTTGAGAAACCGCATAGCTACGGCCAGTAGCCAGCTGGCGTTCCTGCACGAAGACCACTTGATTTTCGACCGAAGGTCGGAGCACACCTGCGACTTTACCTTGTAAAACAACTGGTTGATGATAGCCGGCGATGCGCTCATCAAGGTAGCGTAACTTTCGGGAAGTCTCTGCGAGTTGCGATTCCAGCGCTTTACTGCTCTGCGCGGTGCGCGAGATCTGCTGCTGTATCCAAACGATAGCGAATGCACTGCCGACCGTGACAACGATCATAGCGAAGATCAGGAAGATGACATGCTTGCGAGCGGTAGAGGAGAGTTTGAGCATAGGACGTTTTGGTTAGAAAATTTTACGAACAGAGCGCAAGCGTGCGCTACGGCTGCGTGGGTTGGATGCGATTTCGGCCTCTTTCGGGCTGATCGGGCGCGTTGAGATCATGGTTGCTCGGACTTCGCGCTCGTCTAGGGTGCGACTGTCGCGGGCGTGTTCAGGGCGACCGGCCATTTTGCGGCAGAAGCGTTTGACGATACGGTCTTCAAGCGAGTGGAAGCTAATCGCAGCGAGAACGCCTTCCGGTAAGAGGCAATCAAACGCAGCCGGAAGGCCGCGTTCGATCGCGCTCAACTCATCATTCACCTCAACCCTAATACCTTGAAAAGTTCGCGTCGCTGGGTGGACCGCCTTGCGACCTCGAGGGGTCGGCCCGACTGCGTCAACGATGAGTCCAGCCAGGGACTGTGTGCGCTGAAGCGCGCCTGTGCCGCGTGCCGCGATGATGGCCTTGACCACGCGGCGCCAACGTTGCTCTTCGCCGTAGTTGCGCACGGCGCGAACGAGTGACTCCTCGTCGGCCGTTTCCAGAAACTCAGCCGCGCTGATCCCCTCTGCAGGGTTCATGCGCATATCGACGGGTGCATCGTAGCGGAAGGAAAAGCCACGTTCTTCTGTATCGAGTTGAAAGGACGACAGGCCAAAATCAAAAAGCACACCGTGAAAGCCAGACTCATTCAATTCAGCGAGATTGCCGAAATTGATATGATAAAGGCGAAAGCGTTCGCCGAACTCGGCCTTGAGAGCTTCGGCCCGCGGCAAGGCGGCCGGATCGCGATCCAAAGCAACAACTTCTACATCATCCGCCGATTCAAGCATGGCACGGGCATGGCCGCCGCCGCCGAAAGTTCCATCGAGGAGCTTCACACCTCCGCGCGGAGCAAGCAGTTCCAGCGTCTCGTGCAGCAAGACGGGAACATGGCCACTTGCCGTGGCAGGTGTGTGTGCATCATCGATCGAGGAAGACATGGAGCCAGTTCCGCAGGACGGAAGGTTTACTTTGAGCTTTTAAGTGGGCCCGCTCCCGGCGCTGGAGTGCATCGCGAACGGCATCGGTCGTGTAAAAGTGGCCCCGGGGCAGAGCGGAAAAAGTCCAGGAACTACGACGCTCCCGGCGGGGGTGCGAGAGGTAACCAGAAGTGCGGAAGTTTTCGCGGGCGATGCTTTCGAAGACCTTGTCCATAATTTCCCTCAAGTTTGAATTAGAAGCCGAAGCCTTTCGCGATGTCGGCCAAATCTTCGGCTGCGCCGTCGTCCGACATCAGTTCGTCGTAAAGGGTCTCATCGAAGATTTTAAACTTGGATGCCTCACCTAAGAGCACGACCGACTTTTGCAGGCCAGCGTGGTGAATGAGCTTCTCATTCAAATTAATGCGACCCTGCTTATCGCAGGAAAAATTGTGAGCCATCGACATGATACGGCGGATCGCGCGCTGTCCGTCCTGATCCCCCATGCTGATCTGGGAAAAACGCTCGTAGAGCTGTTCGATCATCTTGGGCGGATACACCACAACGGAGCGCTCCGTCAGGCTGGGAAGGGCAAGGAAGTTGTTGCTCTCAGAATCCAATTGCGGACGCCACTGCGAAGGAATCGTCAGACGACCCTTGTCGTCTACGGTGTGGCGGTATTCGCCAAAAAACTTCCCTATATTATCTGCGCTCATTTAATCCTCAGTGACCCATTTCACACCAAAACGCCCCATTTCACCCCACAAGTCAAGCCCTTTTGGGCCGATTTTCTATTGAAAAATCCTGTGAATAAGTGAGTTAAGCAATTTCAAGGGAGCGATTTAATCGCCTTATTCACAGTTCGCCACGACCTCAAAGAGGAACGCATGACTCGCGGTGCGCAGATAAAAAAATGCACCAATAGGGGCAATACGGACAACGCCTACGAAACCGGGGAGCAAGGTAGACTTCAGCGACCTAGGCAAATACACTCCGTCGCAGTCCCTGTATCACCGC
>DLQD01000080.1:0-16587 GCA_002480015.1 Opitutia bacterium UBA7441
TATGCGCCTTTTCTCTATGACATCGGTCAGCCGATTCTGCCGAAACACAAGCTGGAGGCAGCCTTTGAGGATGGCAGTTTTACCAAGCAATGGTCGACGCAAACGGCGATCGAATCGCCCGCCGACATCGTGGGCACTGGCCCTTTCACCGTCTATTCCTACAAGCCCGGTGAGCGTCTCGTGCTGACGCCGAACCCACACTACTGGAAGGCTGACCGCGACGGCCAGCGCCTGCCTTATCTGGATTACCTGATTCTGAAATTCGTTGCCGAGTCGAACACCGCCGTGGCTCATTTTGCCACCGGTAAGAGCGACGCTTCGGGCATCGGCGCGGACGATTACGAATGGGTGAAGCAAGCGGCCGAGACCTACGACTTTACGATTTTTGAGCGCGGTCCCTCGGCCAGCGTGAACTTTTTTTGGTTCAACCAGCACCGGGGTATGAACGATAAGGGCGAGCCCTATGTGCCGCCGCACAAGTTGCGCTGGTTTACGGACAAGCGCTTCCGCCAAGCTGTCCTCCATGGGCTCAATCGGCAGGGTATGATCAACGCGCTCCTCTTCGGTAAGGGCGAGCCACTGACCTCGATCATCCCCCCTGCCCAGGGTAAATGGCATCACCCGAATCTACCGCGTTATGAATACGACCCCGAACGCGCTCGCGAGTTGCTGCGCGAAGCCGGCTTTTATTGGAACGACAAAGGTCGCCTGATTGACAGCGAGGGCCTCCCGGTGGAATTCACACTCCTGCTGGTCGAGAGTGCGTCCTACGATAAAATCGGCGTGACCTTCGTCGAAAACATGAAAGAGCTCGGCATGTTCGTGAAAATGGAGCGCGCCGATTTCGCCACGCTCTTGCGCCGCACGGACGATACTTTCAACTACGACATCACGATGCTCGGTTGGGGTTCCAGCAGTGCCGCCTACGATCCCTCCGGAAGCAAGGCGCTCTATCTCAGCAGCGGTCAGTATCACCAGTGGCACCCCGAGCAAATCGAGCCCGCCACTGAATGGGAGGCCCGGATCGACGAGCTGATCGGTTTGCAAGAGCGCACCCTCGATATGGATCAGCGTATCGCCTACATGCACGAGGTCCAGGCAATCATGGCCGAGCAGTTGCCCTTGCTCTACGGCTTCACGCCCTATGGGTATGTCGGTGTAAAAAACAAGTGGCGTAACATCTACGTGCCCGCCGCCGGCACCAGCCTTTGGAATATCGAAGAGATTTGGACGCCCGAGCCGGAACTATAAACCATGTTTGCCTTCATCCTCAGACGTTTGTTTTCACTCGTTCCCTTGCTCTTAGGAGTCAGCCTGCTCGTCTCCTTGCTCATGTATCTGTCGCCGGGTGATTTCCTGACGCAGGCGCGCGCCGCCAAGGATATCGACCCCGAGGTCATTCAGCAGCAGGAGCGCCAACTCGGGCTGGTCGACGCGGAGGGCGAACCGACTGCCTGGTATGTCCGCTACGGACACTGGATGGCCAATATCTCGCCCGTCAAATACGGTCCCTGGGTGGGGGAGCCGGAGGCCGGGCTCGGTTTCGGTTGGCCTTACTTCGGTGAATCATGGACCTATAAGGTGGAGGTGCTCACGCTCCTGAAGCAACGCGTGCCCGCGACCTTTATCCTCTCGCTCAGTTCCATTTTATTCGCCTGGTGTGTCGCCATCCCGCTCGGCGTGTTGGCGGCGATCTACAAAGACTCGATCTTCGATCGCATCAGTGGCCTCTTGGCCTATGCCGCGCTTTCGATCCCCGAATTTTTTCTAGCCATCCTCGCGGTCTACTTCGCGGCGATCACCGGAATCTTCCCTGAGGGCGGGCGCTCTTCGGTCGAGAGCGAGTTCTACACACTCGGACCGCGCCTGCTGGATTATGCCTACCACTTAATTTTGCCGACCATTGTGCTCGGTATCGGCAGCGTGGCTGGTATGATGCGAATCATGCGGGCGAACTTCATCGACTACATGCAGGCCGAGTTCGCCACCACCGCTCGGGCCAAGGGCCTGCGTGAGCGCGTTATCATGTTTAAGCACGTGCTGCGCAACGCGATCAACCCGCTGATTACCTCCTTCGGCTATTCCTTCGCCAGTTTGCTCTCGGGCGCGTTGTTGGTAGAGAACGTGATGAATTATCCCGGCTTGGGGCAGTTGATTTACGACGCGCTCATTCGCGAAGACCAATACGTGGTCATGGCCGGCGTGCTGATCGGGGTCGTCATGCTGGTGATGGGTAATTTATTGGCCGACCTACTGCTCGGCTGGTGCGATCCCCGCATCCGCCTAGAAGGCGGCTCCGGCCGTTCCGGCGCGCCTAGCGGCAAGTCGCACTACGTCTGGCTGGTGCTCATCGGCATCATTGTCCTGGAGATCTTGCTCGAAGCCTTCGCGCCGGGTGCCCTGTCCGTATTGTCGGTGGCCTTAAAATACCTTGGCATGGTTTTGGTCGCGCTGCTGGCGATCGGCTGTATTTTGCTGGTCGGCTACATCCTCTTCGTGCTCTTTCGTCAGTTGATGGGCAAGGTGCTACGCCGCCCGATGGGGGCGAGCGCTCTAGCTGTGCTCGCGCTCCTCTATGTGGGCGCTTTGTTTGCACCCTTTTTCGCGCCGTATCCCATCACCCAGCAGAATCTCGAAAAGCCCTACCATCCGCCGAGTCGTTACACCTGGAAGGATGGGGCTTTGCATGCCAAACTCTACGAACAGGAGCTTGTCGGCTCGGCTCGCTATGTTCAGCGCGACGATGCCACTGCGCCGATTGACTGGTGGGCGCCCTGCGAACCTTATAAACTCTTCGGCTTGATCCCGATGGCACATAAACTCTTCAAACTGGATACCGACCAACCCGGCGCCCACATCTACTTACTCGGCTCGGATGATACCGGGCGGGACATCTTCAGTCGCCTGCTCTATGGCTCGCGCATCTCGCTCTCGATCGGGTTCATCGGCATCTCCATCACCATGATTCTCGGTTTTATCGTCGGTTCGCTGGCTGGCTATTATGGTGGCACAGTGGACTTCGTTGCCATGCGCCTCGTCGAGTTACTCATGTCGATCCCCGGCCTCTACCTACTGCTGGCCCTGCGCTCCGCTTTGATCAGCCCCGATTTTTCGCCCACCCAGGTTTATGTCGTGATCGTCGTGATTCTCTCCGTGATCGGATGGGCGGGCACGGCGCGGATTATTCGGGGAATGACGCTATCTATCCGCAATCGCTCTTTCGTCGTCGCAGCCGAAAGCATGGGGCAGAGTGTCCCGAAAATATTGATCAAACACATCCTGCCTAATCTTGCGAGTTATCTGCTCGTCGCCGCGACGCTGGCCATCCCCGGCTACATTTTGGCCGAGGCCGCGCTTAGTTTTCTCGGTCTCGGCATCTCCGAGCCCTCCGCCTCATGGGGACTCATGCTCAAGCAATCGCAGGGTAATATGATCGTCTTCTTCATGAACTTCTGGTGGATGCTCAGCCCCGGCTTCGCCATTTTCGTTACCGTCATCGCCTACAACGTACTGGGTGATGTGCTCCGCGATATCGTCGACCCGAAAATGCAGACAGGGCGCGGCTGACGCCGCTTGAATGTCGAACACTGAACGCACAAGGTCGAACATTGAATGGTTTCTAGATTAAATCTCCCTTATTTTAATTCAACATTGGACGTTCGGCGTTCGATGTTCAAAGTTCACGGCAATGAGTAACTTGCTGTCAGTCTCCGATCTGCGGATCGCCTTCCAATCGCGTGGTGAGTCCAACGAGGTGGTGCACGGTATCGACTTCGCGGTGCAGCCTGGAGGCCAGACCGTGGCCATCCTAGGTGAGAGCGGCAGCGGCAAGAGCGTGAGTTGCATGGCCTTGACGCAGCTCCTGCCCAAGCCGCCGTCCTGCAGCGTGACCGGCCAGATTCTCTTCAAGGGGAAAGACGTCCTGCAGATGGACGCCGAGGCTATTCGTCACGTCCGCGGCAATGGCATCGCTTATATTTTCCAAGAGCCTGCCTCATCTCTCAACCCCGTCTTCACCATCGGCTATCAAATTGCCGAAGCGGTCCGGTTGCACCGCCCGGATATCATTGACGTTAAAGCCCGCGTCGTGGAGCTGCTTGAGTTGGTCGGCATCCGCGATGCGGCCATGCGTTTCAGTGCCTATCCGCATGAGATGAGCGGGGGGATGCAACAGCGCGTGATGATCGCCATGGCCCTGGCTTGCGAACCCGACCTGCTCATTGCGGACGAGCCGACCACCGCGCTCGATGTGACGATTCAGGCGCAGATCATGGACTTGCTCCGTGAACTCCGCGAAAAGCTTGGCATGAGCATCGTACTCATTACCCATAATTTCGGCATCGTCAAAGGCTTTGCCGACGAGGTCATTGTCATGTATCGCGGCGAGATTGTCGAACAGGGCACGGTCGATCGCGTGCTAAGCGATCCCCGGCACCCCTATACCAAAGCGCTCATCGCGTGTATCCCAAAGCTCGGGCAAAAGCAATACCGCCTGACCACGATCGAGAACGAGATGGCGGGGGCTTAGGCGAGCGCGGCCACCTGAAGGAAGCCGCATACTTTTTCAACCCCTGTTGCAGTCGCGGGTTCTTCGCTATTTTTAGTGGGTAAGGTCCTCAGTGCTCTGATTTAACATCTCGGGGGAACCTACCAGACACGGAGAAGGCTTACTTGTCATAAGAAATACTTCGTGATCTCGGGTATTCGTTTGGCGCGGTGGCCGCTTTCTAAGCGTTCGATATAGATATCGGGCTTGGTGTCCTCGGGCTTGTGGTCATCTTCGAACTCGTCGTCTTCAATCGGGATGAGTTCGTCGAAGTAGAGAGAGATCCGGCGAGCTTCGGGATCGAGGACTTCGGGCGGATTGGCGACGCGGCCTTTTTTAACGAGGATGAACCGAGCGGGGTTGCGGGCCTTTCGGTAGTCGGTTTCAAAGTCCTTGACCCATTTATTGCCGGCTTCCTCGCGGCGGTTGAGCAGCACGACGTCTGAAAAGTGAATACAGGCGTCGAACCACGCCTTGGCCTCGGGCTGTTCTTTAAGAAAACTGCAGTGCACCAGGGTGAAGAGTCGGGCGACCTGGCACTGGTTGTGGTCGGTCCAGGTCTTGAGTGCTTCCGCGCAGTCGGCAGGGTCGCTCGTGCCGGGCGCGAGGAAGATGATCTTCTCTGGTGCGGCGGATATCTTGCCGTGGGTCACTTTGCCGCCTTTCAGCTGCCAAGCGACGACGTTGACGTTGGCCAACGCTTTGATTGGCTCGTCGAAAGCGCTGCTGGCTTCGCCCTCGGGGCGGAAGTAGAGCACTTGCTCCGTCGCGGGAATGCCACCTTCGATCAGGTCGAAGATGACTTCGCGCCGCCCGGAGCCGGGCACGCCGAAGACGAAATAGACTAGAGGGCGTGCTTCTTCCATGTAGATCAGAGATAGGTATTGTATGAAATAGTGAGCGGGATACTGGCGAGATCCGGTGCCATTACGCATGCCGAATACACCGACCGCCGGCGACGTGCTACGAGTTTTGGTTGAAATCGAAACTTTCGCACTGGGCCTTCTGGCGCATCCAGTGGTCGACCAGAACGAGTGCGGCCATCGACTCGACGATCGGCACGGCGCGTGGTACGACGCAAGGGTCATGGCGGCCGCGGCCCATGAGCTCGGTCTCGTTGCCCTCTTTGTCTACCGTCTCCTGGTTCTGGATGATCGTGGCCGTGGGTTTAAAGGCGACACGGAAGACGAGCTCTTCGCCGTTACTGATGCCCCCTTGGACGCCGCCGGAGCGGTTAGTGGCGGTGCCGACTTTGCCGCCCTTGTTGACAAAGACATCGTTATGCTCGGAGCCCCTTTGGAGCGAGCCGTCGAAGCCGCTGCCGATCTCGAAGCCCTTGGTCGCAGGGAGCGAGAGCATGGCTTTGGCCAGATCAGCTTCCAGGCGGTCGAAGACCGGCACACCCAGGCCGACGGGGAGGTTGCGGATGCGGCATTCCACGATACCGCCCACGGAGTCGCCCTCCTTACGCATAGCTTTGATGCGTTCTACCATCTTTTTGGCGGTTGCCGGATGGGGGCAACGCACGGGGCTGGCCTCGACCTCCTCCATACTGGGGAAGTGGTCGAGCGCAGGCATTTCGATATCGTGCACGCGGGTGATATAGGCTGCGATGTCGACATCGCCGGCCAGCTTAAGGATTTTTTTCGCGATCGCTCCAGCGGCGACGCGACCGATGGTCTCCCGCGCGGAGGAGCGGCCACCGCCTTCGTGGTTGCGGATGCCGAACTTCGTTTGGTAGGTGAAGTCCGCGTGCGAAGGGCGGAACTTATCCTTCATCTCCGAGTAGGCTGAGGGACGCTGGTCGGCATTAGGCACGTAGATGGCGATGGGCGTACCGAGGGTCTGACCCTCGTAGACACCCGAGACGATGCTGGCGCTGTCGCTCTCCTTGCGGGGTGTGGTGATGTCGCTTTGCCCGGGACGGCGGCGATCGAGCTCGAATTGTATCTCTTCAACCTTCAGCGGCAAGCGGGGTGGGCAACCGTCGATGACGACGCCGATGCCCCCACCGTGGCTTTCACCCCAAGTGGAAATACGAAAAAGTGTGCCAAAAGAATTACCCATACCAAATGTATGCAAAGGGCACAGGCCATTAAGTCAATGCCCCCTTATGCCCTAATGTTCCTGATGTGTCTTGCTATATGAGTGTATTTTGAGTTGTTTAATCCAATGGCAACTCTGTTAATGGCAGCTTCCTTAGCAATCACTTTGAGTTCTGATACCGGGTGTCCTATGGTGAGTAATTTGAATACCCCTGTCGCGTCTGTAGAATACGAGGAATCGTTTGCGCGCTAGATCGAATGTTCGACTATCAGACAGTCTACAATGCTTATACCGCGCTCATCGCAGGGCTTATTACGAGTGTGCACTGCGTGGCCATGTGTGGGCCGCTCTCTTGTGCCTTTGCGCCCAAGCGGGCGGAAGATGCCAGCCCACAGCTTGTATTGACCTGCTATCATTTGGCGAAACTGCTGTCCTACGCGCTGGTCGGTGCGCTCGCCGGTACTTTCGGTTCGGTCGTGATTCGTTCGGTAGAAAGCTCCTGGTTGAATTATCTGCCTTGGATACTTGTTGTTTTCTTTCTCGTCGTTGCCTTTCGTCTGGATCGCAATTTCCCAAAGCCGCTTTGGTTGGGGCGTCTCTACAGGCGCGTCACTACCCGCTTCGGCCGCCTTCAGAAACCTGTGGCCGCAGCAGTCATCGGCTTGGCCAGCCCGCTATTACCTTGTGGGCCACTCTACATGATTTTCGGCTTGGCGCTCTTTTCGGGCTCGGCCTTGAAAGGCGCTGAATTCGCGATCGGCTTCGGTCTCGGCACGCTACCGCTTCTATGGCTCGCGCAGAGCCAGTTTATGCGGGTGCAACTCATGGTCACTCCAGCCTCTTTGCAGCGGATACAGCGCAGCCTCGCCCTGATCGCAGCCCTAGTGGTCGCGTGGCGCCTGCGTACGACCTTGGGGATTGAGGGTGCCGAGGATTGGGTCTGTCATCCTTTTTAACCGGGTAAAAAGTAATTTTGAGGAACCATCCTAGAGCATTTCTGTCATCTGCAAGACCAACCAAGCTATGTATCCGATCATGAAATACGCCGCCTACGTCACTCTGTTTTCTCTACTAGTTATCTCAATAGGCCGGGCTGAACAGGCTCCGCCTTTACAGCCGGAAATCGATGGCCGCCCGATCACCGCATCGACTGGTAAGCCGATCGTTTCCTATGCCGACGTGCTCGGCGAGGCCACGCCTTCGGTCGTCACGGTCTATACTTCCCGCATCGTGACGATGCAGCGCTCCCAACAGCTGCCGGATATTTTTCGCCATTTTGGTCTCCCAGTGCCTCCGACCGAGCCAGAACCTGGGCTCAATCGGGAGCGCCGCGAGCAGCTGGGTGTCGGCTCGGGAGTGATTATTTCAGAAGATGGCTATATCGTGACGAATCATCACGTGGTGCAAGGCATGCGTGGGCGTGCGGTTGACGAAATTCTCGTTCGCTTGAACGAGGGTTCGGAGTATGTCGCGACTCTCATAGGCTCTGATTCGAAGACGGATGTAGCCGTGCTCAAAATCGATACGGAGGAGGCCTTGCCTGCTGTTACCCTGGCGGACAGCGAACTACTTCGTGTAGGCGATGTGGTTTTTGCTATCGGTAATCCACTGGATGTGGGGCTCACGGCGACGCAAGGGATCGTATCCGCTACAGGGCGCAGCCAAGGTGGGCGGATCCTCGGACCCGGCTCTTACGAAGACTTTATTCAAACCGATGCAGCCATCAATCTCGGTAACAGTGGCGGCGCTTTGATTGACGCCTGGGGTCGTCTGGTGGGGATCAATACCGCGATTGTTTCCGGTAGCGGGGGCAGTATCGGTATCGGATTCGCGATCCCGGTAAACCTGGTGCTGAACGTCGCCACTAACTTGATTGAGAGAGGGGAAGTGCCCCGCGGTATGCTGGGGCTTTTTCCTTCGGATTTAACTCGGGACATGGCTGAAGCCTTCGGACTGGACAACACGCGGGGCGCATTAGTTAACCAAGTCCAGGAAGACTCGCCTGCTTCACGGGGGGGGATCCTGCACGGAGATATCATTACTCGGATTGATGCTATGCCAATTGATTCGGCCGCTGAACTACGCTTGGTCGTTTCTCAGATACTGCCGGGAACCGAAGTCGTGGTGACTTTGATCCGCCAGGGTGAGACGAAAGAGTTGCCCGTTACTCTGGGGAGCCTGAACGGAAGGATCGCCTCATCCACTGCCCAGTCAGGGCCCCTGGAAGGGGTCGTCTTGCGCCCGCTCGACGCCGAAGTTCAGGACAGTTTTTCGATACCTGAAGAGATCGATGGAGTGCTTGTTATGGATGTGGCAGAAGATTCTCCTTTTATCGACAAACTCGAAAAGCTCATGGTCATCCTCGAAGTCAACGGTGAGAGCGTTGCAAGCGTCGACGACATTGCGGCTCACCTCGTCGAGGGGCAGAATCGCCTCTACATCTGGGCGGGTGGAACGAAGCGTTTTATTGTTTTCAAGCTCTAGAGCCAGAAAGGGTGCCATTAAATCCACGCGGGGGCACAAACCGCAACAGTTGCCGGAACCCGTCCCGCACCTAAAGGAGCGGACCTAGGTATGCGGTTTCCTTTAGGTGGCCGCCTGACCCCGTGTTTAAAATAGCACCTGCATTGACTGGAGATCAGATTATGGCCTTGAGTATTATCGGGGCTCATATTGGGTATCTGAGATATGTTTCGACGCACGGTGGCGGGCGGAGAGAACATTTGATCTATAAAAATTTGAGAAACATGTCTGAAAAACGCACTATTCGTATCGGCCTGCTCGGCTTCGGCGTCGTTGGCCAAGGAGTTTGGAAGAATATTGAGAAAAACCGCATCGCGCTGGAGTATCGCCTAGGGGCTCAATTGGATATTACAGAAGTCGTGGTCAAGAATCTAGGCCGGGAGCGAGAAGTGGTCATTCCGCCAAAGTCGATTTCAGACGACGCGCGCCGTGTGGTCGATAATCCCGATATTGATATCGTCTGTGAATTAATGGGCGGTAAGGGCGAGGCACTGGAGTTGACCCGCCGCGCCTTGGAGCAGGGCAAAATCGTTGTCACCGCGAACAAAGCCTTGATCTGCGAACACGGCGAAGAACTCTTCGAGATCGCGCGTCAGAAGGGGGGGCATTACTTCTACGAAGCCTCTGTGGCGGGTGGTATTCCGATCATTAAAACGATCCGTGAGGCCTTGGTCGCTAATCGGTTCAAGCTAATTTTCGGCATTCTGAACGGCACGTCCAATTACATTCTGACCCGAATGGAGCGCGAAGGCCTCAGCTTCGAAGCGACGCTCGGTGATGCCCGGAAGCTCGGCTATGTCGAGGCCGACGAGGCACTTGATCTGGACGGTATCGATGCGGCGCATAAGGCGGTCATCTTGGCGTATCTCGCACACGGCAAGTGGGTGAGGCTCGACGAGATCATCTGCGAGGGCATCCGCGAGATCACAGGCGAGGATATCGAGATCGCCGCGCAATTAGGCTATAAGATCAAACTTCTCGCGGTGATCGCGCGTGATTTCGAGGCGAACAAACTTTCAGTGCGCCTGCATCCAGCGCTTATCTCGAAGAAGGAGGTCATCGCTGGGGTCGACGAGGTCTACAATGGTGTTAGCGTGACCGGCGATGTCGTCGGTACGACTGTTTTGATCGGCCGTGGCGCCGGACAGGACGCGACCTCCAGTTCGGTCATTAGCGATATCGCTGATGCGGTCTTTATGCTGCAAGGTGCGCCGGCACCCGTCATTTCGGAAGAGGACGAGGCCACCTATCAAAAACTCGCGGACGGGCTCGAACTGGCCGACAAAGCGTCGTTGAAAGGGCGCTATTATTTCCGCATCCACGTGAGGGATGAAGAGGGCGTTTTAGCCAAGATATCGGAGATCATGGCGAAGGGACACATCAGCTTCGCAACCGTGAATCAAAAAGAGCTGGAAGATGGCACTGCCAAGATCATGGTTACGACACACATCACTGACGAGGCCTCTGTGATGCAGGTAAAGACTGCTTTATCCGAGCAATCCGCAGTAATTGGACGACCTGTTAGTTTCCGGATTTTTGATCCAAATACGCAGGCTTAGTTGTTCGTGCTTTTCGCACTACTCGCGCTCTTAATTTCGTCAAGACCCCGGATGATGCGATATTTACCGTTAAAGAATCGGACATAATCCTTGAGACTTTTCTCCCATTCAGCGCGCATTTCTTCATTGCCGGCAAGGAAGAGCACTACGTTGATGGAAGGTTCTTGGGCACCCTTGTCTGTGTAAAGAACATCGATGAGTTTTCTAAAGTATCTTTCGACTTGCCGAGCTTCTACATTGTAGAATGGTTCCGAGCCGGGGTGTGGCGTTTTCCACTCCAGTCCGAGCTCACGCGCATTCGAGTAGACGCCATGCCTCTGATACAGAACACGAGGTGGTTGGCCTTTGCTGGCACGTTCCTTGTTGATCGCGCCTAGCTTAGCAGCGACTCGACGCTGCATTTCTGTAATTTCCAGTTGGTGTTTGGCCAGTTGATCTTGGTAAGGCTTCTTAGCGATGGTTCGAGCCCAATCAGCTTTTTCGCGCTCCGTCGGCAGACGGCGGATTAGCTCGAAGCCACGATGATAGCCCGTAATCATGAAGATGGCATCCACCTGTTGTTCCATTGCAACCTGAGTGACGAAAGCCGTCTCGTTACCTCTAAACGCGGACCAACTGATATTTTTGTGCATCGGCTCCTCGCTGAGAGCGGAAATATTGGCGCGGGCCGCTCCGGCAGCCCCTTCCAATCCCGGGTTGCTGGCAACTTGATTAATCGGTGTGATCCATTTGATCAGTGCTTGGTGGATGTCCTGCCCCGAGGGGACCAGTTGTGGGCGGAATAGCTTAAAATTACGTCGATCGACGATCATGATATTGAAAAGAGTCCCGGCTGAGAGATTGCCGACCATATCGGTGATCTCGTCTTTAATTACCTTGTAGCTGTTAAGCCCTCCTTTTGCATCGGTCACCATCTGCCGATTCGCGTCGATGACGAAGAGGATGCGTTCGGCTCGGGTTTTTAAACCGAAGACGCTCACATCGGAAACGCCGATGCCGATGCTGCCGCTGGTGCCGCCAAGAAGACTGCCGCCACCGAAGCCGCCGAGACCTGCACTCACGGTGAAGGATTGCTCCATGCTGGGGAGGTTTACATCCACCGCGCTGACTGCGATGTTGCCGACCTGTTTCATACGCAGGCTTTGAGCGGCCTGCTGCTGAGGTGCAGCCTGCGGCTTAATCTCAACCTTAACGTCAGGTGGTGGCACCTCTTCCACGACTGCGGGCGGCTCCTCAAACTGTGCTTCGTCCGGAATGATATATTTGTAGATGGTGATACTTCCCAAGACGAAGAGAGCCAGAGCATGGACGCCGCCGCTGATCAACAAAACGTTGAGCAGCATAGGATTCATTTTTCTCTTTTTTGGTGCTGAAATCATGGAGTGTAAAGGGGGAGCTCGTTGTGGGTATTGAGAGGGCTGCGAATTGCTTACTGTGCGTAAGAGGCGAAGGAGACCTTAGAGATGCTTGCCTTAGCAGAGGCATTTAGGACATCAATCGAGCGTTGGTGCGGAGAGTCAGGGTCGGCTTGGATTTTCACGACCGTATCGATCCCCGCACGGTCTGACGAAAGTTTGAGTCGCGTTAATGTCGAGGTCAGCTTGGACATGTTGCGGTCATCAACCCCATCCATCGGGGCGCCATTGAGTAGAATGAGCCCATTGGGGAAGATTTCGACGATATGTTCACTGGGCAATTCGAGGTTTTCCGCAGGGGGTGCATTGCTCGGTAATTTGATCCCGACGTCCGCCTCTTGTTGGAGTGGCAGGAACATGAAGTAGATGAGCAACAGAAAGACCACGTCAATCATCGGAGTGATGTCGACTTTATCTTCGGATTCGAGTACGGAACTTATGGCCATGGGATTAGTCTTTACTGGAGGCGAAGATAAGATCGAAGATACCCGCTTTCGCAGTCGCTTCCATCACATTATTGACGTAGCGGTGGGGTGTATGCGCGTCGGCACGAAGAAATACTTTGAGCGTCGGGATGTCT
Source organism: Opitutia bacterium UBA7441 (assembly GCA_002480015.1). Classification (GTDB taxonomy): domain Bacteria; phylum Verrucomicrobiota; class Verrucomicrobiia; order Opitutales; family Coraliomargaritaceae; genus Thalassobacterium. The sequence goes on from DLQD01000080.1 coordinate 12,670, forward strand.
GTCTTCAGCTGGCTCAGACGCAGGGTCAGAGCCTCTTCTGTAATAGGCGAGGCGCCGAAGTAGAGCTCGCCGGAAGCATTGATCGAGATGTATTGGCGCTCGCCCGGCTCCTCTGGGATGGTCGCTTTTTCTGCTTCGGGCAGTTCTAATTCGACCAACTCGGAGCTGATGAAGCTAATCAGCGTCATGAAGAACGCGATGAGCAGGAATACGACGTCAATCATCGGAGTTAGTTCAAACTCCGGGTCTTGCTCGTCTGGGGTCCACATTGCCATATCGGAAAGAGTGAGCGGTGATCGCGATTAAGCGCGGTTGCGAATCGCTTTATTCAGAGTAAACTGCAAGTCGCCGACGATGCGGCCGATACGTGAGGTGATCTTGCCGTAACGATTCTTGAAGAAAAAGAAGAAGAACATGGCAGGAATGCCGACGATCATGCCCGTGGCGGTCGTGATGAGCGCCTCCGAGATATTACCTGCCAGTGCTTGGGCGCTACCGGCACCTTCGGCTTCGATTACGTTGAAAGCCTTCACCATACCCGAAACCGTTCCGAGCAGTCCAACCATGGGGGAAAGGGAGCCGACAACAGAGAGGTAATTGATCAATACGTAGGGGCCGGCCAGTTCTTCGGCAGAGGCTTCCTCGATGGCTTCCTTGACTTGCTCAGGGTCGTAATTGTGGATGTCAACCCGCGCCATGCCCGCTTCGATAATGCTGGTTGTCGGCGATGGGTTTTCTTGGCAGAGGGTCTTGGCCTTTCCGATGTCGAGGGCTTCGAGAGCTTTGTCGATCTGTGTGGTTGCTTCGGTGTTGAGAATCGGTTCCGGGCGCACGGCCATGAAATTATAAACGATTAAACCAAAACCTCCGATCGACAGCATCATGAGAGGATACATCGCCCATCCACCTGCTTTGAACATATCGATGATCGATTTTTCGCCCCCAACTTCCCCCGGCTGTGCTTCGGCGCTCTCGACTTCGGCGCTCTCAGCTGAGATACCGGTATCTTGTGCACTCAGTGGCTGGAGGAGCATCGATTGTGTAGCGATGGCAAAGAGTGCGAGCGCAATGAGGGTGGGGAGGAGGCGTAACTTTGATGTCTTCATAATACTGGTTGAATAAATGTGTGAAGTAATTGGGTTGATGGTGCGATTAGTCTGTAGATGTTTCAGGTTTCGGGAGCTCTGCCAATGAGCTTTCGGCGCGATCTGCCCAAGGAGAATCGGGGTAGAGGATGGCGATCTCCGTCCATACGTTACGAGCTGCCACTGTGTCCTCAGCGCGAGCGTAGCAGTCGCCGATCAAATAGAGCATTTCGGGCACCCAGTCGTAGGAGGTTTGTGCACGGACAAAGCCCCTGGTCAATACGTCGAGCGCTTTATTGTAATTTTGTTTGCTGTGCTCACGGGAGCCCTCCAGTAGTTTGTAGAGTGAAAATAACCGATCTGTTGGGGCCGGTTCCTTTAATGCGTCGATCATCGGGGTGGCCTCATCGACACGATCCGCCAGCACGAGGCAGTAGGCGAGCCACATCCGGACGTTGTCCTTCGATTGGTCCGGGACAACCTTTTCGATATCGCGGTAGAGCGGGATGACGGCTTCATACTGGCCCGCGGCACGCAGTGTGTCGGCCGCATTCACGATGGATGCGATATTCACCGAGTAAGCGCCCTCTACCGGAAGGCTTTTGGCCAGTTTGGCACCTGCGGCTATATTGCCACCCAGAAGATAGGCATTCATCAAGCGGATCGCGCTTTCGCTGTATTTTAAACTCACAGTATCGAGTGCGATGCGTGAGAGCACGTCCTCAGCTTCAGCGTATTCGCCTGCGGCGATCAGCGTGTCGATCAGCGAGCGTAAAGGAACATGGAGCTGGGTGAAACTTTCCGGCACTTGGTGAAACTTGATCAGTGGATAGACTTTCGGGCGAAGTAGGGTCAGCGCCCCTGTGTAATTCTGTGAGTTGATCATCCGGTTAATTTCCGGCATCTGCGAATTATCCAGGCGAAGGCTTTGCACCATGGACTTACTGACCGGGAGCGCAACCTCGCCGACCCCGCCTTCGAGCTCAGCGACCAGCATGCCATCTCTGAAGCTAACAAATTTAAGTGTTTGGGTGGCGCCATTGTTCCGCTGCTGGATCAAGACAGGCTCGTTGCCGTATTCGATCCAATAAGAGTTGACTGTTTGCGCACCCAGTGGCGATGCGGAGGCCGCTAGCAAGAGAATCGTTTGGAGTCTCTGACGCAGACGGCGATACTTTAAAATGCGGTCGTGTTTCATGGCTGCAGTTCCTTGAGTTTGCCTTTGATTTGATCCATGATTTCCGCAGGGGCAATTTCGGAAAGTTCTTTGATCGCTTCATTAAGTGTATTGCGGGCATCTTGCGCTGCGTTCATGCCGATCAAAGCTTCGGCATCTAGCAGGTAGGCGCGGGCGCTCCATTCAGCCAAGTGAGGATATCCCAAAAAGGTGCGCTCAAGGAAGCCATGCGCCTCGGCGAAGGCGTTTTCCGCCATGTAAGACTGACCTGTTTGATAGAGCGCACGGGCATGCAGGACGCCGCGCCAGTCAGGGACCCGGAGAATATATTGGTATTTGGCTCGGGCCTCTTGGCCGCGACCCATCGTTGAGAGGATGTCGCCTTGGCGGAGGATGACCGCCGGGACTTGAGGTGATCCCGGGAAAAGAGTCGCGATTTGTTCCAAGTAGTTGAGCGCGTCCGAATACTGCCCTTTCTCCGCGCTCACATCGGCCAGACGCATGTAAGCCACAATAGTGGCATCGTCGTTCGGGTAGTTAATGAGGATTTGGTTCCAGGCTTTGACTGCGAAGTCGAGACGCTTGTTCCGCTCGTAGTCGGCGATGTAGAGGATCGCCCGTGGTGTCAGGCCAGCGATGAGGGCATCTTCATAGCGGGCCATTGGGTCGAGTTCGACGCCGAGGCGATAGAGCCCCATGAGCATGCGGGTTTCTGTGATGCGGTCGTTCTTTCGTTTCGCTTCTTGCAGGGCTGCCATGAAGAACTCCTCGGGCGATTGTTGCGGATACTGTGCCAGTTGCTCTCGATAGGGCCTCATGATTGGAGCTATCGGGCTGAGGTCATCGACCAACGAGGGAGTGAAGTAGGGATCGCGGCGGAGTTGGTTGTAGAGCTGCTGGTGGACCTCCTGATGGGTGTAGAAGTGCTCAAAGAGAAAGCCGCGGTCGGTGACAAATTGCGTGCGGAATTCGGTGTCGCTCTCCAGTTGGTCGAAGAGGGCGACTGTGCGCTCCAGCATGATCTTGTTGGCTTGATATTTCTCTGCGTAACCTTCGACCAAGGTATCGACACCGGCATTTGCAGGATCCTGCGCATATTTGCTAATGTTTTCGCGGTAGAGGGCCAGCATGTCGACGGGACGCATCAGATACTCAAATGCGCGGCCCAATTCATAGACGGCGCGGGTTAGGTTACCACTATCGCCGAACCGCATGATATAATTCTCGAAGTGGCTCGCCATCTCTTTGTAGCGCTCAAGCGCCTCGTAGATGGTGCCCATGCGGAAGGCGACTGCGTTGTGCACGTCCTGTATTGTGGTCAGCTCGTCGGCTTTGCTTAGATATTCCAGAGCCAGTTCGAGGTTTCCGGCCAGATTCTCAAGCTCGCCGAGGAAGAAGTAAGCCTGGTCGCGGGCTTGGCCATTGGGGTATTTACTGACGTAAAGCTGCAGCGTGTCTCGAGCCGGCATGAAGTCTTGCGCGTAGAATTGTGCTGCGCCCTTACGTAGTAGGCCATCCTCCGCATAAAGGCTGGTCGGATATTTTTCAATGAGGCGAGTAAAGCTGCTGACAGCATCTGCATACTGCCCTAGTTGTAGCTCTGACATGCCACTCCAGTAGAAGATGGCGTCTTCGTAAATGGAGTTGCTGTGTTTG
>DLQD01000080.1:16759-41265 GCA_002480015.1 Opitutia bacterium UBA7441
CAGGGCGCCGCTGACATCCGAGTAGTAATCACCGGAGGGGAATTTTTTGCGGTAGTCTTTGCCCACAGTGATGACGGTCTCCGTCTTTTGCAATTGGAGTCCATTCGAAAATGTCGCATAGTAAAAGAACTCTGCTTGTGGATCGTCCGGATTTTCCTTCATGAGGTCGTAAAACATCCAGAATGCTTCGTAACGGCGACCGGTCTTGGTGTAGTTACGTGCGCGGCGCACGAGCAGTTCATTGCGCAGGGTCGGCAGAGTGCGCAATTGCTTGAGGTTGGCTTCGAGTGTTTTGATCTCCTGATTGAGCTTTGAGATCTCGTCCTCCGCGTTACCGAAGGCCGTGCGCTGTTCAACGCGGGCCTGTTTGATGGCGATTTGACTTTCGTGGAATTCGATCATCAGGTCGGTCGTCTTGATTAGGTTGAGAATCAAAGCGGCATCGTTGACGCGCCCGGCATCGACTAGTGCGTCACTCGCTTTGAGAAGCGCTACATTTAAGCGAGGCCGATAGCGCACTTCAGATTCGCGCGCAAGGTTGGGCAGGAGGCCGATCGCATCGTCGATACGTTTTTCCGCAAAAAGTGCTTCGAAACTAGCCGCAGCCGCGGTCGCCCGGTCTTCCGGATCGCGACTGACTTCCAGAAGCTGGCCGAAGTAGGGGAGACCTTCCTTTAATTGCCCCGTGCCATAGTAGATGTCAGTCAAATCCTTGAGCAGTTTAGTCTGTTCGGGATAGTTGAGGCGAAAGTTATATTTGCCAGACAGCATGTCGCGCATCAAGGCCGTAGCTTCGTCGTTCCGGCCGAGGACTCTGAGAACATCGATGCGCTTGAGCAGCATATCCTTGATCTTGGGGGAGTCGGGAAACTCATTTTGAAGCTTGTCGTACCATTTGAGTGTTTCCTGCAGCTCTCTCTTCTGGCCGCTTGCTACGTAGCGCTGTATATGTGCTGTGCCGATCAGAAAAACCGGGAAGTCCAGTTTAATGTCCGACTCTGCCGCGGCTTCCACGCGTTCGACCAGTTCCTTGAGGAGTGGAAGCGCTTCGACGAGTTGCCCCTGTTCGACTAGATCGTTCGCCTGGCTTTGTAGCGCAGTGAAACCTAGTTGGCTCGCTTCTTGTGCGTGGACAAACGGATGCACGGCTGCGAGAGCCAATGAATAGAAGAGAACTTTAATCGGGGTGCAGACTGTCATCGTGTAGATGGGGTTGCCAGGGCAAACATCTATAGTTCCTCGCTACGCATTCCTTTGTAAAGTGAAAACCTCATGTTTTCTGCGGATATTAGCGCTGTTCAGGCGGTTCAAGGGCACCGAGTGCTTGTGCGGCGATTTCCCACTCGTAGTTTTTTTCTTCGAGGTATTTTGTGATACGCGCGGCTTTTATGTTCAAGTTCTTGGCTATTTCTGGATCTGCGTAGCTTGAGGGATCGCTCAGCTGTTCGGAGATCTCGGTTTGCTCGGTTTCCAATTTAAGAATCTCGCTTTCAAGTGTTCGCACCGTGCGCTCCAGTTTGCGGCGCTCGGCTTGTCCGCTTTTGCGGGCTTCGGCTGCGAGACGACGGCGCTCTTTTGCGCTGACGCCCTTATGGCTTCCCTCGCTGGCCGGAGCGCCGTCGGGACGTGCGTTTTTGAGTCCGGCGATGAGGCCGCTCTGTTCGGAGGCCGCACCGGATTTGCGCAAGTAATAATCGTAATCGCCCGCGTACTCGGTGACTTTGCCAGCTTGGATTTGAATCGTGGTTTGTGCGATCGCACGAATAAAGTGCACGTCGTGGCTGACGAAGATGAGGGTTCCTTTATAGTCTTTAAGCGCGGCGATCAAAGCGTCGATACTCGGCATGTCGAGGTGGGTCGTCGGCTCATCCAGTAAAAGGAAGTTGGGCGGCGCGAGGAGGAGCTTAACTAGGGCGAGACGGCTCTTTTCGCCCCCGCTGAGGACTTTGACTTTTTTAAAGACGTCGTCTCCGCGGAAAAGGAAGGCGCCAAGGATGCTGCGTACGGACTGTTCTGAGAGGCCTTGCGTGCGGTCAGTCGCCTCTTCTAGGACGGTTCGCTCCACGTCGAGGACTTCGACTCGCTGTTGCGAGAAATAGCCTACGCTCACGTTGTGGCCGAGTTCACGCTTGCCAGCCTGGATAGGAATCAGTTCACCGAGGATTTTAAGGAGTGTCGATTTACCCGCGCCGTTGGGGCCGACTAGCACGGTGCGTTGGAATTTTTCGACCTCGAGGCTTAAGTCCTCATAGACGACATGCTCGCCGTAGGCTTGTCGAACATGCTCCAGAGTGGCGACTCGTTGTCCGCTGCGCATCGGCTGAGGGAAGCTGAAGGATATAGTGTCGGCAGCGCTCTCGGGCGGGGCGATCCGCTCCATTTTCTCCAGTTGCTTGAGGCGTGCCTGGGCTTGGCTGGCCTTGCTCGCCTTGGCGCGGAAACGGCGGACAAAGTCCTCAAGGTGGGCGATCTCCCGCTGCTGGTTGTTGTAGGCGGCCAGGTGCTGGGCTTCGCGCTCTGCCTTTTGTTGGAGATAGTATTCGTAGTTGCCTACGTATCGATGGAGCTTCCCGTGGGCTATTTCCACAATGTTATCGCAAGTCGCATTGAGGAATTCGCGATCGTGTGAGATCGTCAGGATTGCCCCGGAGTAACGTTTAAGTTGATCCTGGAACCAGCCCAAGGTCTCCAAATCCAAATGATTGGTCGGCTCGTCGAGCATCAAGAGATCGGGCTCCATGACGAGCAAACGAGCCAAATGCGCCCGCATAATCCAGCCGCCACTCAATGTGTGCGCGGGCACATTGTAGTCCTCCGGGCGAAAAGCGAGTCCTGCCAAAATGCGTTTTGCTTTCGCCTCCAGAGAGTAACCATCCAGCTCAACAAAGCGCTCCATCGCGTCGATTCGTTCCGGTGTGTCGGGGTCGTCGTGTTCACGCAGCACTTTATAGATCTCGGTCAACTCCGGATCAATCGAAGCCGCCAATTCGGCGACTGTCTCGTCGCCGGCCGGCGCTGTTTCTTGAGGCAAAAAACCGATTTGGATCCCGCGCTCCAGCTCGATTTCGCCGCTGTCCGGCTCGCCATCGCCTAGAATGATCGTGAAGAGCGTGGTTTTGCCCGCGCCGTTCGGCCCAACCAAACCATAACGTTCGCCTGCCAAAACACGAAGTGAGATGTCGGTGAAGAGCGTTTTTTGGCCGAAGCCTTTACTGATTTGGGAAATAGTGAGCATAGTCGGATAATCGATACAGAGTCTTGCTTGATTCTTTTCAACCGTGTTGCTTCTTTCGCAACGAATGTCCGAACGAATGAATCAACCCTCTGTGCTCACGCTCTGGTATAAGCCCGCGCAAACGATGCAAGGCCTAATTGAAAACGGCCGAGGGCATCGCCTCGCCCTTGTTGTGGCTGTGTTTTTTGGACTCGTCCAAGCTGGACGTGTTTACATGGCCAATCCTGAGCCTGGATATGCCGGTTTTGCGCTGGGTTCTCTCGCTGGATTGTTGGGCCTCTACTTCTTGGCTTGGCTGCTGCGCAATTTTGGCCGCTGGTTCGGCGGCCAAGCCAGCCAGCAGGATCTGCGTGTCGCGCTTGGTTGGGGTCTGCTGCCGTGGTTGTTTCTCTTTCTCGCTCTGGTCTTTGTCTTGAGCTCTGGGGCGGATGCCGCTGCACTGGCCAATTATTACTGGCTCTTCTTTCTCGGCTTTCTCTATGGTTATGTGATTCTGCTCCTTTCCCTCGCGGCGGCCTTGCGAGTGTCAGTCTGGAAGGCTTTTTTCTGTCTCATGGTCACTTTCCTGGTCAGCATATTTCCGTTCACTTTATTGATTCAAATTTTCGTGTCCTTCGTCTAGTCGAAGGTATCCTCGTATCCGATGCTCCAATACATCCGCATAAAAAATCTCGCGCTACTCGATGAGGTCACCCTGGAGTTTGCTTCCGGCTTCACTGCTGTGACGGGGGAAACGGGCGCGGGCAAGAGTGTGCTGCTTGGAGCCCTTGGCCTGCTCTCCGGCGCGCGCACCGATAAGGCGATGATCCGTCAGGGGCAGGATCAGCTCGAAGTAGAGGCGGCCCTTTATTTTGCAGATGCCCAAGTGATCGACGGCTTGCTCGACGCGGCCGGTCTGCCTACCTGTGAGGAGGGCGTGCTCCTGCTCCAGCGTAGCATACATCGCACGAAGATCCCCCGCATCCAAATCAACGGCAGTATGGCGACCTTGGCCCAGTTGCAAGAGCTCGGCGAGTCGTGGATCGATTTCCATGGCCCGGGTGAGCCGCAAAAGCTCTTCCAGGAAAAACGACAACTGGAGATGCTCGATACCTATGCGGGCAATGCTAAGGTTTTGGCGGTCTACGGGCAGGCCTATACCGAGTGGCGATCGGCGCTGCGCGAGATCCGCGAACTCGAAACCGGTGAGCGGCTCGATGCGGATGAAATTGAATTCATCCGCAAGCAAATCCGGAAAATTGACGAGGTCGACATAAGCGAGGAATCCATCGAGGAGCTGGAGCGCGATTACATTCGGATGTCGAGCGCGCAGGAGCTGGTCGTTCTCGCGTCCGAATGCACAGAAGGCCTCACTGGTGAAGAAAGTGTCAACGAACTGCTTAGCGCTGTGCTCGGTCGTCTTGAAGCGCTCGTAGCGCTCGATGCCGGCTCCGAGCCTCTGCTCGTGCGTGCCCGCAGCTTGCAGATCGAACTCCAGGATTTGGGCGAGGAAGTCGGCCGCCTGACGACCGACTTCGACTTCGACCCCGATGCGATCGAAGCGGCCAACGATCGCATGAATCTCTGGCAGGAGTTGCGCCGTAAATACGGGGGCAGTGTCGAGGCCGTGCTCTCCAAGCGCGAAGAGCTCGCTAAAAAAATCGCGATTCAAGGCGATCTTGAAGGCGTGCTGGCCTCGAAACAAAATGCTGCCGCCGCGATGGAGGCAAAACTCCGTGAACAGGCCAGCCAGTTGACCGTGGGGCGCAGGCAGGCATCCAAAGCGCTGGCTGATAAAGCGGCTTCACTTTTGCAGGCGCTCGGTTTCAAAAAAGCGCGCCTAGAGATCCAACTCATCCTCGAGGCGAAACTCAGTGAACAGGGCGACAGCCACTGCCAATTTCTCTTCGCGCCCAACGCCGGTCAGGATCTACTGCCGCTCAATAAAATCGCTTCCAGTGGCGAGACCGCTCGCGTCATGCTCGCGCTCAAGACTGTTCTCGCCGAGGCCGATGCCACGCCGCTGCTTGTCTTCGATGAAGTCGATGCCAACGTCGGTGGCGAGGTCGGCCGAGCCGTCGGTGTCGAACTCGCCCGACTGGCGAAGAAGCATCAGGTCCTCTGTGTCACGCACCTCCCACAGGTGGCCTCACTCGCACACAACCATTATGTCGTCACGAAATCGCAGGACGAAGATTCCACCACGGTGAACATCGCCCCCTTGGGGGAGAGCCGTGAAGCCCGACTCGAAGAGCTCGCCCGCATGCTCGGCGACCGTAAGTCGGCTTCGGCCAGAGCGCACGCGGAGGAGCTGTTGGTGGGGGATTAGCAGGGTTGGCTCGCTGTCCTGTATCGTAAGCGCTTCGCGATCGGCCAATTTCTAGGGCGGGCGTCAAGCCAACCCGCCTGCGTTAATTCTTGACCCAACGCTCAATTGTAAAGTCACCGTCTTTTTCTATGATTGAGTCTAGTTTGAAGCGATCTTCAAATTCAGGAAAAAAGGCGTCGCCCTCGACCGTGCGATGGACGCGGGTCAGATAGAGCTCGCTGCACTTATGCAGCATCTGTTTGTAGACTTCGCCGCCACCGGCGATCCAGATGGTTTGATCTGTTTTTAGATGATCTAATGCTTCGAGATCGGTAAAGCTATGGACGCCGGGGATCTCGCGCGGTTGACGGCTGAGAACATAGGTATCACGACCCGGCAGTGGGCGACCAATCGACTCATAGGTCTTGCGCCCCATGACGAGGATCGCACCCATTGTTGTTTTCTTGAACCACTTGAAGTCTTTCGGGAGGTGCCAGGGTATGTCACCCGAGTTGCCGATCACCCGGTTTTCCGACATAGCGGCGATGGCTTTGTATGTATTCATGTGCGTGATGCGTGATATGGTTAGAGGTTCACACTTCCACCTTCACTCGACGTCTCCACTAGGCGCTAGACGGCGATGGGTGCTTTGATGGCCGGGTGGGGGTCGTAGTTCACAAGTTCGAAGTCCTCGAATTTGAAATCGTTGAGGTCTTTTACCTCAGGATTAATTTTCATTTGCGGTAGCGCGCGGGGTTTGCGGGCCAGTTGTTCTTTGGCTTGGTCGATGTGGTTGGCGTAGAGGTGCAGGTCGCCGAAGGTGTGGACGAACTCTTTGGCCTTCAGTCCACAGACTTGCGCGACCATCCTAGTGAGCAGCGCGTAGGAGGCGATGTTGAAGGGGACGCCGAGAAAGATGTCGGCGCTGCGTTGGTAGAGTTGGCAGCTCAGTTCTCCGTTAGCTACGTAGAATTGAAAAAGCGCGTGGCAGGGGGGGAGCGCCATGTGCTTGATCTCGCCGGGGTTCCAAGCGCAGACGATGTGACGGCGGCTGTCGGGGTTGTTTTTCAGTGAGTCGATGACCTCGGCGAGTTGATCGACGCGATCGCCGTTGGGGGCCGCCCAGTCACGCCATTGGGCACCATAGACACGGCCGAGGTTGCCGTCCTCGTCTGCCCACTCGTCCCAGATGCGCACTTTGTTGTCCTTGAGATATTTGATGTTGGTATTACCCTGAATGAACCAGAGGAGCTCATGGATAATCGAGCGCAGATGGAGCTTCTTCGTCGTTAGTAGCGGGAAATCAGGATCGAGCGAGAAGCGGGCTTGTGCGCCGAAGATCGAGTAAGTGCCCGTTCCGGTGCGGTCGTCGCGATAGGTGCCTGTTTCCAGAACGGTGCGGAGTAAGTCGAGGTAGCTTTTCATGTTGGAACGTTTAAGCCTTGAGGAATGTGCGTGGCTGTCAATGCGTGAGCTGGTCACTACGTTCGGTCAACTGCGAATCACGATGTCTTTGATCTCACCGCAATGCTCCAAGGCTTGGATCTTTTTCAAGACCGAGCGCTTCATGAATTGCAGCTCGGAGCGAAGTGTTTGGTTGGTCACCGAAACAATCAGCGTGTGTTCGTCTTTGATCCGCACGGGGTGACAGCGCTCGCAGAGACTGGGGCCAAAGACTTTCTCCCAGTTCTCGACCAAGGTGCGTTCAGGGCTTGGCTTCTCCAGCTTATACTTCTCCTGGAGCACCACCAGCAGGCTGTCCAGCTGCATCGGCTCGCGGCGCGAGGAGGCCGTCACTGTACGGGGTAAGCCCCTAAAGTCGGCGATGACGTCTTCGATGTTTTTGGAGAATTTCACGACTATGCTAAAAAAATGAACAAATTTTGCGCCCCACTGATAGTTGGCACGTTAGATGTTAGTGTATATCTCAGTTCTTTCCAGTTATTTTCATTTTCTCCCTCGTATGGGAGTTGGGGTAATAAGACAAAGCAGAAAACAGTGTGGCGCGAGGTTTAGGGGTATGCCTCGCGCCACTTTGCCTTAACTTAATAAGCATGGCTTATGCTAATTATAAGTAAAATAAGTTTTTAGCTGTTTAGTCTAAAAGTTCTTGCACGCGCGGGAATTAAGTCTTCTTTAGCAACTATTGAATTTACTCCCGCAAGGGAGTTTTGGGGTAACAGAATAAGTCCTCTCCGGAGGACATTAAGTAGACAATGGTTGGCGCAGTCCTTAGGGGTAGGGACTGCGCCATTTTGTTGTACGGATTTCAAGACTGCTCTTTGTTTCTCTGGGCTTTATTTCTTGTTCGGCAATGCAGCGTTTTGTAGGCTTTCGTTTGATGGCAAAGCCTCCCCCATTTGACTCTTTGTTACGGGAAGTCTCCGATGCTGCCGTTCGGGAAGCCTTCAGGAGGGTGGATCGCGAGCGCTTTGTGCCATGGGCCTTAAAGCTATGCGCTTGGGATGACCGCCCATTACCCATTGGTGAGGGTGCGACGATCTCCCAGCCGTCACTGGTCGCCAAAATGACGGAGTGGTTGCAAGTCAAAAAAGAACACCATGTATTGGAAATTGGCACGGGCTCTGGCTATCAAACCGCGCTGCTCGCGGAGCTGGCGAAGTCGGTCTACACAGTTGAAATCAATGCCGAACTCTCTGCTTCGGCTTCTGAGCGGCTTGCGGCGATGGGTTATGGGAATATAAAGTTCTACGTGGGAACGGGGGATGAAGGCTGGCCAACGCAGGACGCATTTGACCGGATATTGGCGACGGCTGCTTTTACGAGGCGTCCGGATGCGCTACTCCAGCAACTCAAGGCTGGCGGTATTTGTATCGCTCCGATCGGCCCACCCAACGAGACGCAGCAGTTGATGTGCTATACGAAGGGGCGCTGCGGAGTGAAGGAACGGCCGCTCATACCAGTTCGATTTCTGAGCATGCTTTAGGCAGTGTTGTAAATAAGCGACATGAATGGGTGGTGTGGTAGCTATGCGGGTGCCATTAAATCCACGGGGGCACAAACCGCAACAGTTGCCGGAACGCGTCCCGTACCTAAAGGAGCGGACCTAGGTATGCGGCTTCCTTTAGGTGGCCGCCTGACCCTCACTTGAAGTAGCATCCTAGCGATGCGACGCCAGTCGCGTCGACGTAGAAAACGATCCGACAGCGCTGGGACGTCGACCCCGCTGGCGCGGGTTCGCTACATACTCAAAACGACCGACGTGAGCGACGGCCTTGTGATCACTGACGAATCTGCAAGCAGGGCTTTGACTTTTCAATGCGCTTATGACGAAGTGCCCCGTTAACAAGACAAGGAATCAACTTAATGGACGCACTTCGAGCACAATTCCCGAACATACACGAAGACATCTGGCCTGTGCTTGAAGCATGGGCGGTGCTTCTGCGTGAATGGAACGAAAAGATCAACCTGATCTCTCGTAAAGATATTGAGCATCTCGAGGCACGGCATTTGTCGCACTGCCTGGCCATTACCAACCACCTGAAACTGATGCAGGGGACTCGTATCATGGATGTGGGTACGGGAGGCGGTTTTCCGGGTATCCTCATGGCGATCTGCTACCCGCAGGCGCATTTTACTCTCATCGATTCGATTGGTAAAAAGATCGCCGTGGTCAAGGACCTTGCCGAAAAGCTCGGTCTCAAAAATGTCGAAGCACGGCAATGTCGCGCTGAAGAGATCAAGAAGGAGTTTGATTTTATCACCGGACGTGCGGTCAAAAACCTGCCCGAGTATTTTAGCTGGATCCGAGGCAACCTCCGCCGCGGAGAGCGCAACTCTATACCCAACGGCGTACTTTACTGGAAGGGCGGCGAACTCGAAGACGAACTTGAGGCACTCGGCATCCGTCCTCGTAAAACCATCTCCCTGCAAGAGACCTTCAGCGACCCGTACTTCGAGCAGAAATACATCCTCCACTTTGACGCGCGGGATGTGCCACGCGTACGACGGCCGAAAAAGGCTTAGTGGGGGCTAAGTATCAAAACTCGACCAAATAGAGCGAACCTTGCGAGACTTGCTCAGCTTGTTCGGCAGGCACCCAGCGTTCTTGGTAGCTGGGTCCCCAGGAGTCGCTGACTGCGATTTCGTCGGTCTCTTTGTTGTAGCCGATAATCATACAGGCGTGGGCGCTCATGATATCTTTGTGCAGTTCGGTTTGGCGGGATTCGTCTTTTGTCCGTTCTTCCCATGTGTCCCAGTCTGTGGTCGTTTTCCGAGTTTTGCTACGGTCGTTGACGAAGTCATTGTATTCGCTCGAGGAAAACATCGTCCAAATTAATGGTAGGCCTCTGTCGACGTACTTCTGGACAGAGCGCACATTGATGTCCGTATCGATTTCCTTCATCGATCGGCTTTGCGATGAGATGTAGCTGTCGAGCGATTCGATGATTCGCGAGAGCGAGGTGCCGCCGCCGGCTTGCGTTTGTCCGGTCATGGCGAGGATGTACATGTCGGCGGGGATCTGGAGGTAGCGTAGGTAGCGCTCGAAGGTCGCGGGCACGCAGTAGCCCTTCGGCCCCTGGTCGACCATCGGGATGTTGCCGATGAGCACGTCGCCGTTGTCTCGGGAGATCAGGTTGCCCGTTGTCAACTCGCGTAGTTTGGCGTCCGAGAGCTTCTCGCTGCGACCTTTGTTATCGGCGGCCTCCGTCGTCATGATTTTGAGGTTCACATACTCGCCGTCCTGTGAGGCTAGGAGGAAGGCGTGGCCTTTCCAATCCCAGCGCTCGATCAACTGGCGCATGCCGCGCCCGGAGCCGAACTGCTGGCGGTTGGCCTCGCCGAGGGCTTCAGTCAGGTGCTTCTCGATACGCGCGACATCCGCTTCGATGGCGTCTTCCATTGCTTCGATTTCGTCTTCGGTGGGTGGGTCGCTGAAACGGAAATCGCCCTTGTTGGCGAAGACGATACTCAGGCGCTGCGCCTTGCCTTCGTCGCCGTAGAGCGCGGCGGAGAAGGGGCGGCAATCGAGGATGCGGTAGTCGTCCGGAGGGTAGCGTCGGCAGCTGGATTGCGTATCGGTCTTTGATTCCCTCGGCCAGTCCAAACGGTCGGCGACGGCTTCGGTCGAGTCGTCCCAAAGGGAACCGTCGGCGAAGAGTGGGATCCCAAGCAAATCGTTCATCGCATTGAAGGCGTCTTGCTCCGCTGCCTCTTTGGCGGCCAGCATTTGCTTGGTTTCGGCGGAGAGCCGGTTGCGTTCTAGCCAAGTGACCTGTCCGTTCGGCATGCGGATCTGGATGCGGTTCGGTTCGGTCTGCAGGATTTCTACATCGATGACTGTGCCTTCGAGGTTCGAGATCTCTATGGCTGGCAGGCTGGCTAAGCTGAGGTAGAGTAGGCTGCAGACTGTTTTTAGAGGGATTCCATTCACATTGGCACGTTAGCGGAGGAGTATTCTTGGGCGAGTAAAAATGCTTGCCCGTGCCTTTTGCCCTGCGTCAAGCTGCACAATCTTTACGATCCGAAATCCGCTATGAGCCAATCGACCACCAACGCCCGCAATCCTTGGTCTTGGGTCCCGACCGGATACTTCGCCGAGGGTATTCCCTACGTCATGATCACTTGGGTGGCGGCCACGATGTTCAAGAACCTCGGGCACGATAATACAGACATCACGCTTTGGATCGGCAACATCACGCTCGTCTGGTCCCTGAAGCCGCTCTGGGCGGCTTTCCTCGAGATGTTCAAAACGAAGAAGTGGATCGTTTTGGCGATGGAGTTTTCGATGATGGGGCTGCTGGCTGCACTGGCCTTCTGCATGCAGTTGCCCAGCTATTTTACGGTGTCGATCGGGATCCTTTGGATCATGGCCTTCGCTTCGGCCACCCATGACATCTGTATGGATGGCACCTACATCACCACCCTCGACAAAACCGAGCAGGCTAAGTTCGTCGGTATCCAGGGGATGTTTTGGAACGTGGGCCGCTTCTTTTCTTCGACCGTCATATTATTAATCGCCGCCTACTTCGGCGAACAAGAAACAACTTCCTGGACGATTGCCTGGTGTTTCGCCGCTGCAGTGATGGCGACCCTCGCCGGCTACCATATGTTTTTCCTGCCCAAGGGGAGCCCGGGGCAGCGACCGGAGAATTTCAAACAAGTCTATACGACCTTTTTCGACGCGTGGGTCGATTTCTTCCGCAAGCCCCAGATCTGGGGCATGCTGGCCTTCGTGTTTTTATTCCGCAGCGGTGAGGGCTTACTGCTCGGCGTCGGGCACCTCTTTTTGCAGGCGCCCTTGACCGAAGGCGGGGTGGGCTTGACACTGACTGAGAAGAGCCTGATCGATGGGGGTCTGAGCATTATTATGAGCCTTGCCGGTGGATTACTCGGCGGGCTTTTTATTTCCAGATACGGCTTAAAGAAGACGCTCTTCTTTATGGCGATCTGCCTCAATGTGCCCAACCTGACCTACGTGTATCTCAGCTATGTCGCCGCGCCAGATGTGCGTATCTCGCTCGTTACGGTCACAGTCATGGTGGTGATTGAGAAGTTTTTCTACAGCTTCGGATTCGTGGCCAATATGCTCTACATGATGCAGCAGATCAGCCCGGGCAAATACCACATGACGCATTACGCCTACTGCACCGCGCTCATGAATCTCGTGCTCTGGCCAACCATCGCGATCAGCGGCTATCTTTCGGACCGGTTCGGCTACTTTACTTTCTTTTGTATCGTCATGGTGGCCACCATCCCTTCCTTCTTCGCCGCCTGGTTCGCGCCATTCCCACGGAATACGGAGGACTGAGTCCGGCAGCCAATCCGATTTTTGGAACAGTCTTCTTTCATAAGCTGCCGTTGAAGATCGGGAGTCGCCGTCTCAAACCGAGCGCTCGCTGAAGCGTCGCGCTACGAGAGCAACTGCGCACCATCACCCGCGCGGGTGTGGAAGATCGAGGGCTTCAGGTTGTGCTTGGCCTCGAAGGCTGCGGCGATGACGTCCGCATGTACTTGGCCGAATTCGGAATCGGTCAGGGCCATGACGGCACCGCCGAAACCGCCCCCGGTGAGGCGGGCTCCGAAAACATTTGCTTGTAGCTTGAGTAAGTCAACCAGTGTATCCAGTTCTTCGATACTATTCTCGAAATTGACACGCGAGCTTTCGTGGGAAGTGTTGAGGACTTCACCGACCGCCCTCAGGTCGTTTTCAGCTAGTGCCGTTTCAACTTCTCGCACGCGGGCGTTTTCTCCGACGATGTGTGCGGCACGGCGGTAGAGGAGAGGATCCAGTTCGTCTTTCACCGCTTCCAATTGCTCGGGGCAGATACAGGAGAGTGTTTTGGCGTCGGGATGTTTGAGCTGTAGTTGAGCCAGGGCTTCGTGGCATTCACGGAAGCGATCCGCATACGCGGAGTCGACCAGTGCGTGCTTTTTGTTGGAGTTGAAAATCCAGAAATGGGCACCGCTCGGCATTGGTTCGACGGCAAAGGTTTCGGTCGCGCAGTTGATTTTGACTAGGTGGTCGGCCTTGCCAAACGCAGAAACGCCCTGGTCGAGAATGCCGCAGGGCATGCCGACGAATTCATTCTCGGCCTTGCGCCCGATGCGGGCGAAGCCAGCGGTGTCGGTCTCGAATCCATAAAGCGCGGCGAGCGCTCTGGCGGTGGCCAGTTCAAAGGCGGCACTGCTGCTCATGCCCGCCCCGGCGGGCAGGGTGCTCGTCACCGCCATGTTGTAGCCGGTCGGCGTTTGCATGCCGGCATCTGTCATGACTTTCGTAACACCGATCGGGTAATTGGTCCATGAGTTCGATCCTTCCAACGGCGTGTAATTGCCGAGCCTGATTTCGACGAGGTCGCCTGCGTCGCTAACGATTTGGATTCTGTCGTCGTCCCGCAAACTGACGGCGACGGTGATGCCTTCCGTAACGGCCGCACCCATCACGAGGCCGCCGTTGTAGTCGGTATGATTGCCTATGAATTCAATCCGGCCGGGGGCGAAGGCGTAGTGCGCCGGTTCGCCAGCGAAGTTGATCGCGAAGAGTTGTTCTGTAGTTTGTTTCATTGACCTAAGCGTTTTTTGCCCAAGCGTCGCGAAGGGCGACCGTACGGTTGAAAATCAAAGCATCGGATTGGCTGTGTTTGGAGTCTAGGCAGAAATAGCCGATGCGCTCAAACTGGCAGGTCCTGCCTACGGGCAATGCGGCCAAACTCGGCTCGCAATAAGCGGTCGTAATTGTCAGCGAGTCAGGATTAACGAATTCGGTGAACGCGTGCTCTTTGTCCGCTTCTGGTTTTTCTACAGAGAAGAGACGGTCGAAGAGGCGGACTTCTGCCTTGATCGCATGCTCGGCACTGACCCAGTGGATGACGCCCTTCACTTTGCGGTCTTCGGGGTTCTTGTTCAGGGTGTCGAGGTCAACACTGCATAGTAGCTTTGTGATCGTGCCTGCCTCGTCCTTGACCACGTCATCGCACTTGATGATGTAGGCATGGCGCAGGCGCACTTCGCCCCCTTTTTTCAGGCGGAAGAATTTCTTGTTCGCTTCTTCCTGAAAGTCCCCTTGCTCTATGAAGAGGCGCTTGCCAAAGGGGATTTTTCGCGTGCCGGCGGCGTCGTTTTCGGGGTTGTTGATGCCTTCGAGTTCAACGGTGCCTTCCGTCCAGTTGGTCAGTTCAAGTTCGAGTGGTTCCATCACGGCCATACGGCGGTCGGCCGAGCAGTTGAGTTCTTGGCGCACGGCGTGTTCGAGTAGGGCGATGTCGCTGGTGGAAGGGGTCTTCGTAATTCCGACGGTCCGACAGAACTTACGGATGGAGGCGGGCGGATAGCCACGGCGGCGCATGCCGGAAAGGGTGGGCATGCGGGGGTCGTCCCAGCCTTCCACATGGCCCTCTTCGACAAGTGTGCGGAGCTTGCGCTTGCTGACCACGGTATAGGTCAGGTTGAGTCGGGCGAACTCGGTTTGCTTCGAGGGGAAGATGCCGAGCTTTTTGATAAACCAGTCGTAGAGCGGCCGGTGGTCTTCAAATTCAAGCGAGCAGAGCGAGTGGGTGATCTTTTCGAGTGAGTCGCTTTGGCCATGGGTGAAATCATAGCTCGGATAGATTGGCCAGGCATCGCCCACGCGGTGGTGGTGCATGCGTTTGATGCGATACATGACTGGGTCGCGCATGTTCATGTTCGGGTGCGCCATGTCGATCTTGGCACGGAGCACCAGAGCGCCGTCCTCAAATTCGCCCGCGCGCATACGCTTGAATAGGTCAAGACTTTCGGCTGCCGGACGATCACGGTAGGGGCTCGGCTTGCCGGGTTCGGTGATGGTGCCTCGGTATGCACGCATTTCATCGAAGCTTAGTTCGTCGACATAGGCATCGCCCGATTCGATCAATTGACAGGCCCAGGTGAAGAGTTGCTCGAAATAGTCGCTGGCGAAACAGATTTTCGCCCAGTCGTAGCCCAGCCAGCGGATGTCTTCCTGGATGGCCTGAACGAACTCGTCACTTTCCTTTTCCGGGTTCGTGTCGTCGAAGCGGAGGTTGCAGAGGCCACCGAATTCTTTGGCAATCTCGAAGTTTAAGCAGATCGCCTTGGCGTGGCCGATTTGGAGGTAGCCATTGGGTTCGGGAGGGAATCGCGTCTGAACACGTCCGTCGTGCTTGCCGGCGGCTACATCGGCAGCAACCATTTGGCGGATGAAATCGGTGGGAGTCTCTTCTGGGTCTGGCATAAAACGGGCAAGCAAAACGTAGCACTTCGGGCGGCGCCAGTTAAAAAACGGTCTATGTGAGCGCTTCCGTTCTGGGGTCAGCCTCACGGCTTATTCCTTAAGCTTGGCCTTGCTGGTAAGCTATCGTTTCCAAACTCTTGGCATGGATGCGTCACAGGTTTGGCGATACCCGCTCGGATCGATGATCCGCGAAGGGTGGGTCTGCAGTTGATTTTCAAAGATTCTTCGTCTGAAGTGCCGCTTAACTTGCCGGAACGATGCAAAAAATACTGAAAAAAAATACCTTTACGCTCTGGTTACTCGGAGCCGTCCTTCTTGCGATACTCTATCCCGGGCCCGGCTCAAAGGGGGGCTTCCTGCTCCCCGAGTTCACGACCAAGCTCGGGGTCTGGGTCATATTCTTTCTCCAAGGGCTCGGTCTGCCAACCGGCGAATTAGCGACCGGTTACCGCCCCAAACGTCTGCACGCCTTTGTTCTCTCCTGGAACTACCTGCTCTTTCCTTTGGTGACCGGGCTCGTATTGATTCCGCTTTCCCTGATCCTGCCTGTCGAGTTACGTCTCGGTTTTTGGCTGCTGGCAATTGTACCTACGACGGTTTCGTCCGCCGTGGTATTTTCCACGGTTTCGGGCGGTAATACTTCGAATGCAATTTTCTCAACCGTCTTTTCAAATCTCCTCTCCGTGATTCTTGTGCCTGCGGTGGCGGTGGCCTATTTGGCCGCCGAGACCGAAGCTGAAATCCCCCTCGCATTGCTCGTCACAAGGCTTTTTATTCTCATCATTCTGCCCTTGATCATCGGGCAGGTTATCCGGAAATGTCTCCCGGTGCAAGCCGCTGCAGTGGCTAAAAAGACCAAGTCGCTGGGTAACTGGATTATTCTATTGATCGTGCACTGTGCATTCGCGGGTAGTGTGAGTGCCGGTATTCTGGATGGGCTTGGCGGTGGTGCGATCGCCGCGGTCATCGGTAGCACTGTTTTGCTCCTTCTCGTGGTCAGTGGTCTCGTCTGGTGGAGCGCGGCGCTACTGAAGCCGACACGTGGACAGCGAATCACTGCGTTCTTTTGCGCGAGTCAGAAGTCGCTTGCCACCGGTCTGCCACTCGCGACATCTATCCTGGCCTCGGCTCCCGGAGTCGTCGACATGGCGACCTTGCTCATTCCGCTTATGTGCTACCATCCCGCGCAACTCATACTGGCAGGAATTCTTTCCGGTCAATGGTCCGTGATCGAAAATAGTGACGGATCGAGTGTCGCGACGGACTCTGAGTGAACATCGATCGGATTGTTATAATTAACCGTGTCAAGGACCCCGCCCGAGGGAGTATTCTGGGTCTGTAGTGCAGGTCATGGTTATTCTTTGAACTAAAAAAAGGCAGTGTTTGGTTCAAACCAGCAAAGCATTTAATTACAAAGATTGCTTAGTCTAAATGCATCTCCACCGATTCACCCTCGATGATATAGACTTCCGGGAAATTCGAGTTGTGGTTTTTATCCTCCATGCCGTAGCCAGCAAACCATTCGGGGCCATCATATTCGAAGCCGATGTATTGAGGCTTATACACCGAATCATCGTGATTGCGATGGATGAGGACGGCGGTGCGCACTTCTTTTGCGCCGTTTTGTAGTGCGTATTCATGCAGGTTTTTAAGTGTCTTACCACTGTCGCAGATGTCATCGATAAGGAGGACATGTCGCCCGTTCATATCAGCTGGTTCAACAACTAGGCGAAATTCACTGTCTTGGCTGTTGTCCTTGGATGAGTAGCTCATGGCGCGGCAAAAGGAAGGCTCAACGGTGTAGGGGATCTCCTTGAGTAAGTCGGCGAAGAAAAAGACGCCACCGCGCAGGACGCAGATCGCTAGCACTTGCTGCCCCTCTTTTTCGTGAGTTTCCAGCACCCAGTGCCGAATCTCGCCCGCCATTTTATAGACACAGTAGGCGATGTCCTCTTTAGAGTAGATGCGTTTAAAATTATCGGGGACTTTGCGAATCATCATAACAGGTTTAACCTGAGACAATGTATTAACTTGTCCACTCAATAGACTATTCCGAGTGAGCCTTTTCCTGCCAGTGCCAACTGTTTTAGGCCTTCATAGGCTGGGTGCGGAAGAAATCATAGCCGCTTGGAAGTAACTGTATCCGTGGTGGAAGACTTTCTTGTTTTGTCATTTTGATCTGCACCCGGGGTCACTGTTCCAGCCAGACATCCTGATAGGGGTGATAGTCCAGGATGTTGGGATGCCACCCGCGCACGGCTTCGTCGATCAGAGTGCTGCGCACATAAAAGTAGATGGGGATGACGGGCATCTCATCCATGAGGATGGTTTCGGCCTTTTGGAAAAGCTCAAAGCGGGCCTCGGAGTTTTGCTCGATGGCGGCTTGCTTGATTAGAGCATCGTATTCGGTGCTGCCCCAGTTGCTGTGATTGTTGCCGTTATCGCTGGTGATCAGGCTGAGGAAGGTGTTGGGGTCGACGTAATCGCCGATCCAAGCGGCGCGGACGATATCGAAATTGCGTGCCTTACGTGTGGCGAGATAGACTTTCCACTCTTGATTGTAGAGGCCGACGTCGATGCCCAGCTCTTCTTTCCACATCTGTTGAATGGCGACGGCGACGGTGCGGTGCGATTCGCTGGTATTGAAAAGAAGCTCGAATTTAGGGAAGCCCTCACCGTCGGGATAGCCCGCTTCGGCCAGTAGGCGGCGAGCGAGATCGGGATCGTAGGGGAGCTTGACCTCGGCCGTGTAGCCGCCGGTGTTCGGCGGGGTGAAATGATAGGCAGGTTTTTGCCCGGCCTTAAGCACATACTCGGTCAGTGATTCGCGGTCGATCGAGTAAGCGAGCGCTTTACGCACGCGGGCGTCTTTGAGTGCGCCGTGCTCGGTGTTGATCAAATAGTAGTAGACGCCGAGGTAGGTGTCGAAGTGCAAACGCTCGGGTTGGTTAGCGCGGTACCAATCGATGCGTGGGATCGGTACGGTACTGGTTAAATGTAGCTGGTTGGCGCGGAAGGCGCGCTCCTCTGTATCGAGATCGATGGGGAGAAAGTGGATGGCGTTGAGCCGTACGGCGTCGGCCGCATTATAGTAGGGATTTTTAACCACCTCGATCGAGTGGTTGAGTCGCCAGTCTTGCAGAGCGAAGGGACCGTTGCCAACAAAGTTGCCCGGCTTCGTCCACTTGGAGATGCGGTCGGTCATGTCCCCGTGGGCGAGCACAGTCGCTTTGTGCAAAGGGAACCAAGTGTAGTGGGTCGGCAGGCTGAGCAAGTAGGGGGTGGGCGCTTCGAGCTCGATGACCAGTGTTTGCGGATCCGGCGAGCTGAGGCCGACCTCGGCGAAGTCCGGCTGCTCGCCTTTATTGAACGCTTCCGCGCCCCGGATACCGTAGAGCATATAGGCGTAGGGGGCACCCATCGTAGGAGTGAGAATCCGCTCGTAGGCGAAGAGGAAGTCCTCCGCTGTGAGCGGATCGCCATTCGACCAACGGGCTCCGGGATCGAGGTGGAAGGTGTAGCGCAGGCCGTCCTCCGAGATATCCCAGGACAGGGCGACGCCCGGTTCGATCGCCAATGTCTCCGGATGCACGGTGGTCAGCCCCTCGAAGAGTGCGAGAAGGACGTAGTGCTCTGTGACGCCCGTGACGATGTGGGGGTCGAGGCCCTCCGGTTCCGTGCCGAGGCCGATGTAGAGTTCCTGCTCAGCATTGCCTTGTTCGACGTTTGTTTGACTCCGGCCGCAGCCGCTGAGGAAGAGCGCCAGGCCAGAGGCGAACGAGCAAAGAAAGATACGGGTGCGTGTCATCGCTCCCTAGCTAGTTCGAGCGGGTGCCGACCTGCAAGTAGTTTTCCGAGTGGATGGCGATTGTCGGGGGGAATTTTTAGAATGGGGAACGTACTGGATGTGCACGGAGGCCATAGCCGCCGTGAGAATTCGACATGCGCCTCATCACTGACGAGCGCCAGCGTTCTAGAAATCGAATCGATCGCCGAAATGCTTCCGCATATTGCGGCCACTTCCGGAGGCCTTGGCCACTGCGTTCTGTGTCGCCGCTTCGATGGATTCTTTCAAGGAGCCGACGCGTTTGATTCAGCGAAAATATCGGGTGAGCCTAATCGCATGGGGAGTTTTTCGGGAGTATGTAAGGGGGGCGTTCGGCCCTGGCACGCAACCAGTTTAAGCTCCGGTAGACGCGCGGGAGGCGGATGATTCTGTGTTCCAGATGGCGTTTCCCCGGGAAATCCGTCAAACTGACGCCGAAGAGCATAGTCAGGACACCCTGCCCCGGAATAAAAAGCATGATCAAGCCGACGAGGACGAAGAAAATACCCAAACAGTTTTTCAGGATTTTGAGCGTGAGGCGGATAGGGGAGAGGCTTGCCGGTGCGGGCGGGGGGCGCACGAAAAAATCATCTGGCAGACGTATAATAATGAACGGAAAGAGCAGGATCGAGACGACGAATGCACTGAGACTGATCCCCGTTAGCCAGAGGATTATTTCGGTATGTTCGTAGAGGAATTCGCGGAGCATGCTCATATGTTGGACGCAAGCTGCCTGGATGACGAGTTCGATCCTATTCGAACTGAATGTAGAATTCGAGTTGGCGCGTTAAAGCAGTGGCACCAGCAGGCGGACGATGTCTTGTTTGAGCTTAGAGGGCATCAGTCTATTGTCGCTGATGGCGGACTTGTAGTCGGTGCATTCGCGCTCGATCTGTTTGCACCAGGCGGTGAGTTTTTCGATGTCGCCCGAGCTGTAGTGCAATACGGCGATCTCGAAATTGACGAAGAGTGAACGCATGTCGATATTAGCTGAGCCGACAATCCCCACCTTTCCGTCAGCAAGGATCATTTTGGCATGGAGCATGCGGGGGGTATAAAAGAGGATTTCGACTCCAGCCGCCTCCAACTCCGCGAGGTAGGTATGACGGGCGATGTCGGCGAGGCCTTGGTTGGAGTGGAGCGGCAGGATGAGCCGGATGTGTCGGCCCGTATGCGCTTTGACGATGAGCGAGCGCAGGATGACCTCGTCGGGGATGAAATAGGGCGTGATGATGGTCAGGCTCTGTTTAAATTCTTGAATGATACGCACGATTTGCTCCCAGAGAGGATCGTTGGCCACATCGGGGCCACTGGCAATGACTTCGATCGTGCTATCGCCCGCCTCCTCAGGGATGTGGCGAAGTAGGTCAACATGTAGAGCGGGATCTTCTTTGGCCGCAAAAGCCCAGTCACTGATAAAAGTTCGGGTCAGTTCGGCGACGGCCGGCCCTTGTGTGACGATACTGAAGTCGGCGAAGAGTTCCGCTGAGTCTACTTCGCCCATGAAGCGCACATCGATGTTTTGCCCCCCGGTGATCGCGCGATAGTTGTCAAAGATAGCGATCTTGCGGTGGTTACGAAGATTGGAGGATGTTTGCGTCTGGATCGGCAAGACGGGCATGAACATAGCGACCTGTCCACCGGCTTTGCGGATCTTGAGCCGCGCCGCACGGGTCTTGTTCCAACTGCCGAGCGAGTCGAGGAGCAGGCGGACGGTGACGCCCTCTTTGGCACGCCGGGTCAGTAGGTCGACGATCTTCTGGCCGGTGGCGTCGTTGCCCAAGATGTAAGTGGCGATATGGATGGTGTGCTCGGCGGCTTCGATTTCATGGCAGAGGCGTTTGAAGGCAGCGACGCCATCCGGCAGAAGTTCAAAGTGGTTGCCCTTGCTTGCCTGATTGATGGTCTCCAGGGCGAGGATGTCTCCCTTATGTAGATTCGGTTCGTGGCGGGTTCTCGATAGGTCGAACGCATGGTGGCTGACCTCGCGTTTGATCCGTGCCATCCGACGGCTCTTCCGTCCACCAAACATAAAGTAGAGCGGCACGCCGAGCACAGGGGCGAAGACGACGAGTAGGAACCAAGCGAAGAAATTGCTCGGATTGCGCTTCTCGGCGAAGACCCGCCGGATGATCAAGAGCGCGAGCACGAAGCCGAGCACCGTCGTCAAATTCGTTAGGACAAAGACGAGGCTGCCCCCCAGGAAATCGATCAGCGGGTCGACTACGTGTTGTATTAAAAAATCGATCAAGGTAGACCAGTTTAGAATAGAGCTGCCGGACAACAACCGAAATCGGTTTATCGTGAAGAGCCAGGGCAGCCCGACCCTGGACCTGCGCGACGGATGCGACGCTTGGCTGGGTCGATACGGGCAGGCCGAGGTCGCAGGCCACCTCAATTTTCAGCACTGCTACATTCCAAGGTTGTCCCTTGGCTCAATATCGACTTTCCTGAAGGGCATCATGTCCGATAACACACCACCGAACCCAGGCCAGCCACAGCAAGTCAACTTGCAGCAAGTCGCCCAACAGTTCATGGCCGGCATGCAGCGCCATTTTGATATGTTGGCCTTTAACCTTGCCGCTCGCGAGTGCGTGCAAGAGGAGGCCTATAACGCACGGGTCAACGCGCCCAAGGTCATGCCGGCCGGACCGCGCCACCAGAATTTCGAGCAGATGCAGGCCTACGCCCGCGACCTTCTCGTGCGTCAGGTGATTGGTGACTGCATGAATTTGGCCGTGACTGGGATGAATAATGCGCATTTCTTCCTCGCTCTGGTCAAGGCCACGAAGGCCAGTCCCCAGGTCAGTCCCGAGGCGCACGCGGAAGCGCAGAAATCTCAGCGTGCGTTCCTACCAGTGCAGCTCGACGAGAAATTCAACCGCCTGGAGCAGGACTACGGCATCATGTGCGAATTGGAGGATTCCATTATCTCGCTCGGCTTTATCCTGCAGGCCCTCATGCAGCAGGGGGGCATCGTTAAAGAGCCGCAGCTCGACGACAAGGGCGAGCTTGTGCTGGAACTGAAGACGGTTGAAATCCTGAGTCGCGAGGTCGACGCTGGGAAGGCGCACGGTAAGCTCATCGACCAACGCAAAGTCTTCAAGGAGGGCGAGGCGCTTGTTTTTTCCGATGTTGAGTTGCAGCTCATTCTGGTAACCATTGCCTCGTTTGCCGACAGTCTTTTTAAGTCGGTGTCTCTTTACGCAAAGTCGGTCAAGGACGCGAGCGATTCGTAGAATGTAAGGAGCTCTCCGGACCGAACGTGACGTCTATTTTTTCTATGGCTGATGGCTTGCAGACCTTACGTATCCTTACGCTGAATATTGCACACGGACGCGGTTTGTCGGCCTACCAGGGCTTCCACTCGGCTCGTGGGATTGAGCGTAGTCTCCGGCGGGTCGCGCATCTCCTCCGGAAGGTGGATGCCGATATCGTGGCGTTACAGGAGGTTGATGAGGACTCACACTGGAATCGCCGCATACACTTGCTCGATGTTTTACAGGAACAGGCAGGTTACGAGCACGCCTACTTGGGAGTGCATAATCGGCGCTCCGGTAGGCTGCCCTTGGCCTACGGTAATGCCTTGCTCACACGTTTCCCGATCCGGCATGCCGAGCACGAGGCCTTCGGCCAGGCCTCGCTCGGGGAAAAGGGCTTCGTCTGTGCCGAATTGGAGACGCCGCACGGCATCCTGCCCGTAGTCAACCTGCACCTCGATTTTCGCTCGCGCCTTCGCAGAATTGAACAGGTCGAAACGCTGATTCAATTCCTCGTCAATAAGAAGTACACCGACGAGGGCACGCCGCACCTCGCACCTTTGGTCTGCGGCGATTTCAATAGCCGCTCCGGCCGCCGGGGCGATGCCGTCCGCCACCTCTTTCAATATTTGGAAAATCAATGCGACTACCGGCTCCTGCCGCAGGGGCGAAGGAGCCGGACGTTCCCCTCGCTCTTACCTGTGCATGGGCTCGACTTCGTTTTCGTTCCACCCAGCTACCAAGTCTGCTCCAGCGAGGTGCTCCGCAGCTACGTCAGCGATCATCGCCCGGTCGTCGTCGAATTACGAATTAAGTGAATTTTGCTACGCTGTCTCCGCCATTTATAAATGTTCCGCTACACTATCATAGCCGTTGGCAAAATGAAGAACCGCTCGCTGGCCGCGCTCTGCGACGACTTTGCCAAGCGCCTCAAGCGGCAGGGAAATTTTGAGCTCGTCGAGCTGAAGGACGGCGACGTCGAAAGCGAGGGCGAGCGCATCCTCGACGCGCTTGCCAAGCGTGGCGATGCGCGTATCTACGCGATGGCTGAAGAAGGGCGCACTTGCAGCTCGCAGAAACTGGCGGCTGAACTCCAGGCCCTTCAAGGTCGCTCAGCTGTCTTTATCGTCGGCGGGGCCTACGGCCTCAGCGCTGCGGTCAAGTCACGCGCGGACGTTTTGCTTTCGCTCTCACCCTTTACTTTCACGCACGAGATCGCCCGAATGCTTCTTTGTGAGCAGCTCTACCGCGCTGTCTCCATTCAGACCGGTTCAAAGTATCACCACGAGTAGCCGGCGGTGAACCGCTTAGGTGAGCGTGAAAGTGTGGCTGTTGTGCGTATCCCCACTCCTTTAGGTCTGGGACTTGTAGGCTTTCGAAGTGACTGAGGGGCTGCCACCTAAAGGAGGCAGCATACGATGCTATATTCCAAGCGGACACTCGGTCGCACTGCAGGCGGAGACGGTTCAGTAAACTTTCTGCGCTGCGAACGATCCAGCTTGCTTTTTTTCTGAAAACAGAGGATAAGCTACCTGTCTATAACACATGTTAGGATTCAGCGCACGGGTAACATCAGTTGGAACAGTCAATGTATTCAGTCGGGTGGCTCCGCACTCAAGCGGAACTCAAAGCAAAGAAGCAAGTGGGATAGCCCAATGATAAAGGTAAATAAATGAATACAAAGATGTATGTAGGCAATCTGTCCTACGATGCCACAGATAGTGAAATCCGCGAGCTTTTCGAAGCACACGGCACCGTAACCGACGTTTTCATCGTCAAAGACCGTGAGTCTGGCCGCCCCCGCGGCTTTGCTTTCGTCTCGATGGGAACGGTCGAGGAAATGAATGCAGCGATCGAAGGCTTGAACGGTGTAGAATTTTCCGGTCGCGCCCTGACCATCAACGAAGCACGTCCCCGCGAAGAACGCCCTCAAGGCGGTGGCGGTGGCGGCGGCTACGGTGGCGGCGGCTACGGTGGCGGTGGCGGTGGTCGCGGCGGTTTTAACCGTGGTGGCGGCGGTGGCCGTGATCGCGGCGGACGCGGCGGTTTCGATCGCGATCGCGGTGGCCGTGGTGGTCGCGACAGCTACTAGTTCTACTAGTTAAATCACTTTCAAAAGCCGCTCGGGAAACCGGGCGGCTTTTTTTGAGTTCTTCGTCCTTTGCCCGAGAAACACCAGTCTAGAGCATTTCCATGAATTATAG
>DLQD01000133.1 GCA_002480015.1 Opitutia bacterium UBA7441
GCGCTATCTACGGTCATTCGTGATTTCTTTGCACGTAGCCAGCTATCCCAGTTCATGGACCAGATCAATCCTCTGGCCGAATTGACTCACAAGCGTCGCCTCTCTGCCCTCGGACCCGGTGGTCTGAATCGTGAGCGTGCCGGTTTCGAAGTCCGTGACGTGCACCCCTCGCACTATGGCCGTATCTGCCCAATTGAGACTCCTGAAGGTCCTAACATCGGTCTGATCAACTCGCTTTCGCTTTATTCGCGTATTAATGAGTTTGGCTTCATCGAAACGCCTTACCGCAAGGTCGTTGATGGCAAGGTCCTGGACGACGTCGAATACCTGAACGCTGATCAGGAAGAGCCTTACATGATCGCTCAGGCCAACTCTGAGATCGATAAGAACGGTAAACTGGTCGGCACACGTGTTACCTGTCGTAATCAGGATGAAGTGCTCGAACTTGACCCCAAGGAAGTCCACTACATGGACGTTTCGCCGAAACAATTGGTATCGGTCGCAGCGGGTCTCATTCCATTCCTCGAACACGATGACGCCAACCGCGCGCTCATGGGCTCGAACATGCAGCGCCAAGGTGTGCCACTGCTTCAGTCAGAGTCACCATTTGTTGGGACTGGTATCGAAGAGCGTGTTGCGATCGACTCCAAGACGGTCGAAGTGGCCGATATCGACGGCATTATTGCCCAAGTCGATGCCAACCGCATCGTATTGACGAAAGACGGTGAGCTCCCCGCGAAAGCTAAGGACATCAAGACTGACCCGAAGAAGGATATCTACGTTTACGATCTGCGTAAGTTCATGCGCTCCAATGCGGGCACATGCTTCAACCAAAAACCAATCGTTTCGCGTGGCCAACCCGTCAAGAAAGGCGATATCCTCGCCGACGGCGCCTCCACCGACAACGGCGAACTCGCCATCGGGCGTAACATTCTCGTGGCTTTCATGCCTTGGAATGGTTATAATTTCGAGGATGCTATTCTGATCTCCGAGAAGATCGTCAAAGACGATATCTTCACTTCGATTCACGTCGATGAGTTCGAAGTCACTGCTCGTGATACGAAGCTCGGTCCGGAAGAAATCACTCGTGACATTCCGAATGTTGGTGAAGAAGCACTCAAGGATCTCAACCACGACGGGGTCATCCGCGTGGGTGCCGAAGTGAAGCCAGGTGATATCCTGGTCGGTAAGATCACGCCGAAGTCTGAGACCGAACTTGCCCCCGAGGAAAAGCTCCTCCGTGCGATCTTCGGTGAAAAGGCTGCTGACGTGAAAGACACCTCACTGGTCGTGCCTTCAGGTGTTCGCGGTATCATTATGGACGTGAAGGTTTCCGCCCGTGTCGATGGCGAGCCCGAGCAAATGTCCGCATCCGATCGTCGCCGTCAGATCAAGAAGATTAACGAAGAATACCGCTCTCAGAGTGACAAGCTTCGCGAAGATTTGACTGAAGCCCTCTCCAACATCCTGCTCGGAGAAAAGATCCCACTCGATGTGAAGAATGGTGACACCGGCGAAATCATTATCCCGGCCAACCGCAAAATCACCAAGACCTTGCTCCGCCGCCTCGCAGCCGTTTCCAAGGATATCGAGATCGACCCATCGCCGGTTAAGATCAAGATCATGGAAATTGTCAGCAACTACCAAGGTAAGTTCGACGAACTCGACTATGACCGTGATCGCAAGATTGATGGTGTCGAGTCCGGAGAAGACACCGATCAAGGTGTGGTCAAGAGCGTTAAGGTTTACATCGCCAAGAAGCGTAAAATGCAGGTCGGTGATAAGATGGCCGGTCGTCACGGTAATAAAGGCGTAGTCGCGAAGATCGTGCCCGAAGAAGACATGCCTCACCTTCCTGATGGCACGCCGATCGAAATCTGCTTAAATCCGCTTGGCGTTCCCTCTCGTATGAACGTGGGTCAGGTTTTGGAAACTCACCTCGGTTGGGCGTGTAAAAAGCTCGGCCTCAAGGTCGCCACTCCTGTCTTCGACGGTATCAGTGAAGCCAAGGTGCGCGAGTATCTCGAAGAAGCTGGACTGCCTGCCACAGGAAAGAGCATTCTCTTCGATGGTCGTACTGGCGAAGAACTCCATCAGGAGGTCGTGGTTGGCTACATGTATATGCTGAAGCTCAACCACTTGGTCGCTTCCAAGATCCACGCACGTGCCGTAGGTCCTTACTCTCTCATCACCCAGCAGCCGCTCGGTGGTAAGGCGCAGTATGGTGGCCAGCGTTTCGGGGAAATGGAAGTTTGGGCACTCGAAGCATACGGTGCCGCCTATACGCTGCAAGAGCTCCTCACCGTCAAGTCCGACGATGTCGCGGGGCGCACACGCATCTACGAATCGCTCGTCAAGGGTGACAACAGTCTACAAGCGGGAACGCCTCAGTCGTTCAACGTTTTGATGAAGGAAATCCAAAGTCTCTGTCTCGATGTTCGCCTCGGCTCCGAAGGGAAGTTCGAGCTCGACTCCGCGATCGACGTCTAAGGGTCGTTATCAGCGATTAACCGCAACATTTCAAAAAAGGTTTACTAAATGAGCAACGAAGTAGCACGCGACGTCCTAGGCTATGAAGCCACTAAATCATTCGACCGTGTCGGTATTACAGTCGCCGCGCCCGAGGCCATACGTGAATGGTCCCGTGGTGAGGTCAAGAATCCCGAGACGATCAACTATCGCACATTCAAGCCGGAGCCGGGCGGGCTTTTCTGCCAGCGTATCTTCGGTCCTGTTCGCGACTACGAGTGCGCCTGTGGCAAATACAAGCGCATCAAGTATAAGGGTGTGATCTGCGACCGCTGTGGCGTCGAAGTCACTGTCTCTCGCGTCCGCCGTGACCGGATGGGCCATATTGAGCTGGCCGTTCCCGTTTCGCATATCTGGTTTTTAAAGAGTATGCCCAGCCGTCTCGGCCTACTGCTTGACATCACTGCGCGTAACCTAGAGCGAGTTATTTATTACGAAAATTACCTCGTGATCGATCCGGGTAAGACGCCTCTTGAAGAACGTGCGCTCCTCACCGAGCAAGAGTATCTTCAAGCTCAGGACGAGTATGGCGAGGATTCCTTTGTCGCCCGCATGGGGGCGGAGGCCGTTCGCGATGCACTCGCCTTGGTTGACCTTGAGTCCACCGTAGCCGAGCTACACGAGCAAATGCACGCCACTCGCTCGAAGCAAATCAAGAAGAAGATCTCTAAGCGTCTGAAAACGATCCAAGGTTTCATGGAGTCTGGTACTCGCCCAGAGTGGATGGTGCTTGAAGTCCTGCCGGTTATCCCGCCAGACCTGCGTCCGCTCGTCCCGCTGGAAGGTGGTCGCTTCGCGACTTCCGATTTGAACGACCTCTACCGTCGTGTCATCAATCGGAACAATCGCCTGAAGAATCTTCTCTCGCTAAAGACTCCCGACGTCATCATCCATAACGAAAAGCGCATGCTACAAGAAGCAGTCGACGCTCTTTTCGATAATGGTCGTCATGGTCGTGCGGTGACGGGTGCTGGCAACCGCCCTCTTAAGTCGCTTTCCGACATGCTCAAGGGCAAACAGGGGCGCTTCCGTCAAAATCTTCTCGGTAAGCGCGTGGACTACTCCGGTCGCTCCGTTATCGTGACGGGGCCCGAATTGAAGCTCAACCAGTGTGGTTTACCCAAGAAAATGGCGCTCGTTCTGTTCGAGCCGTTCATCATCCGCCGCCTCAAGGAGCTTGGCTTCGTGCACACTGTTCGCGGTGCGCGTAAGATGATCGAGA
Source organism: Opitutia bacterium UBA7441 (assembly GCA_002480015.1). GTDB lineage: Bacteria > Verrucomicrobiota > Verrucomicrobiia > Opitutales > Coraliomargaritaceae > Thalassobacterium. The sequence goes on from DLQD01000133.1 coordinate 3,752, forward strand.
AGCAATCTCCCGAAGTTTGGGATATTCTCGAAGAAGTCACCAAGGGGCACCCCGTGCTCTTGAATCGTGCGCCTACGCTCCACCGTCTTTCGATTCAGGCCTTTGAGCCTGTACTGATCGAAGGTGATGCGATCCGTGTCCATCCGCTCGTTTGCACAGCTTATAATGCTGACTTCGATGGTGACCAAATGGCAGTCCACGTGCCTCTCTCGCTCGAAGCTGTGATGGAGGCTAAAACCCTCATGATGGCGACGCACAACATCTTCTCTCCTTCAAGTGGTAAGCCTATCCTGACTCCCTCACAGGACATCGTTCTCGGTTCCTACTTCCTTACACTGGATCCACCGGTCAAGCCGACAGAAGATAAGCGTCTACCAATGGTCGTCGATGCCGACGAACTCGACACTGCGGTCGTCGATGGCGCGCTGAACGTTCATGACTGGATCATGTTCATCAATCCCGACTTTGAGAAAGAAGACTCGGTCTTCGGTCGTGCGGACAAGAAGGTTATCCGCACCACGGTCGGTCGTGTTATTTTCAACACCATTTGGCCGGATGAGCTTGGTTTTATCAACTTCCCCGTGCCGAAATCTAAGTTGGGGGACATCATCCTCCAAACCTACAAGACTGTAGGCCGCGAGCGCACTGTGACCACACTTGACCGCCTTAAGGATACCGGCTTCAAGATCGCCACGAAAGCGGGTGTTTCCATCGGTATCGACGACATGATCATCCCGCCAGCCAAGCCTGCCATCGTGAAGGCGGCGCGTAAGAAGATCGACGAAGTCGAAGGTCAGTACAAGAAGGGTATTATCACCGAAGGTGAGCGTTATAACAAAATCATCGATATCTGGACTGGTTGCACTGACGACATTGCCAAGGCGGTGTTCGAAGAGCTCAAGTCCAATGGTGGCAAGGATACTGTGAATCCCGTTTACCTGATGATGGATTCCGGTGCACGTGGTAACAAGCAACAGGTTCGCCAGCTTTGTGGCACTCGTGGTTTGATGGCCAAGCCCTCCGGTGAAATTATCGAGCGCCCGATCCTTTCCTCCTTCCGCGAAGGTCTCTCTGTTCTTGAATACTTCATCTCGACGCATGGAGCACGTAAGGGCCTCGCCGATACCGCGCTCAAGACTGCGGATGCCGGCTACCTGACTCGTAAGCTCTGTGACGTTGCTATGGACTGCATCATCGAAGACTTCGATGATGGCAACCGCGACGGTGTCTGGAAGTATGCGATCTATGAGGGAGACGACGAAATTGTTTCCCTGTATGATCGTATCGTCGGCCGCTGCTCATCGAACGACATTAAAAACCCACTCAATCCAGACGAGTTCCTAGTCAAGAATGGCGAGCTCATCACTGAAGAAGCGGCTCGCAAGATTGAAGATGTCGGTGTCGAGCGCGTAAAGGTTCTTTCTGCGCTGACGACTCGCAAGAAGGTCGGCATCACGGCACTCGAATACGGTATCAATCCCGCTTATAGTGCGATGGTTGAGCGTGGCGCGTCCGTTGGTATCATCGCCGCCCAGTCGATCGGTGAACCTGGCACGCAGCTCACTATGCGTACCTTCCACATCGGTGGTATCGCGTCTGGTGTTCTCAAGAATCCCGAGATCAAGATCCGCACTGGTGGTAAAGTCAGGTATAAGGGACTTCGAATCGTGCAAACCGCTGATGGCGCAAACATTGTCCTTAACAAGACAGGGTCTGTTCAAATCATCGACGAAGAGGATCGTGAGATCGAAACCTATAAGATTGTTGTTGGCTCCGTCCTGACTAAGGGCGATGGCGACATGATCGACAAGGGTGAGATCCTCGCTATGTGGGATCCGCACAATATTCCTATTCTTTCAGAAAAAGCGGGTCGTATCGGCTTCACTGATATGATCCCCGGTGTTACCGTCAAGCGTGAGCTCGACGAGTCCACCGGCCGTATTGCTACTGTCGTGATCGAGCATAAGGAAGACTTGAACCCAGCCGTCAACATCATCGACGACGCAAATAAGGTCATCGCGACGTACGCGATTCCGACCGGAGCACAGGTGTCTGTCAACGAAGACGACGAAATTGCACCCGGCACCATGCTGGCGAAAACCCCGCGTCAAGCGTCCAAGACGCAGGACATCACCGGTGGTCTCCCCCGTGTGGCCGAGCTCTTCGAGGCGCGCCGTCCGAAGGACGCCGCCGAAATGGCTAAAATCGACGGTATTGTCTCTCTCGACGGCACAGTGCGCGGTAAGAAAAAACTCCTCGTCACCGACCCTGAGACTGGCGACGAAGAAGCCCACCTCATTCCGCATGGTAAGCACCTCGTTGTTCAAGTCGGCGACCTCGTCCATAAAGGCCAGAACCTGACTGAAGGTGGTGCCGATCCGCACGAAATCCTTGAAATTCTCGGGCCGTCAGCGGTGCAAGACTATCTCATCGCGGAGATTCAAAAGGTTTACCGTCTACAAGGCGTGGAAATTAACGACAAGCACATCGAAGTCATCATCTCGCAAATGCTCAAGAAGGTTCGTATCACCGATCCGGGTGATTCCGACTTCTTCTGGGGCGAGCAAGTTGACCGCTTCGAGTTCATGTCGGCCAACGATCACATCGAAGAAGCCGGTGGTATGCCCGCAGAAGGGGAGCCTGTGCTCCTCGGTATTACCAAGGCCTCGCTTGAGACAGAGTCCTTCATCTCCGCCGCATCCTTCCAGGAAACCACACGCGTGCTCACCGACGCCTCGACACTCGGCAAGGTCGACATGCTCAAGGGTTTCAAGGAAAACGTCATCATGGGGCACCTCATTCCTGCGGGCACTGGTCTTCCAGCCTACCGCAACCTGCGAATCGACACCCTCGGTGCCGAAATGGAGCAGCTCAGCCCCGAAGAGGCGGCCGAACTCATCGAAGGCGTGGCCTTGCCCACACCTGAGTTCAACGCTGAAGAGACTGAAGGTGCAGTACCTGAAGCCGATGCCGTCGAATCCGAAACGGAAACCACCGACTCGCCCGACGAGCAAGTCAACTAGTTCTCGGCGCGCAAACCATCTATTCAAAAGCCCGTTCCAACTGGAACGGGCTTTTTGTTTTTGTGGAATGCTGGGCGGCCGTTCTCAGAAGCCACCGAAAATTGGTAAGCGGTAATTTTATCCCCTCG
>DLQD01000144.1 GCA_002480015.1 Opitutia bacterium UBA7441
TGCAATATTTACTCGACGCAAGATCACGCCGCGGCCTATGTGGCTAAGAACCTCGGCGTGCCCGTCTTTGCCTGGAAGGGCGAAACACTGGAAGATTATTGGTGGTGCACCGAGCAAGCCCTTACTTGGCCCGATGGTTCCGGCCCGCAACTCATCGTTGACGATGGCGGCGACGCCACGCTCCTGATCCACAAGGGCTACGAGCTCGAAGACGGCAGCGACTGGGTAAACTCCGACTCCGGCAGCCTGGAAGAAGAGGTCATTAAGCGTCTTCTTATGAAAATTAACGCGGAAAAACCGAACCACTGGCACGAAGTAGTCAAAGAGTGGAAGGGCGTATCCGAAGAAACAACGACCGGTGTGCATCGTCTCTACGAGATGCACAATGCAGGCAAGCTTCTAGTGCCGGCGATTAACGTCAACGACTCCGTGACGAAATCAAAGTTTGATAATCTTTACGGCTGTCGCGAGTCCCTGATCGACGGCATCAAGCGTGCGACAGACGTGATGATTTCCGGCAAAGTGGGTGTGGTCTGTGGCTATGGTGATGTCGGCAAAGGCTGCGCGGCGGCTCTCAAAGGTATGGGTGCACAAGTTGTCGTGACCGAAGTGGATCCAATCTGTGCATTGCAAGCCGCGATGGAAGGCCACCGTGTTCTCACTGTCGAGGATACCCTCGGATGGGGCGACATTTACGTAACCACTACGGGCAATTATGGCATCATTACGGCCGACCATATGTCTAAGATGAAAGACCAGGCCATCGTCTGTAATATCGGGCACTTCGACAACGAGATCGGCGTTGATGACCTGAACGATATGCCTGGTGTTGATGTGGAGTCGATCAAGCCCGACAACGAGGGTGCGGTCGACAAATACACCTTCCCGGATGGCCGCAGCATCTATCTCTTGGCCAAGGGGCGCCTCGTGAACCTCGGTTGCGCAACGGGGCACCCTTCATTCGTAATGTCGAACAGCTTCACCAATCAAGCGCTCGCCCAGATTGAACTCTGGAAGCAAGTGGAGAAATACACTCCAGGTGTCTACATCCTTCCCAAGCACATTGACGAGGAAGTGGCTCGCCTCCATCTCGAGAAAATAGGATGCAAGTTGACCAAGCTCAGCGAGAAACAAGCCGCTTACATTGGCGTCAAAGAAACAGGCCCCTTTAAGCAGGAGCATTACCGTTATTAGGCGACTGTTATAGTTTTACCAAAAGCGCCTCTGTTGATTCGGAGGCGCTTTTTTTAGGTGATCAGAGTATTGATCATCTGCTGCGCCTGCTGGATATAGTGGCCGCCAAAGAGATTAGCGTGGTTCAGGACGTGGTAAAGATTATAGAATGGCTTGCGTTGAGCATAACCCTTGGGCAATGGCCATGCCGCTTCGTAGGCGGCGTAAAAAGAAGAGGGGAAGCCGCCGAAGAACTCGCTAAAGGCGATGTCGGTTTCGCGATCACCGAAGTAACAGGCGGGGTCGAAAATAACGGGGCTACCATCTTCGAGGAAACCGATGTTACCCGACCAGAGGTCGCCATGGACCAAGGAAGGGAAGGGGTGGTGTCCTTCGAGTCGGGAGGCGAAGGCATCCAGAAGTGCTCCGGTGTTCGACAATTGTATGCCCGCATCGTGCGCCATCGCAAACTGCGGGCGAAGGCGTTGCTCACGGAAGAAATCTATCCAATGACTGTAGTGTTTGTTCAGCTGCGGGCTCGCCCCGATGAAATTATCGCGATGCCAGCCGAACTGATCGTCCGTGTAGCGGTGTAGTCCGGCTAATTCTTGCCCCATCCGGCGCCAGTCATCACTGGTCTTCGAGCCAAAAAGCAGTCGCTCCATAGCGAGGAAGCTGCGCTCCCCAATGCAGCCGCAGCCGATGGGGCGGGGGACACAAATGGTTGCGGTGCGGGCAAGTATTTCCAGGGCTTCGGTCTCGGCCTCAAAGATGTCTCGTTGCGCCGCTTGATTCATCTTAATAAAGTAACTTCGGTCGCAGCTTTCAAATACGTATGCCTGATGAATGCATCCGCCACAAACCTCAGATACACGCTGCACGTAGAACGGCGTGTGCGTTTGCTCCGATAGCCAGTCGGCCAACTGCTTCTGCACTTGATTGTCCATCTTGATAGGCTTCTAATCTAACAGTAGATGATGGAAATCGCAATCACCAGCAGCAGGAGCCGGGGCAGGAATGAATGCAATTTTAAGCGCTCGGTCGTCGTGGAAGCGCGAATGCTTTGAGTCCGGGCTTGGCCCGTTCGAGGGCTATCCGGGTGGATCCGTAATTGGCCTGTTTACCTTTGATTTCTCGATGGCGAATACCTTCTGAGCAACTGGGCGTTGTCATTCAGCTGGGGTAGCAGATGCTTTTTGAGGCCTAAAAATCCCAAACGACTGGGACAACGAGTAGGGTGATAAAAAAGGCAACAATATTGAGGGGGATACCAATCTTCATGAAATCGGAGAAGCGGTAGCCGCCCACGCCGTACACGTAGGTATTGGTTTGGTAGCCGATGGGCGTGGCAAAACTGGCGGATGCCGCCACGGCGATTGCGACAAGGAAAGGACGCGGGTCAATTTGCAGTGTCTGGGCCATGCCGATGGCGAAGGTGGCTAGGAGGACAGCGGCGGCGTTGTTGGAGAGTAACTCGGTCAGGGTGGTGGTGAGCAAATAGATGCCAGCGAGTAGGACAAGGGGCTGCCAGCTAGGAGCGACGAAAGTAGCCACCAAATTGACGAGCTGCTCGGCGAGCCAGGCCGAGGTGCCGGTATGCTCCATCGAGGCTCCAACCCCGAGCATACCGAAAATGAGGAATAGTATCGGCCATTGAATAGAGTCGTAAGCTTGTTTGGTGGTGAGGCAGCGGCTGAGCAG
>DLQD01000123.1 GCA_002480015.1 Opitutia bacterium UBA7441
GCGACAAACCCGTCAGCTCTATGCGGTACTCGCCGGCAAGGGTTGGCACGGCGATGAGGCCTCCGTTTTCCGCAACCAGTGAAGTATGCGTGTCCAAATCTTCGGCCAAAGCAGTCATTTCAGCCACCGTTTTACTAGAATTCAAAACCAGAGGCACATCCTCCGCCCTTAAGCGAGCCAAGGCCGGACGCGCCGCTGACCACGAATAGGACTCATTCAGCAGGCTCCCATCCAAATCAGTGACCACCAGTAGCTTAACCCCAGCGCTCATTAGAAAGTGGGGCAAATCGGCCAAGCAGACACTGCACAACACACATCTCTGACAACTGAAGAAAACATACCGTAGTTTAGCAAAGAGCATGCCAATGCGTAGGTAACGGTTACCGCACGCTATAAGGCTGTTGGCCGGACCACTCCGTTTTGATTTGCGTGCAGACTGACCGATGGTCGAAAGAAGCGTGCTTCCGTGCTTGATTTGCAGGCGATTTACTGTCTTTTTCCAAGCCCTTTCGTTTGGGCCTAGTGTCCGGACACCTACTAGATCACGCAAAACACCACAAAAACATGAAAACCGATAAAGCAATCGACTTCCCTGAACAGGACGAAATTGGCCCCGAAATGAAGGGTGCTGATGTCTTGGTCGCCTCTCTTGAGCGCGAGGGTGTGGATGTGGTGTATGCCTACCCTGGTGGTGCTTCAATGGAGTTGCATCAAGCCCTGACTAAGAGCACAAAGATCCGCACCATCCTGCCCCGCTTTGAGCAGGGCGGTGGTTTCATGGCACACGGACACGCCCGTGCCACGGGTAAGGCCAGTGTCTGTATGGCTACTTCGGGCCCCGGCGCGACGAATCTTGTGACCTGTATTGCCGATGCCTTTATGGACAGCATCCCGCTGATTGCGATCACGGGGCAGGTTTACCAGCAATTTATCGGAAAAACCGCGTTTCAAGAGACCGACTTCTTCGGCATGACGCTGCCGATCGTAAAGCACAGTTTCCTTGTCCTCGACAAAGAGGACCTCCCGCGCGTGGTCAAAGAGGCTTTTCACATCGCCACGACTGGCCGCCCGGGCCCCGTCGTGATCGACATCCCTAAGGATGTGCAGCAAGCCATCTTCGCACCGACCTTTCCTGCGCGAATCGACTTGCCCGGCTACAAAATCGAATCGACGAAGCCGAAAGCGAGCGACGATGAGTTGACTGAAGTGCTCGATTTAATCTCGGGGGCCAAGCGCCCGGTGCTCTATATCGGCGGTGGCATTATCTCGGCCGAGGCGCACCTTGAGTTGCGCGAGTTTGCCGAACTGACCGGTCTACCCGTGGCTTCCACCTTGATGGGCTTGGGTGCCTTCGACGCGGAGCACCCGCAGTCGCTCTACTGGTTCGGCATGCACGGCACCGTGGCAGGCAACTGGGCGGTCTGCGATAGCGATGTGCTGGTCTGCGCTGGTGCACGTTTCGACGACCGTATTACCGGGCTCGTTTCCAAGTTCGCACCTGAGGCAGAGATCGTACACATCGACATCGATGCTTCGGAGCACAACAAAAACAAACGTGTGCACCTCCCGATCCACTCGGACATCAAATACGCACTCACCCGCCTGAACGAGTTGGTTAAGGCAGGGAAATTCAAGAAGCCCGATATTAGTGAATGGAACGCCACCATCGAGGGATGGAAAAAAGAGCACCCGTTCAGCTACGATAAGACGGGCCATATCACCCAGCAGGAAGCGATTGAAACTCTCTACGAAGTCACGCAAGGCGACGCGATCATCACAACGGGCGTCGGCCAGCACCAGATGTGGGCGGCCCAATTCTTCAAGTTCCGTGAGCCGCGCACCTACATCAGCTCGCTCGGCCTCGGCACGATGGGCTTCGGCCTCCCTGCTGCGATTGGCGCAAAGGTGGCTTTTCCGGAAAAATTGGTCGTCAATATCGACGGCGATGGCTGCTTCATGATGAATATCCAGGAGCTCGCCACAGCGAAGATCGAAAAGATCAACGCCAAGACGATCATCCTCAATAACCAGCACCTCGGTATGGTTGTGCAGTGGGAAGACCTCCTCTACGAAAGCGTGCGCGGTCAGACGATTCTTTGCGACAAGGACAACATCGGTGGCCCTGACAATCTAGATGCCATCTACCCGGATTTCGTCAAAATCTCCGAAGGTTTCGGCGTAGCCGGTCGGCGCGTTGTTAAACGTGAGGACCTCCGCCCGGCAATCGAAGAGATGATCGCCCACGATGGCCCCTATGTCCTTGAAGTCATCGTGCCATACACCGAGCACGTATTGCCGATGATCAAACAAGGCCTTTCCGCCAAGGAAATCCTGATCAAATCCGAATAAGTCTTGTAATTTGCAACCGACTGCGGACTCCCTTTTTTAGGGGAGTCCGCATTTTTTTGATATGAAATTAATAACAAAGATCGTGCTCGCCTCGCTCCTCACGAGCACCCTGGCCTCAGCCGATGTCGTGCGCACCCTCGACGGCGCACAACTGACTGGCACGATCACCTTGATCGACCAGGGCGTGATCCACTTGGACACCACTTATGCCGGCACCCTAAAAATCAAGCAGGAACAAGTCGAGAGCTTTGCCTCCGACCAGCCACGTGTGGTGCGCCTGGCCAGTGGCACGGTCATGGCCGGCCCCATCGCCAGCGATCGCCAAGGCAACATCCGCATCCAGTCCGATGACGACGTGCTCGAAACCAGCGCGGCGAAAGTCGCGGCCGCATGGACACCCGGCGCAGAAGATCCCGAGAGTATACGCAACCGCCGCGAGTGGCGCTACGAAGCCAGCGTCGACCTGACGGGCAAATCCGGCAACACGGAGAAATACCGCCTCGGCACCAGCTTCGACGCCGTGCTCAAGGGGCCGAACGATGCACTGGCATTTTTCTTTGAATACGAGCAGGCCGAGGATGCAGGCAATAAGACTGAAGACCGCATGGCTGGCGGCGGTTCCTACGAGTCCTTCTTCAGCGAAGTGCTCGGCTGGTATGTCCGAACAGAGTTGGAAACCGACCCCATCGACAACATTGACCTACGCGCCTCAACAGGTGCCGGCCTGTCCTACCGCTTGATCAAGAAAGATCACCAAACACTCGTTGCCCGCACTGGTCTCGGTTATCGCTACACGGCTTTTGACGACCACTCCGAAGCGGAATCCAGCGCGACACTCGACTTCGGCCTCGCTCACAGCTACCGCTTCGGGGAATACTTCAAGATGAAAAACGATCTCACCTTCGTGCCGGCGACCGATGACTTCGCCAACTATCGCATCGTCCACGACAGCGGCGTAGAGATCCCCGTCGGCAGTGGCGAGAACTGGAAGCTCCGCATGGGCATCAAGAATGAGTATGAAAGCGAAAGCACCGCCGAGAAGAAACTCGATACCAGTTACTACACCAAGATGATCTATTCTTGGGAGTAATTGCAGTCGGGCGGATTCTGTCCCCCGATACACTTAACGCTACTTGAACATTCGGTCGGAGGGTAGAACCCACCCGACTACTACGCGTCGCCCTACCCGAATCCGAAGATCTTCTTAATCAAGCCCCAGAAACTAGGCTGGGGTTCAGGTTGAGGCGGCAGTGAATTGGGTAGGGGCGGCTCGGCTAGAGGCTCGGCACTGCTCGAACTGGAACTACGTATGCTCGGCTCGTAGCTCAGCTCTAAACGGTAGTCTTGGATCGAGGGACGTTGCGCGACGGCGGCCTCAACGACCTCGGTGAGTTGATCAAGATAGTCCTCACCAATCGATTCGAGCAGAATGGGGCCAAAGTAATAATTGAGTGCTTCGTGCTCATAGATGACGTACCAGCCGGTTTCGAGCTGGGCAGGATCGTCGACCAGCTTGCCCGGATAGCGTTGGTCGAAATCGGCTCTGGACAGAAAGCTGGTGAATGAAATGGCCGACTCGTCAATTACGCGGATGGGCGAAGCAGCAAGAGCCGTGACTAGAAAAAACGAGCCCAGATGCGCAAGCCAGGCGCCTCGTTCTAGGCGGGTCACTCGATTCGCCATGGTATTCATAGTCCGGAAGGAAGGTTGGTCCCGTAGTCGCCCGAAGCGCTATCGGGCGTAGGTTGTGAGCCGCTGGTGGCTTCCTGGCCTGCGCAGGTGGAGCTGGACGAGGTCGGACCATCGGATCCATTCGACGCACGGCCAGAAGTTTGGCTGGACTGCCCGCTGTCTTTAGAACGATTGATCTCGATTTTTTTCGCGCTACCGGCACCACCGAAGCCGAAGTCCTCAAAACTGCGGGGCTCTTGACTGCCGCTGCCACCGGTTTGGCTATTAGGTGACCCGGTGGTGGGCCTATCGCCAGCACCACCGCCCGATGCCGTGCCGCCCTGCCCTGAGGTCGTGGATGCACTGGAGCCACCGCCACTGGCAGGCGTTTCGGTGGAACTGTCGGGCGGTGTGCCGCTGGGGCGGCCCCCGTTGCCGCGGTCACCGGTTTTGGAACTGTTGCTTTGGACGGTATCGCCGCCCCCGCTACCGCCCACACTTTCGAGCTCGCGTGGCTCACTCTGGTCACCGGAGCCGTCACGGCCACTGCGCTCGCCGACGCGGCCGGATTCCGGCAAACCAGTGGCTGATTGCTCTTCCTTGGAATGCAGTGGAGACCTGCGCCCGTCGAAAAGGTCAGGATCCGGCCCGGCAGCGAGAGGCAGTGCGGAGAGAACGCAAATACACCCGTAGCGCAACGCTGCAACGAACGTTCCGCGCGCTGACTTAGACAAGGAATGCTCGTTGCAGCGTCGCGCTACGGTTTCGACTACAGTTTTTCGGTGCATTCGATGATGAGTGTTTGATTGCCTTGGGTCGCGTCGACTTTGAACTCGATTTCTACGCTCTGGTAGCCGGAACGGGTCGCACGCACTTTATAGACATCGGGAAAGAGCTGGAGTTCAGTTTCTTTGAAGCGATCAGGTGGGAGTACCCCGATGATGCTGACATAAGTGCGTTTGTCGGACTTGAGGGTAACAGAGACTTCCTCCGATTGAGCTTCAAGAGCGGCACGAATGCGGTTTTCCTCTGCGATTTGACTGGGCACTACCTTGCTGGGGCGGCTGGCCATGGCATCGTTAAACAGTTTGGCGGCGAGTGGAAAACGCCCTTCTTTTATGTATTTGGCAGCAGCGGCGATGTTTTGGCTGTAACGGATATTGGCCAGATAAAGACTGGAGGCTTTTTCGAGACCATTACGGGCTTCCTTCGATTCGGGAGCGAGCGCGACGGCTTCTTTGTAGAAATTGCGCGCGGCCTCATAGCGGCCGGACTGGAGAGCTTCATAGCCATCGGCCAGGAGGATTTCGAGACGGGCGGCTTTGTATTTTTCTTTTAGCTGGGCGAGGCGCGCTACCTGCTCGGCACTGGACTTAAGCTGGAGAGCGGCTTCAAGAGCGGTTATGGCAGCACCGAAGTCCTCCGCTTTTTCGGCTTGGACGGAGGTAGTGAGTAGAACCTGGTAGTTGCGCTCAGTGATACGGGCCTCGAGCGAGGTGCGCTGTTTGCGGATAAAGGGGTTTTGAGGATGCTCTGCCGCGAGACGTTCAAGCTCAGCGAGCGCAGCGTCGAACTGACCGGCGGCCTCAAGAGAGCGGATGGCTTTGACCTCTTCGGCGATGCCTTCAAGCGCGGTGACCATCGCGAGGCCTTCGCTCGCTGCGGCGTTGGCGGCATCGATATCGAGCACCCGCTGATACGCAGTGCGTGCCACTTCGAGTTGATACGCGGCAAGCGCTTCATCCGCGGCCTCGAGGAGACTGGCAGTTTGTTGAATAGCGCGGGCTTCTAAGTCGCCGAGAATGGCGCTAGCCATTTCGAAGGCATCGACACTGGATGAATAGTCCACGGCGTCGAGCGAGCGGAGCCCATTGTTATACGTCTCAACAGCTTCGCGATACGTATTTGCAAAGGCGGACTTAAGGTATTCGAGGCGCTGGAGTTCGGCGTAGGTGCTGTCGTTGAGGGCCTGCGCTTTATCAGCCAGCGCAAGCGCGGCAAGCTGCGCTTCGGCGGCTTGAACGACACCTGTGTAATACGCAGCAGCGCGGTCGAGCTTACCGCGCTGCAAAGCTTTTTCTCCTTTCGTGGCGTCGCGCTTGAGCGCAGACATAAAGTCTAAAGAGAGTTCGCCCTTGCGGAGGGCTTCGGCGAGTTCTTCTTCGAGAAGCTTCTCCACCTTTTCGGCGAGCTGGCGAAGCTCGAAATCCGCGGTGCCAGCGCTCGTATGGATCTTAGCGAGGTCGCTACTGGTCAGGTCGACAGCTCCAATGCCTCCCGAACGCGTCAGGACGAGTAAAAGCAGGGGCACAATGATGAGGGCCACAAGAACGATCGCGACGATAAGAACTGGTTTTTTATTACGAGTCATATTAAAAAAGTGGGATATAAACATAGGTAAGGCGGACTCAAACGCCATGAGAAAAAACCCCATGCTTATATCTTCGTTTCCGTGGCCTGTTCGTGCTTGCATGGAAGTTCAAAAAAAACAGCCTTTCGACAATTTTATGCCAAAACGCACTGATATTAAGAAGATTCTCATCATTGGCTCAGGCCCGATCGTCATCGGCCAGGCCTGTGAATTTGACTATTCGGGCACCCAAGCCTGCAAGGCTCTGCGCGAGGAAGGCTACCAAGTCGTCCTTGTGAACAGCAATCCAGCGACCATCATGACGGATCCGGAGTTTGCGGATGTTACTTACATCGAGCCACTTACCGTCGATTGCCTAGAGAAAATAATTGCCAAAGAGCGCCCAGACGCACTGCTCCCCACCCTCGGCGGGCAGACGGGCTTGAATCTCTCGATGGATCTGAACGCTGCCGGCATCCTTGACCAATACGGGGTGCAGATGATCGGCGCCAATCCCGCCGCGATCGAAAAAGGTGAAGCGCGCGACGTCTTCAAGCAAGCCATGCTCAAAATCGGCCTCGACGTGGCCCGCTCGGCCACGGTCAAGACTTTGGCCGACGCTCTCAAGGCGGCCGACGAGTTGATCGGCGACTTCCCCATCATCATCCGCCCCAGCTACACGCTCGGCGGTTCCGGCGGCGGCATCGCTTACAACCGCGAGGAGTATGAGCGCATGGTGCAAAACGGCCTCGATATGTCTCCCACCCATGAGGTACTCGTCGAAGAGTGCCTCCTCGGATGGAAGGAATATGAGATGGAAGTCATGCGCGACCACAAGGATCAGTGCGT
>DLQD01000138.1:0-2097 GCA_002480015.1 Opitutia bacterium UBA7441
GAGTGGGGAGTGGAGAGTGGAGAGTGGGGAGTGGGGAGTGGGAGTGGGGAGTGGAGAGTTACTTCTGCAAAGAGGCGTAGAGGTCGCGGGTTTGTTGAGCGATCCTTTTCCAACTGAATAGCTCGACCGCCCGTTTACGGCCGGCTTTGGCGAAGCGTGCGCGTTTCTCCGGGTCTTCCATCAGGCGATTGACCTGATGAGCCAGGTCTTTGGCGTAGGCGGTGGGATGGAGCGGGGCGAAGGGGCTATCCTGCTGTTGAGCGACGGGCACGAGGTAGCCGGTCTCATCGTGCACGACGACTTCGGGGATGCCGCCGACCATGGAGCCGACGACAGGGGTCTCGCAGGCCATAGCTTCGAGGTTGATGATACCGAAGGGCTCGTAGATAGACGGGCAGCAGAACACGGCGGCACCGGAGTAGAGCTGGATGATGTCGGTCTTGTTGACCATCTGGTCGATCCAGTAAATGCCGTCACGCTGTTTGCTGGCTTCGGCCACGGCGGCTTTCATCTCGGCGGCGATCTCCTCGGTGTCAGGAGCGCCGGCGCAGAGCACGACGTTGTAGCCTTCGTGCATATATTTGATGGCTTCGACGAGGTGGATAATACCCTTCTGGCGAGTGATGCGGCCGACGAAGAGGACGAAAGGTTTATCGTTGGGGACGTTAAACTTATTCAGAACAGGGCTCGGGTCGACGGGGTGGTACTCCTCGGTGTCGATGCCATTGTAGATGACGTGCACCTTATCGGGGGCGACGTTGAAGTGCTTGAGGATGTCCGTCTTAGTACCCTCAGAGACTGCGATGACGGCATCCGCCATTTCCAGTGCAGTCTTTTCGACCCAGCAGCTGAAATCGTAACCGCCGGCGAGTTGCTCGCGCTTCCAGGGGCGGAGCGGTTCGAGCGAGTGGCCGGTGATGACGAGGGGGATGCCGTAATTGAGCTTCGTCATGATGCCCGCGAGGTGAGTATACCAGGTGTGGCAGTGGACGATATCGGCTTCATTACCGTCCGCATTGTAACTGATTGCTCTTTGTGAGCTGCCGAAAATAGAATGGAGAGATTTCGGTGCACCGAACGCGTCGGTGTCAACTGGGTAGCCTTGGACCTTTAGTGGGTATTTGGGCGCATCCTGGTCGCCGAACGCGCGGACATCGACATCGACATCAGCAAGTTTAGAGAGCTCACGGGTGAGGTATTCGACATGCACTCCAGCGCCTCCGTAATTGTAGGGTGGGTATTCGTTCGTGTAGATGAGTGCATTCATAAAGTTTGTCAGGCGATTGTCTTGGGTCATAGACCCTACACTTTTGAATCTTATTCAGCGATGTGGCTCAAGGATTTTCAAGAATCCACGTATCTCCTATTTGAAAAATAGTAAGCAATGAGCCACTCTATGTAATGCAAACACATTCACAATGACTATGAAAAACATCACGCACCTCTTTCTCGCACTTATTTTGCCTTTAGTTACCAGTCTCAACGCGGCTCTTGATACGGGGTATGCGGCGCCTGATTTTACGCTGACTGATTCTACCGGAGTGGATCACAGCCTGTCCGACTTTGCCGGCAAATATGTCGTGCTGGAGTGGACCAATCATCGCTGTCCTTTTGTGGTTAAGTACTACCGCAACGGAGATCTGCAAGCCCTCCAGAAGGATATGACTGCGGACGGTGTGGTTTGGTTGCAAATCGTCTCTTCGGCGGAAGGTAAGCAAGGCTACCTCAGCCCTTCTCAGGCCGAGGCGCTACGTGAAGCCAAAGGAATGCACTCCACGGCCATGTTGTTGGACGCGTCCGGTGAGGTCGGCCGAACTTACGATGCGCGCACCACCCCTCATATGTATTTAATCGATCCGGCGGGCACGCTGGTGTACCAAGGCGCCATCGACAGCATCAAGTCCACCCGCGCTTCGGACATCCCCAATGCGGTGAACTATGTGCAGGCGTCCTTTGAGAGCGCCAAAGCCGGCGAGCCGATCGAAAACGCGACGACCGTGCCTTACGGCTGCGGTGTGAAATACTGATTCGGCTGGCCAGGCTCGTATCGGGGAGTCGTGCCCCGTAGTGGCGACTCCAGTCGCCATCCAGCTGAGG
>DLQD01000138.1:2188-2609 GCA_002480015.1 Opitutia bacterium UBA7441
AAAGCAGCCACTGCGTAGCAAGCGCATTCTGCCCTTACATAGAAACGCTGAGTGAAAAAAGTTTGTAGCGAACTTGTGCTAGCAAGGTCGACGCCGTGTGGCTCCGTGGAGAGTAGTCGATGCGAGACTGAGGGGTTAGCTCAACGCGGGTGCGTGATCTCGCATTGACTATCTCGTCTGGATGTAGCTTCCAGACTGGGCAATGGATATAGTATCGTCGCGTGCCTGCTCGCAGATCGTCCAGATTTTTTAACCACAGATGGACGCGGATGGACACAGATATGAAGAATGGCAGCTCAGCCGTGTGATTATGGCTGATTCACTTTTCATTTTGTCTGATCCGTGTGTATCGGTGTTCATCCGTGGTTCAAATTCAGTATTCCTTTCGATACGTCGACGTGACTTGCGTCACGTCGCTACA
>DLQD01000055.1:0-7980 GCA_002480015.1 Opitutia bacterium UBA7441
GAGGACAGCCAACGACTCCACCGCGCAGAGCTCACTCCGGCTCGACCAGATCGGGCGAATCCGTCCATGGCAGCGGGAAGGCACTCTTCTGCCAATCCTTGCGCTCTTCGCCGATTGTGGCGAATGCGTCCTCCTCGCCCGCGATCAGGATGCCGGAAAATTTGTAGCGCGTCTCCTCCCCAGTCAGGCGGACGCTACGTTTGCCACTATATGAGACCAGCGTGCGTGCGGTTCTGTAATCGATTTGGCGGATTTTAGGCATGTTATTCCTAAATATAAAATGACGGAGCCGCGCAGATCAACGCCCGATTAGATAGATTCGGATATGCGGCAGTGTGATCCATACGCTTGCAATATTCAGCCGTAATGACAATAGTAGGTATGTGCTTGCTAAATTCGTCCAGCTTTTGATGGCATGTGCCATCTTCAACCCGCTTTGCTGCTGCACTGCGGGGATGTTGACTACCGACGAAGTCAGGAGCACATCCAGTGAGCACAGTTGCTGTCAGTCAGGGCAAAGCAACGCCCCGGTCAAGACAGGCGAAGACCATGATCCGAATGATTGTCCACATAAGGCACTCAAAGAGTATCAGGTGACCGCACAAAAGGATCTATCCGACACCCCTCAGGCGGCTGCACCATTACCCCTGCTTCTCACGCCCATTGAGATCATCCATTTTGAGCCTTTGGCTCAAATCTCGCATCGTATCCAACTGGCGACCGTTTCGCAGGCACCACCGCCCGCGTTCGCCCAGGTATACTGTGTCTACAGGATCTGATTGATCCCGGTTCCTCCCTGCGCCGTGTGCGAAGGGATTGCTCAATATGACTACCCGCAGGGTTCCGTCATGCCCACCAAGAATCGAAGATCCACCATGATCCATGTATACGCACAAACCATATCATCAAACTCTACGCGCCTTATTGACCGAGCTTGTTCGTACTCAAAAGAAAACGGCCTCAGCCGCTCGAAACGCAGCGACACGCCTCGCGTTGCTCTCTTTATTTCCTTTGGCCTCTGCGGCTGGATCGCTCTCCCTCCACCAAGCCGTCGAGCAGGCCTTGGCGGCCAACCATGAACTGCGCGCCCTGCAATACAAAGCGGAGCAGGCCGACATACGTCTCAGAGCCGCCGGCACACTACCCGATCCGAAGGCCCAATTTACCTACTTCGGTCAATCAGTTGAAACACGTACTGGCCCCCAGGAAGCCATCTATTCGCTCAGCCAGACCATTCCTTGGTTTGAAAAACTGCGGGTCCAAAAAGTGCAGGCCACGCTGGATGCCGAGGCCCGTGCACTTCTCTACGAAGAAGGCCGCCTCCGCTTAAAGGAGGCAGTCACCCGCAGCTTCAGCGAGGTGGCCTACCTGACGCAGACAGTCCACAGCACTGAGCAAAACCTCCAATGGATCGAGCGCGCCCAACAGATCGTGGATCAGCAGGTACGTGCCGGGCTGCCCCTCAACGCGCTCCTCCGCCTGGAAGTCGAACTGGAACGCACCCGCGACTCGCTCGACAGCCACGCGCAAGCCCTCTACAGTGAACGCACTGGGCTTGCGGTCCTTATGGCCATCGACGAAAGCGAGTTGCCCGTAGTGGATACCCTTGAGACCCCTGGCAAAGAGCTGGCCAACGCCGATCGACTTCAAACTGACCTGCTCACGAAAAATCCCGAACTCAAAGCCCTTAGGCGGCAGTTAGAGGGCGCCGAAGCCGAAACAAGGCGCAACAAGTTGCAGCGCTTTCCCGACGTCATACTCGGGATCAATTACATCCAGATCGGAGACAACGGGACTCCCACCCTCGACGCAGGCCGCGATTCCTGGAACATCTCTATCGCCGTCAACCTACCGATTTGGGAGGGCAAAAACCGCGCCATGATTAGCGCAGCCCACTCCGCAGTACATTCCATCGAGCAAATGTATTGCCAGCGATTACGCAGCCTTCAATCCGAACTCAGCGCGACCCTGAACCGCCACGCGGACAATGCCCGCCGCATGGAGCGCTACAGGGAAACGCTCATTCCACTCGCGGAACAGGCGCTCGAAAATTCGCAGGTCGCCTATGAGAGCGGGCAAATCTCGGTGCTCGAGATCATCGACAGCGAGCGAGCCCTCCTCGATCTACAACTCAAATACTGGCGTACCGTCGCCTTCCTCAGGCAAGACCAAGCCAAAATTGAAGCCCTCACCGGCCAACTCTAATAGACAAAAATACTGTCACCTCCCATGAAAACGACACACATCCTCATCGGTAGCGGCCTCCTCGCCCTCGGACTCATCGCCGGCCGCTTCTTCATCCCGGACGAAGCCGCCGCGACTGGCGCCGATACAATGCAGGCGCAGAGCAGCGAAACACCCGCCAGCGTGTGGACCTGCTCCATGCACCCGCAAATCCGTCAACCTGAAGCGGGCGACTGCCCGATCTGCGGCATGGATCTCATTCCATTGACCGAGGACAGCGAAACCAACGACAGCCCCCGAACTTTGCGCATGAGCGAAAGCTCTAAAGCAATGGCTGAAATCGAAACCTCACCAGTCCTAAGACAAGCGGCCACACATCACATTCGACTCAGCGGAAAACTCGAACGCGCCGAAACCGAGGTCAAATCACTGACCGCCCGCTTCCCCGCCCGCGTCGAAAAGCTCTACGTCGATGCCGTCGGCCAGCAAGTGGCGAAAGGCCAAGCGCTCGCCCTTGTGTATAGCCCAGAGTTACTCAGCGCACAAAACGAACTCCTCATCGCTTATCGCCGCGACCCCGAAGGACGCTTCACCCACGCCGCACGAAAAAAACTACTCCTCTGGGATCTGCAGCCCGCTCAAATCAACGCACTCCTGGAGCAAGATGTCGCCAAATTGCAATTCGAACTGCCCGCACCAATCGACGGCATTGTGCTATCCAAGCAAATCAACGAAGGTGACTACCTCGAGACCGGAGAGACGCTCTACACCATTGCTGACCTCAGTGAACTCTGGCTCTACCTCGACGCCTACGAAAGCGACCTGCCCTGGCTGCAAGTGGGGCAACCCGTTAGCTTCGCAATGCAAAGCATTCCCGGCGTCCGCTACGAGAGCAGTATCGACTTCATCGAACCTGAACTCGATCCGCGCTCGCGCACGGTGCCTGTTCGGGTCCGCGTCGACAATATAGACGGCGCACTCAAACCCGGTATGTTTGTCCAGGCCATCATACTAGCGAAGGTCGAAGACGCCCGCCTCGTCCCCGCCTCAGCCGTCCTCCGCACCGGACAGCGCGCCGTCGTCTACGTCGAAGTGCCCGGCCAATCAGAGCCAGCCTACGAAGGACGCGAAATACAGCTCGGCGCTAAAGCAGGCGCATACTACGTCGTCGCCTCCGGCTTGGAGTCGGGCGAGTCTGTCGTCACTAACGGAGCCTTCAAGATCGACAGCTCCTTACAAATAAAAGCTAAGCCAAGTATGATGTCGATATCATCCGAGGCACCAGCCAAAGGGGCGCTCGAACCGACCCAGTGGCTACCCTTGATTGAGCCCTACCTGGACTTGCAGTCCGCGCTTGCGGACGACGATCTCGACTCCGCGAAGAAAGCACTCCAAACGATGATGGGCATCACCGGCCACAGCGGGGAGGCCGCCAAAATGATCCACAATATGATTGCCGCTGACACCCTGGACGCAATTCGCCGCCCCTCTTTTGAAACACTTTCCAATCACTTAATCGAAGCCGTCGAAGCCGCGTCCGGCATAGAGAAGCATACTCTCTATAAAATGCACTGCCCCATGGTCTACAAGGACCGCGGTGCCGACTGGTTGCAAGCCGATGACAGACTGCGAAACCCCTACTACGGTGCTATGATGCACCGCTGCGGCGAACTAAAAGGCGAAATTAAACCAAAATGATCAATCGTCTTATACGTTTCTGCCTTGAGAACAAACTCGTCGTTGTCCTCGCGACGACGATGTTGGTTTTTTGGGGGCTCATGGTTGCACCGTTTGACTGGAAACTGAAATCGCTCCCCCGAGATCCCATACCGGTCGATGCAATTCCCGACATCGGCGAGAACCAACAAATTGTCTTTACGGAATGGATGGGCCGCTCGCCTCAGGAGATCGAAGACCAGGTCACCTATCCGCTGACGACGGCGCTGCTGGGATTGCCACAAGTAAAAACCGTGCGCAGTTACTCCATGTTCGGGTTCTCCTCGATCTATATCATCTTCAAAGAAGACGCCGAATTCTACTGGACGCGCAGCCGGATTCTGGAAAAACTTAACAGTCTTCCTGCTGGAACTTTACCGGAGGGTGCCTCACCGAAACTGGGTCCCGACGCCACCGCACTCGGGCAGGTCTACTGGTATACACTCGAAGGACGCGATGCCAATGGACAGCCAACGGGCGGATGGGACCCGCAAGAACTCCGAAGCGTTCAAGACTGGTATGTTCGTTACGCGCTACAAGGCGTCGACGGAGTAGCCGAGGCCGCATCCATTGGCGGCTTCGTCAAAGAGTATCAAGTCGATGTCAATCCCGACGCCTTGCGCAACTATGACATTGCTTTACACGATGTCTTTAACGCGGTGCGTCAGAGTAATCTTGATGTCGGCGCACGTAGCATCGAAGTCAACAGCGTCGAATACGTCATTCGCGGACTTGGCTTCATTGAAAACATCGATGATCTGCGTAAGACCGTGATCAAATCGCATGAGGGCACACCTATAACCTTGGCGCAGGTCGCCGAGATCGAATTGGGACCTGCCCTCCGGCGCGGCGCACTGGATAAGGCGGGCGCTGAAGCGGTCGGCGGCGTGGTAGTCACTCGCTATGGCGAAAACCCATTGGCCGTGATCCAACGGGTCAAAGAAAAGATCGAAAACATCAGTCCCGGCCTGCCCAAGAAAACATTGGCCGATGGTACCGTCAGTCAAGTTGAGATCGTCCCCTTCTACGACCGGAGCGGCTTGATCTACGAAACCCTCGGCACGCTCGAAGATGCGGTACGGCAACAGATCCTCGTCACCATCATCGTCGTCGTGCTCATGCTCATGCATCTGCGCAGCGCGGCACTCGTCTCCGGCTTGCTACCCCTGGCGGTGCTTTTCGCTTTCATCGGGATGAAGCTCTTCGATGTTAATGCAAACGTCGTCGCACTCTCAGGCATCGCCATCGCCATTGGAACAATAGTGGACATGGGCGTCGTCCTCACCGAAAACATCCACAGGCATCTCGACAAAGATAATGCAGGGCCTTCACTCGTGAAGCCCCACGCGCAAGGGTGCCATGCCTCGGCGCGCTTCACGTCTGAAGCCCCGACGAAGAACCGTCTCGAAATCGTTTACCGCGCCTGCTCCGAGGTCAGCGGCGCTGTTGTCACCGCAGTGCTCACCACCGTGATCAGCTTCCTCCCCGTCTTCACGATGGAAGCGGCCGAAGGCAAACTATTCCGGCCGCTGGCCTACACAAAGACCTTCGCCCTAATCGGCTCAATCATCGTCGTCCTTACCGTCATCCCGCCACTGGCACATTGGCTCTTAGGCAAAAAAAAGCGCCCAAAATCACCATCAAAAAAGGCCGCTGAAAATCAAATATGGCCATTGATGCAACAGTATTTCCGCGTCGGCTTGTGCCTGCTTGTAGCGCTCTTCACTGCGTGGTTCTTGTCAATGGATTGGCAACCGCTCGGGGTGGAACAGAGCTTTCTCAATTTCATCTTCGTCACCCTCTTGATAGGGAGTCTCCTCGGCCTCTTCTATCTGATTATTCATTTCTACGCACGCATCCTGAGCTACTTGCTCCGCGTAAAAACGATTTTTCTACTGGTCTGCGCCCTCATCCTCGTCTCTGGGTTCACCGTCTGGCTGGGCTGGGGGATGATCTTCGCCTGGATGCCGGAGTTCGTCAAAAAGTCGGATCCTTACGTAGCCATGGCACAGGCCATGCCGGGACTCGGTAAAGAGTTCATGCCGGACTTAGATGAAGGATCCTTCCTTCTGATGCCGACCACCATGCCCCACGCCTCCATCGGCGAGGCCATGGACGTACTCCGCAAGCAGGACATGGCAATCAACGCCATTCCCGAAATCGAATCCGCAGTGGGTAAAATCGGTCGGGTGGAGAGCCCGCTTGACCCCGCGCCGATCTCGATGATCGAGACCATCATCAACTACAAATCTGAATACAAGACTGACACTAAGGGGCACACTCTCTCATTTCGATATGATGATACAAACGGCCGTTTCGTCCACGACGCATCCGGAAACCTGATACCTGACAAAGATGGTCGTCCCTTTCGTCAGTGGCGCGACGAAATCCAAAACTCCGACGATATCTGGGCAAAGATCATCGAAGCCGCCGCCATTCCTGGGACCACTTCCGCGCCGAAGCTGCAGCCCATCGCCGCACGCATCGTCATGCTGCAAAGCGGCATGCGCGCACCCATGGGATTGAAGGTTTATGGCCCCGATCTCCAGACCCTAGAACAAGTCGCACTAAAGATCGAGGGCTACTTGAAAGAAGTGCCGTCGATCAAATCCGAGGCAGTGCTGGCCGACCGAATCGTGGGTAAGCCTTATCTAGAAATCGACATAGACCACGAAGCGATCGCCCGCTACGGCATCCAAATCGGCATGGTGCAGAATGTAATCGAGGTCGCGATCGGCGGCAAGGCAATCACCCAAACCGTCGAGGGCCGTGAGCGCTATCCTGTTCGCATTCGCTACCAGCGCGAACGACGCGACAGCATAGAGTCGATCGAAAATATACTCGTGGCCGCACCCGGCGGCTCACAGATCCCGATCAAGCAATTGGCCGACATTCGCTACGCACGGGGACCACAAATGATCAAGAGCGAAGACACCTTCCTCGTCGGCTATGTGATCTTCGACAAGCGCGACGACTACGCCGAAGTGGAGGTGGTCGAACAGGCGCAGGCCTACCTCCGGGAAAAGATTGCCCGCGGCGAATTACATATACCCGCCGGAGTCAGTTACAAGTTCACTGGAAGCTACGAAAATCAAATTCGCGCCGAGAAGAAACTCTCCATCGTTCTGCCCGTCGCACTCTTCGCCATCTGGTTGATTCTCTATTTCCAATTCAGGAAGGTGAGCACGACCCTGCTGGTTTTTTCGGGCATCCTCTTTGCCTGGTCGGGTGGCTTCATCCTGCTTTGGCTCTACGGGCAAGACTGGTTTATGGACATCAATCTATTCGGCCACAATCTGCGCGACCTTTTCCAGATGGGTACGATCAATCTGAGCGTTGCCGTCTGGGTCGGCTTCCTGGCGCTCTTCGGCATCGCCACTGACAACGGCGTCATCGTATGCACGTACTTGCAGCAAATCTTCAAAGAAGAAAAACCACAAACCATCGTAGCGATACGCGCGGCCACCGTCGAAGCCGCCAGCCGCCGTGTGCGGCCCGCCATGATGACGAGTGCGACCACGATTCTGGCTCTAATACCGGTGCTCACCTCGACGGGGCGCGGTGCCGACATCATGGTGCCCATGGCCATTCCCTCCTTCGGAGGCATGATGCTTGCGCTACTCACCATCTTCGTCGTGCCTATACTTTACTGCACGATTGCTGAAATCTCACATAAACTGAAGAGGAATTAAGCGCATAGCTCTTGTGGCGGCGGCATGAAGTGCTCTAGAGAGGATCAAGAAGCGAGTCGCCGATGATACAATGCAGCGCATTAGGATACCACTTAATTTCTTAATCATGCAGGATCCACGCACAGTCGGCACTTTGCGCTTTTCGAAGCATTAAGGACTTCCTTAAACTCTGTGTAACACTGAGTTTAAGGAAGGGCACTTGGGCTACCTACTCGCGAAAATGCTCTTGGTAGGGAGGCGATTTTTACATGATCTCCAAGAAGTAAGCCCGCCATCAAAATTTACATTCATTCACGGTTTGCATTCTGCGCGATCCCGAGTTGTCTGTCCAACATGGCTAAGATCATCTTCCAAAAATCCGGTGTCAGCGTCCCCTGGACAGGCGACG
>DLQD01000055.1:8109-16674 GCA_002480015.1 Opitutia bacterium UBA7441
GAGTATCCGAACGGCCACACTGGCGAACCGGACGAGGGCAACGCCCTACTCTGCTGTTGCACCCCTAAGGGTGACGCGGACGTCGTCGTAGATGCGTAGAGCTGCTATAAGGTAGCCACCCAGCGGCATTTAA
The DNA here is from genome assembly GCA_002480015.1 of Opitutia bacterium UBA7441. Taxonomy (GTDB): domain Bacteria; phylum Verrucomicrobiota; class Verrucomicrobiia; order Opitutales; family Coraliomargaritaceae; genus Thalassobacterium. The sequence goes on from DLQD01000055.1 coordinate 8,243, forward strand.
GCATCCTCCAACCCGCGTGCCAACCACTCTGCAGGGGAGATGTCGCTGTCGGCGTGCAGTAATTGACGCAACTCGGATGCACCCAAAGCGGCCTCTTTAGCTGCCTCAGGATCATTGATCGCATGCAGAAGCTCAGCGCTCAGCTTGTTCGGGCTGGCCGCGTTCTGAATGTATTCCGAATGTAAGGGCCGATCCAAGAGAAGGTTGGCGATGCCAATATATTTGACCTTCACCAGCACCCGCCCAAGCCAGTAGCTCATCGGATTGAGCCGATAGACGATCGCACCAGGGATGGCCGAGAGCGCACAAGCCAGGGACATTGTGCCGGAGCTCATCAGCACCGCGCTGGCCGGCAACTGCTCCGTCGTGTTGGGCTTGAATTCGATACTCCCGGCCAGATCGGGCTGCATGCGTAGGATGGCCTCGAGTTGTTCCTGAATCTTTAAGCTCGGATAAACGACCCTCGCTTTTAAATCCGGCTTCGAAGCCCTCGCCTGCCGGAAGCCAGCCAGTAGCAAGGGGAAGATGCGCCCGACTGCAGCACTCCGACTGCCCGGCAATAAGAGGAGCGGCGCGGCGGTATCGTAGGTGAAAGGGGGCTGGTAGCTCGCCCGCACGAAGGGATGCCCGACAAACTCAGTCGGCAAATCGGTATCGGCGAAACAGTCCACTTCAAAGGGAAAAATAACCCCGAGCCGATCAAGCAGCTGCGCCATCTTGAAACGACGCTTCGCCTTCCACGCCCAGACTTGAGGGCCCACGTAGTAACTCAGCCCAATCCTGCCACCGCCCTGCTTACTAAGACCGCGAGCGGAGAGCTGCTCGGCCAAACGCAGGTTGAAGCCGGGGTAATCGACGAAGCAGATATGCTTTGGCTGATACCGTTCGATCCAGTCGAGCGTGCGGTTGAAAAGATCCTTGAAAAAATTGTAATGCCGCACCACTTCGACAAAGCCAACAATGGAGACCGCAGTGAGATCGAAGAGTAGTTGTGCGCCCGCGGCTTGCAACTCGACCCCGCCGAGGCAGGCCACTTTCAAATCCGGGCGCTTCGCGCGCAGATCGGCCAACAAGAGCGCGGCGTGCTCATCGCCCGAATGCTCTCCCGCGACGAAGAGCAAATCCGGCCGCCCGCCGACCGGTTCTGGAAAATTCGTAGTCACTGGAAGGGAGCCCGCCACCATATTATTTAGAGTGGATCAATTCAGTCACCTGAATGGCCAGTTCGAGTGCCGACTTGCCCAGCTCGGCACCGACTTTTGGCTTGCCCGCGTTTTTCACCACCTGAGCGAAATGTGCCAGCTCCAGCTTCAGCGGCTCGTCCTTTTCGATCGGAATTTCCTCACGCACGAGTTCGACGCCCTCCTTGCGGAGGAAATGGCCGCTTTGATCCTGGAAGTTGAGGGAAAGATAATTCTGAGGCTGGAAGACGCGAATCTCGCGCACCTTCTTCTGGCTCACACGACTGGTGTTGATATTGGCCACGCAGCCGTTTTCAAAAGTAATACGTGCGTTGGCAATGTCCTCCGAGTTGGAGAGCACGTTCACGCCGACCGCATCGACCTGCTTGACGGGCGAACGCACCAGAGCAAGAATCACTCCGATGTCGTGGATCATCAAATCGAGCACCACGCCCACTTCTGTCCCGCGCGGGTTGAAGGGCGCCAGACGATCCGCCGTGATATATTGCGGCCGGGTGACCGCATTTTCCAAATAGCCCATGACCGGATTATAGTGCTCGATGTGGCCAACCTGCACAATGCAACCCCGCGCCTTGGCCGCTGCTAAAATCTCCTCCGCCTCGACCAAACTCGTGCAGAGCGGTTTCTCTATCAGCAAATGGCAACCACCCAATAGGAGCGGCACCGCCACCTCGCAGTGCTTATCGGTCGGCACCACCACGCTGACGGCGTCGCAAGCCGCCGCGAGGGCTTGTGCAGAGTCGAAGCGCTGGCAATCGTAGAGACCGCAGATCTCGGCCGCACGCGCATCGTCTGCTTCGACGATACCGACCAGCTCACACTCGTCCAGAGCCGCGTAAATACGGGCGTGGTGCTGCCCCAGATAACCTGTGCCAACGACGCCACAGCGAATTTTTGAATGCTCAGTCATATCGCTAGCAAAGCTCTGCCAGGACCATCTGACAAGGCGCGAATCCGATAGGACCGAGTTGTGACAGATGCACGACCTAGAGACGGCAACCCTCAAACTAAGCCACCGATCTTTTGCCTTCAAAGCGATATATCCTAAGCCGCAATTGACCTTCACCTTGTTTTCAACAAAACTTCTCCAGGGGTAAGTTGGACGCCACAAACCTCGATACTATATTTCAGGAACTGACGGCATTTATCGTCGCCGGCTTTCGTCAGAGATGAACAAACAATCTTCAGTCAACTTAGCAGACATCATCCGAACACTCACAGGTTTGGGTAGACGCGTAGCAGTTAGCGGCGTTCGGGACAAACGCCGCTACCTCAAAGCGGGATTACCGGGAGTGGCGGCTAGCCTAGTCCTCTGCGCCTGCGCCACCTCACCTGAGCGCAAGCCGAGTCTACCCCTCGAAATACCAGAGACCTGGGCGACTGCGGCCGACGCCACTACACCGACTGCGTGGCTGCGTGATTTCAGGGCACCCGAGTTGGAAGCCCTTGTCCTCGAGGCCCTAGGCAACAACCCCGGACTCGAAGCGACAGCCGCCCGCTTCGCCCAAACGATCGCCGAAGCTCGTATCGCTGGCGCCGAACGGATGCCCTCTGCCGGCTTGGGTCTCAGTGGCAACAAGCAAAAGATCAACAGCTTTGGGCCCGCTTCGACCGGCGGTGTGGTTTTTGAAAACTACGACCTCGCGCTCAACCTCAGCTGGGAGCTCGACCTCTGGGGGCGCTCGCGCGACCGCACTTCGGCAGCATTGGCTCGGGTCGAGGGCAGCGAAGCCGATCTCTACGGCGTCCAACTCTCACTCGCCGCGCAAACCACAAAGGCGTGGTTCAACCTAATTGCCGCCCAACAACAACTCGCGCTGGCCGAGCGTACCGCTCAGGCCTACCGCGATAACCGGAATGCGCTTGAGTCACGCTTCAAGCGCGGCCTGACTGAAGGCTTCGATCTGCGCCGAATTCGTACCCAAACAGCCTCCGCCGAAGCCGACGCTGCCACCCGCCAGCGCGCGCTCGACTGGGCAACGCGCCAGCTTGAAGTCGTCTTAGGTCGCTATCCGGAAGGAACCTTACGTAGTAATATACGGCTTCCCGAACTGCCGCCTGCCGTGCCCGCCGGCCTGCCCGCCGCGCTCCTGCAGCGCCGCCCTGACCTCATCGCCGCCGAGCGCCAACTGGCCGCCGCCGACCGTGAATACCACGCCTCGAAGAAAGAGCTTTTACCCCAGATCAGCCTGACCGCATCAGGCGGCACGTCCTCGCAAGAGTTTGGTAATTTGCTCGATGGCGACTTCAGCGTTTGGACGCTCGCGGGTAACCTCACCCAACCCATCTTTCAAGGTGGCCGCATCCTCGCCAACATCGACCGCAACGCCGCGCTGCGTGATCAAGCCGTCGCCAACTACCGAGACATCGCTCTGCGCGCTTTCCTCGAAGTCGAGACGACTCTGGCCGCAGAGCAAATTCTCCGAGACGAGCAAGACAAACTGACCATCGCAGCCGACGAGGCCACCAAGACGGAAGCCCTCGCTTGGGAGCGCTACCGCAGTGGCATCGGCGACTTCCTCAGCGCCCTCGATGCCCAGCGCACAGCTGATGCCGCGCGCGGTCGCCGAATCAGGGCAGCCAATCTCCTCCTGCAAAACCGCATCGACCTCTACCTCGCACTGGGTGGCGACTTTGCGGATGCGAGCAATCGAGTTGGCGTGTCGCCCGTCAGCGGGCGCACAGAACCGACCGCCAGCACAAGGTTGGGCGACAACGCAGAACTGCTCCGCTAAATCCATTCATCTTACATGAAAACCCTCCTCACCTTTCTCATCTTTTTAGGCGCACTGATCATCACAGCGCTGCTCGTCATCTTTAAGCCCAAGGCCAGCGAAATCTCACCCATGCGCCCGATCGCCAATGTCGAAGTGATCGAAGTGCAGCCGCAAAGCGTCCAGCTGACCCTCATGAGCCAAGGCACCGTGCTCCCCCGCACCGAGTCCGACCTCTCGGCCGAAGTCAGCGGGCGGATCATCGAAGTCGCCGACAGCTTTCGGGCAGGTGGCCGCTTCAAAGAGGGCGAGGTACTCCTACGTATCGACCCTGCCGACCATGAGGCCGTCGTGGCTGCCCAGGCCGCCGAGCTGGCCAACGCCGAACTCCGACTCGCCCAGGAGACGGCACTGGCCGAACAAGCCGCCGCCGACTGGGCCGCACTCGGGCAGGGCAAAGCCAGCGACCTTACCTTGCGCATGCCACAACTCGCCCAAGCCAAGGCGCGTATCGAGAGTGCCCGTGCCAATTTAAAACGTGCCAAGCGTAACCTCGCCCGCACCGAAATCACCGCGCCCTTCGACGGCCGCGTCCTCAACACCCACGCCGACCTCGGTCAATATGTCAGCGCCGCACCGGCCGCGCCCGTCGCCCGCATCTACGCGACAGACCGCGCAGAAGTCCGACTGCCAGTGACGATCCGTGAAGCCGAACTCCTGGAGACCAAAGACCGTCGCCAGCGCTTCGTCCGGCTGAAAAAGGCCAACGTCGCTGACTCGCCGACTTGGATCGCCCGCTTCGTCCGTATGGAGGCCACCATCGATCCGAAGAGTCGACTACTCTATGCCGTAGCAGAGATTGAAAATCCCTTTGAAGCTAACTCAAAGCATCCCGAACCGCTCCGCCGCGGCCAGTTCGTGACCGCCGAGCTCGAGGGGCGCAGTATTTCGAATGCCTACCTGCTGCCACGCTACGCTCTGCGTGGCTCGGATACAGTCTACATCGTCACGGACGCAAACACCTTGGAGACGCGTCGAGTGAACATTATCCAGAGCGACGCGAAACAAGTCATCATTGGTCCCTCAATCGGCTTGCGATCCGACACCGAGCAAGGCGGGAGCCTGACTACAGCAGAATCAAGCGATTTCCCAACCAAGCAAGGCCTCCAACCGGGTGACCGCGTCGCCATCAGTCCCATCGCTTACTACCTCGAAGGCATGCCCGTCGAAGTCATTGACTCACTATGATTCGCTGGTTCACACAAAACGGCGTCGCTGCCAACTTGCTCGCGGGCATCGTCATCGTGGCGGGATTATTCACCGCTACGTCGATCAAGCTGGAGCTTTTCCCTGAACTCGACCTCGACACAGTGAGCATCGCAGTCCCCTACCCGGGAGCCGCACCTGAGGAGGTGGAAAGCGGCATCGTGGAGCTGATCGAAGATCGCATACAAGACGTCGAAGGCATTAAGAAAATCACCGCTACAGCCGCTGAAGGCTACGGCTCCGTCTTCATTGAAGTGGAGCGCGGCTACGACGCCACCGATGTGAGCGATAAGATCAAAGCGCGCGTAGACGCGATCGACAACTTCCCAGAAGATGCTGAAGAACCGACTGTCGAAGAACTCCTTATTCGTAACGAGGTCATCTCCTTAGCCGTATATGGAGATGCCGACGTCAAAACCTTGAAGGAAGTCGCCGAATACATCCGCGACGAACTTAACGTACGCGAGAGTATCACTCAAGTAGACATCAAAGGCGTCGCGGAATTTGAGATATCGATCAATGTATCCGAAATCGCACTACGTCAATACGGGCTCACTTTTGACGAGGTCGTGCAGGCCATCCGCCGCACCTCGGTCGACATTCCCGGAGGTTCGATTAAATCGCGAGGCGGCGAGATTCTGCTACGCACCACGGGCAAAGCCTACACCGGCGCGGGCTTTGCAGATATGCCCGTGATCACCCGAGCAGACGGCGCAGTCGTCCGCGTGCGAGATCTTGCCACAGTGGACGACGGCTTTGTCGACGACCCGCTCGTCACGGTGTTTAACGGCCAGCGCGCCGTCCTCCTGCGTATCTTCGCGATGGGCGACGAGAGCGCACTCGATGTCTCCGAACGGGTGCAATCCTTCGCCCGCGAGATCAATCGCGACCTACCCGAAGGCATTCAGGTCGAAACCTTCCGCGACTTCACCTACTATCTAAAAGGCCGTCTGCAGATGCTTATCAAAAATGGCATCTACGGCCTCATGCTCGTCCTGCTTATCCTCACGCTGTTTCTGCGTCCCTCGCTCGCCTTCTTCGTCATGCTAGGCATCCCGATCTCTTTTCTTGGATCGATGCTCTTCCTGCCCGCGCTCGGGATCAGCATTAATTTGGCCTCACTGTTCGGCTTCATCCTGGTGCTCGGCATCGTGGTCGACGACGCCATTATCATCGGCGAGAGCGTCTTCACTCAGTTTCAGAAACACGGTGGACCCGGCGTAGAAGCCTCCGTCGCGGGCACGAAACGGGTCTCGATCCCCGTCACCTTCGCGGTGTTGACCACTATCGTCGCATTTCTGCCCATCCTCACCATCCCCGGCTTCCTCGGCAAATTCTTCTTTCCGATTCCGGTCGTCGTCATTGCTACTCTCATCTGGTCGCTCATCGAGTCAAAGCTTGTTCTCCCATACCACCTCACGCTCTGCAACGTCGGCAGCGGTGGCCGCGGCGAAATCAACTGGCTGCAGCGCCAGCAGCGCAAGGTGGCCGACGGCTTGGAGAACTTCATAGAGGTCCGCTACCGTCCCTTCCTAAAGCAAGTACTTGCCTACCGCTACGCCACCGTGGCGCTTTTTGTCGGCATTCTTATGATCATGTGCGGCATGCTGCTGGGCAAGCACCTGCCCTTCGTTTTCTTCCCGCCTGTCCCCTCCGACTACATTGTGGCCAAGCTCGTCATGCCCGAAGGCACCCCCATTGAGCTCACCACCCGTGCGATTGAGCAGATGCAGGACGGCCTCAAAAAACTCATCGCCGAAGTCGAAGCCGAAGGCCTCGGCGAGCCATTTGACAACGCCGTCGTCACCATCGGCGCGCAGCCCTTCGAGGGCAGCGGCGGCCCGATGGGCGATGCCGGTCAAGTTACCGGCACCCATATTGCTGAAATCGCCGTCGAGTTGGTCAAGCGCGAAGACCTCGCCGGCGGTGGCGACATCGAAGCACTCTCCGCCCCCAGCCTGGCGAACCGCTGGCGTGAGCTGATCGGCCCCGTGCCGGGGGTCAAAGAACTCTCCTTCAACGCCAACGCTGCCGGTGCTGCTGGCATGCCGATCGACATCCAGCTCTCCGGCCGCGACTTCGACGCCCTCCAAGCCGCCGCCGCGACGGTCAAGGCCAAACTCGCCACCTACGAAGGCCTCTTCGATATCAAAGACAATTACAGCAGCGGCAAACGGGAAATTCAGCTCAACATTCACCCCAGTGCCGAACCACTCGGCCTGCGACAGGCCGACCTCGGACGCCAGGTCCGCGCCGCCTTTTACGGGGTCGAAGCCCAGCGTATCCAACGCGGCCGCGACGACATCAAAGTCATGGTCCGCTACCCTCCTGACGAACGACGCTCTGTCGAAAACCTCGAAGACCTCCGCATTCGCACCCCCGACGGCAGCGAAGTGCCCTTCGACGCCGTGGCCGATTTCGAGATCACCGACGGCTTCGCCTCCATCACGCGTGTCGACCGCCGGCGCGTCATTAATATCACCGCCGACGCCGACAAGGGCGTCGCCGACCTGGGCCTGATCAAGGCCAACCTCAAAGGCGAAGATAGCGGCGGAGGCCTCCTTGATTCGCTCGTCGCCGAATACCCTGGCATCGCCTGGACCTTCGAAGGTGAAGCCCGCGAACAAGCCGATATTTTTGCCAGCCTCCAACGGATGACACTGATCGCTCTCTTCATCATCTACGCGCTGCTCGCTATTCCACTCAAGTCCTATATCCAGCCTGTCATCGTGATGGTCGTCATCCCCTTCGGCTTGATCGGCGCGATCGGCGGCCACATGATTATGGGACAGCCGATGAGCATCCTATCCGTCCTCGGCTTCGTCGCGCTGGCCGGGGTCGTGGTGAACGACAGCCTCGTGCTCGTCGACTTCATCAATCAGGAACGCAAGGAGGGTAAACCTCTCCGCCAAGCGATCGAAGACGCAGGCGGCATGCGTTTCCGTCCGATCATTCTGACCTCACTAACAACCTTCGCCGGACTCCTCCCGGTCCTGTTCGAGACCAGCTTACAAGCCCAGTTCCTCATCCCCATGGCCATCTCTCTCAGCTTCGGGGTCCTCTTTGCCACCTTCATCACCCTCCTCCTTGTGCCGGCCTTCTACTCCATCCTTGAAGACATCCACGAAGCGGCCGCCCGCATCGATCGAAGGACATGAATCTGACCTAAAAATAATGGATTCTGCATAATCCGCTCTTCACACAGGTTTTCATATCTGGGCGTCCGCCGTAAGCGGTAATTTTATCCCCT
>DLQD01000028.1 GCA_002480015.1 Opitutia bacterium UBA7441
CACTAGCGTCCAGTTAAGGACGGGTTAAGGTTTTGTAGGTTGTTCATTTTAAGCGGCTAATAAAGAAAAAGGCATGTGACGCATTTGAGAGAGCTGGCGTGATGAGGTTTGGTGCATTCTCAATAAGGGATGAACACTGGACGTCTCATTTTCACTCAGGTCACGGATCTCATCCACCGTGAGCAATTCAATCGCTGCATGGCGCTTCACCCGATGCCGAGGGCGAGTAAGGGTATGACTGCCCGAGACCAGTTCCTTGCGATGGCTTTTGCGCAGATAACTTTCAGGGAGAGTCTTCGAGATATCGAAGCATGTCTGCGAGGCTGTTCGCATCTCTACGGCATGGGCATCCGGGGCAATATCACTCGGACTAATCTGGCTTACGCAAACGAGCATCGAGACTGGCGTGTTTACGAAGCGCTCGCGCAAATTTTGATTCGCAGGGCAAGGCGACTTTATGTGGAAGACTCCAACGGACTCGACATCGACGAGATGGTTTATGCCGTCGATGCTTCCACCATTGACCTGTGCCTGTCGATGTTCCCGTGGGCGCATTTCCGCAAGACCAAAGCCGCGATAAAACTCCATACCCAAATCGACCTGACCGGTTCGATCCCCGTCTTTATACAGATCACAGACGGTTCGGTGCATGACGTCCACTTCATGGACCGGATGCTCGTTGAGGCCGGGAGTATCTATGTCTTTGACCGGGGATACCTCGACTTTGCCCGGTTGTTTAGAATCGAAAGCGCCAACGCCTACTTTGTCATCCGGGCGAAAAGCAACACGAGATTCCACCTCCGCGAGTCCCGCCCGGTCGACAAGTCCTGCGGTCTGCGCTGCGACCAAACCATCCGACTGAGCACTTACAAAGGCAAGCGGGACTACCCGAGGAAACTCCGGCGTATTAGCTTCTTCGATACCGAGACCCGTAAGCGTCTGGTCTTTCTGACCAATCACTTCGATTTGCCCGCGCAAGTCATCGCGGCCATCTACAAACGGCGCTGGCAAATCGAACTGTTCTTCAAGTGGATCAAGCAGAACCTCCGCATCAAAGCATTCTTCGGCACCAGCGAGAACGCGGTGCGAACCCAAATATGGATCGCAATCTGCGTTTACCTGATGGTGGCCTGTCTCAATAAGGTTCATGGGATCGAGGAAAGTCTCAGTAGAATACTACAAATTTTGAGCGTTAACGTATTCCAGAAAGTTACTTTTAATCAGCTACTTGGAGATTTTACGACTTCAGGTGAAGGGGATGTGTTTTCTAAGCAGTTGACTTTCAATGACCTTTAACTGGACAATAGTGAATGATTATGAAAATTAAAGTTGCTGTCATACTTTCGGGCTGCGGCGTCTACGATGGCTCCGAGATCCACGAATCGGTGCTCACCTTGCTGGCTCTGGCCAGAGCAGGCGCCGATGTGAGCTGCGTAGCACCTGATATCGCTCAAAAGCACGTCATTGACCACAGCAAGGGCGACGTGATGGAAGACGAAGACCGCAACGTCATGGTCGAGGCCGCCCGCATAGCGCGCGGCGATATTCTATCCCTAGATAATGTAAGCGCATGTGATTTCGATGCCTTCATCTATGTCGGCGGTTTTGGAGTCGCCAAAAACCTTTCCAGCTACGCCTTCGACGGTGCTGCATACGATGTCGATGCAGCAGTGGTCGAGCTGATTCGATCGGCCCACGAGGCGAGCAAACCACAAGGCTTTATGTGCATTGCGCCAGTTTTAGCCGCAGGTGCACTCGGGAATAAGGGCGTCGTCCTGACAATTGGAAACGATGCCGACACCGCAGCAGCACTCGAAGGCAAAGGTGCCCAACATCAGGAATGCCCAGTGGACGGCATCATCACCGACCAAGCCAACCGAGTCGTCAGCACGCCAGCCTACATGCTGGCCCAATCCATCATCGAGGCCGAGGTCGGAATCAACCGACTGGTCGAAGCAGTGCTACAGTTGGCCGAGCAGCACTTAAAAGACCCTAATTTATGCTGAATGCGTGCTTGACGGGGGAGAATTGAAGCCTTTAATCCGCGCATTCCAAACGAGCTTAGCTCACAATACTTTAATCTAAGACACATACTCTCATGGGACAGCCAAAACGCAAACAATCCAAGCAACGCAGCCGCAAACGCCGTGGCGCCGTTCAATTTTCTCTTCCACAATTGGCTAAGGACGCTCAGGACGGCACTCTGTATCGCCCGCACCGCGTCAACCCAGCCAACGGAATGTATCGCGGTCGCCAGGTGCTGGACGTCGAAGTCTAAGCGCCGCCGCTCAACCGCACTTTTCCACGTTTTTCACTGACTTCCTACAATGGGCGCACCCGGCGGTATATGCACCATCGCGGTTGACGCAATGGGGAGTGATCACGGGCCCACGGAGTTTATCCGTGGGCTTTTGTATGCCACCGAAGAGCTTGAGCTTGATTGCAACTTCACGCTCGTTGGAAAAGGTCGACTGCTCGAGCGTCTGCTTAAAGTTCGTAAACTCCACATCGATCCGGCTAGAATCCAAATCCATCACGCCAGCGAGGTGGTGACGATGCAGGATAAGCCGATTCAAGCCCTGCGCAAAAAGAAAGATTCCTCGATGGCCCAAGCCATCGAGTTGCTGCGCGACGGCAAAGCTCAGGCGCTTGTCAGCTGTGGTAACACGGGAGCCCTCATGGCAGGCGGCACCTTGCGCATGCGCCCGCTCGATGGCGTGGATCGACCTGCACTCGGCATCATAATCCCGAGCAAGCTGAAGCCATTTGTTCTGATCGACGTCGGCGCAAACCCGGAATCGACGCCACTCAATTTAATGCAAAATGCGGTCCTCGGCGCCAACTACGCCAAAGCCGCTCTCGGCATCGAAAAGCCGCGCGTCGCACTACTCACAATTGGCACGGAGGAAGGAAAAGGCAACAGCCTGATCAATGCCACCCACGCCTACCTGCAGACGATCCATGAAAAAGTGATCTACTACGCCGGACCTATCGAAGGCTTTCAACTCTTTGATGGTGCGGTCGATGTCGTCGTCTGCGATGGCTTTGTCGGCAACATCGTCCTGAAATCCAGCGAGGCGCTTTTCGGCTTTATCGGGGCTACCATGAAAGAGGAACTCGTGCGTAATCCTAAGCGTATTCTTGGCGCCGCGCTCTCCAAGTCCGCCTTCCGCGATATGAAAGTGCGCCTCAGTCCCGATCAACACGCCGGTGCCCCGCTCCTTGGCCTGAAGGGGAACATTTTGAAATCGCACGGCTCTTCGAATTATATCGCGATCGCCAATGCCTTGCGCATCGCCCAGGAGCTCGTAAAGCATGATATGATTGACTCTATCAGCTCTGAGATCAATCAAGCTAATGATCTGATCTAATCGGCGGCCAGAGCTAGCCAATAGCCACAGCAGGTCATTCCCGCAGCATTTCAACTTTTTTCATGTCACAGTTTCTTCCATCAGTCATCATCACAGGCACCGGTGCTTACGCGCCTGCGAACGTAGTGACCAACGACGACATGGCCAAAATCGTCGACACTTCCGATGATTGGATCCGTAGCCGCTCGGGTATCAGTGAACGCCGCTTCGCTGGCGATGGCGAGTCCACCAGCGATATGGCTGTGGCCGCCGCAGCGCAGGCCATCGACGCTGCGGGCATCGACCGTAGCGAGATCGACCTAGTGATCGTCGCCACGATGACCCCAGACATGCCCTTCCCTTCCACAGCCTGTATCGTTCAGAGTAAGCTAGGCTTGGGCAATATCACAGCTTTCGACTTACAGGCCGCCTGCTCGGGCTTTATTTATGCCCTCAACACTGGTAGCAATATGTTGCGCTCCGGAGCCTATAAAAAAGCACTCATCATCGGCGCGGATAAAATGAGTTCCGTCCTGGATTTTGAAGACCGAACAACATGCGTACTCTTCGGAGACGGGGCTAGTGCAGTCATCCTTGAAGCTTCGGACAGTGCAGGAGTCGGGATTCTCGACAGCATCACCGGTTCCGACGGCTCGAACCCGGAACTTCTCTACCAACCTGCAGGCGGCTCCAGCCTACCGGCCAGCACCGAGTCTGTTACAGCGCGCCAACATTACATAAAGATGAACGGCAAAGAGATTTTCAAGCTCGCCGTCCGCGTGATGGGTCAAGTCAGCTGCGACATCCTCGAACGCAACGACTACAACACAGCCCAAGTCGATCTGGTCATTCCGCACCAAGCGAACATGCGCATCATCGATAGCTTGGCCAAACGCATCCATCTCCCGTTGGAAAAATTCCACAACAACCTCGACCGTTTCGGCAACACTTCGGGTGCATCGATCGGACTCGCTCTCGACGAGGCCTTTCGAGCCGGACGTATCCGAACGGGCGATCTCGTCCTACTCGTCGCCTTCGGGGCAGGCTTGACCTGGGGTTCCACACTGATCAAATGGCAATAATCCTATGCAACGCACTCACGTCACAATTCTCTCCCTCTGGCTCTTCCTAGCCTCCACGCTCCAAGCAGAAAATGGCCTCAACCCACTGAATTGGTTTGGGAATGAGGACGAAGGAGTCTACGCACTGGACATCGCCAACGCCGCCGAAGAGGCCGAAGCCGCTTCCAAGCTTGCAAACGGCAAGGCAAAGCTCGAAGCCGGCAGCATCTGGTCAGCCGACCGTACCTTAAAAAAGATTATCAAAACGTATCCGACGGCCAAGGCCACCGCTGAGGCACACTTTCTTCGGGGTAAAATTCTCATGAGCAAAGGCCGCTGGGTGAAAGCCTTTAATCAGTTTCAGGAGATCGCAGTCAAACACCCAGACTACAAAAATTTCAACCAGTTGATCAGTGCCCAGTTCGATTGCGCCACTGCCCTGATGGAGGGCGCGCGCGGGCGCATTCTCTGGGTCATCCCGGGCTTTAAACAATACGGGGAGGCTGTCAAAGAGTTTGAACTGATCGTGCGCAACGCTCCTTACAGTGACTACGCTCCGCTAGCTTTGATGAACATCGCGCTGGTTTCTGAATTGAAAGAAAACCCTGAAGAAGCTATCGACGCACTGGATCGCCTTATAAACTACTACCCACAGAGCATGCTCGCGCCAGATGCCTACTACAATATGGCTGAGACTTATGCAAACCTAGTCAAGGGCGATCAATACGACCAAGGCTCCACGCGTCAAGCAATCAGCTACTACGAAGATTTTCTCATCCTTTTCCCGCAAAGCAATTATCTCGGCGAAGTCGAGGGTAACCTTGATGCGATGGAAGACCTCCTCGCACGTAGCCGTCTAAACCTTGGCGATTTCTATTACAACTACCGCTCCAACAACACCGCGGCCTTGGTCTTTTACAATGAAACGATCACGATCGCCCCTGAGTCCGATGCCGCGGAAGAAGCACGCCAGCGTATCGCCGACATCGAATCTGGCATCAATCCTATCTCTGGAGCCAGCATCCTGCGGACACTCCTTCGCGCCGAGTAATTGCCCATCCATCGACTTTTCCGTATCCATGATGATGCTCAAAAAAAACTTTCGCGACTCTCTGGTCGCGGGGCTCTCGCTACTGGCCGCGAGCTTTCTGGGCGGCTGCAAATCCTACCAAGTGGGTCACCCGGCCGAGCTCGCTTTCAAATCTATTTACATCCAGCCTGTCTCTAATGACAGCTTCGCCCCCCAAGCTCAAGCCCTCCTCAGCGCACAAATCCGCGATGTATTCATCCGAGATGGACGCACACAACTTGTCGCAAGCGAAGACGCCGCCGACGCGGTCCTCATGGTCAACTTAACAGGATACAAACGCACAGCCGCCGCCCGTCAGAAAAACGACACCGTCGTAGCCAGTGATTTCGACCTCTCACTCTTTGCCGAAGTCTCCCTCTTCGATCAAAACAAAGGGGGCTACTTCTTCCAGTCACGCCTCATCAATGAGACCTCCAATGCCTACGTCGAAAACCCCTACATCGCCGCTGGAGACCCCCGCACCCAAGATTTTTTGCAATCTGAATACCAAGC
>DLQD01000016.1 GCA_002480015.1 Opitutia bacterium UBA7441
CGCATCTACCTTGAGCACCCGCTCTACATTTCGGACGCGGCCAGCCTTAACGTGGAGGACAAGGGTAACTACACTCTCGACTTCGTCCTTAGCCCCCGTCCCGGTGAGGTTCATCTCGAAATCCCCGGCCAGCTCGAAACCGAAGTGCGCTTCAACGGTGTGCCTACCAGTCTGAAAAATGGCATGATTCAAGTGCCGGCCAATGAAGTCGTGGAATTCGAGCTGCGCATCCGTGATCACTTTACCATGCGGCGCAGTTTTAAGCTGGCACCTAACGAGCGTTTTGACTGGCAGGTCAAGCCTGTGGCCCTTCCTAGCCCCACCGAGGGCCAGAGCTGGACGCTGCCTTATTGGGGCATTCCCTTTGCCTGGATTCCCCCAGGTAACTTTGAGATGGGTAGCCCTCTGCCTGAACACGCACGTATCCCCAACGAAGGACCACAGACCCGTATTCGCTTAACCTACGGTTTCTGGGCGGGCATCTATGAGGTGACTCAAGCGCAGTTTAGCGAGCTTATGGGGCAAAATCCTGCACAGTTTAAAAACCCCAACCGTCCGGTCGAGAGCGTCCTCTGGTCGCAGGCGAAGGATTTCTGCGAGATCTTGACTCGGTTCGAGCGTGCAGCCGGGCGCCTTCCCAAAGGCTATGTCTATCGCCTGCCGACTGAGGTCGAGTGGGAGTATGCAGCCCGAGCGGAGACCACCACACCTTTTTATTTCGGAGATCAAGCCGACGCCTCGATAGGGCACTTCCGCGGTGTCTATCCAGAGGGTCGTGAGGACGGCCTCCGCTCTCCCCCTGGCTGGTATGGCACCGCGACCGTAGGGCGCTACCAGCCGAATGCCTATGGGCTGTATGATGTGCACGGCAACGTCCGGGAGTGGACGCTCGATCGGTATAACGGTCGCTTGCCCGGCGGCGAGCTGGTTGACCCCGAACCGCGCATCGCAGGCGATCGCATCGTAGTGCGTGGCGGCGGTTGGGAGGATAGCGCCGCCCGTGCCCGCTCTGCTGTCCGCGAGGAAATCAGCCCCGATGTCGAGAGTAACGCGGTCGGCTTCCGCGTCGTCCTCGCACCGGAGATGTAAGCGTACGTGAATCATTCGCGATCAGCTATCAATCATCATTCACCTCACACGCGTTCTGCATTGCGGAAATCAATAAATAGGCAATCGTTCGGGATAATGAATGAGACGATTTACAATTTTGACAGTTGCCCGGAGCGGAAGGGCTTTGGCAGCCTCAAGTGGGACAAATACAAGGGGCGTGACATTTTGCCTCTCTGGGTGGCGGATATGGATTTTCGTTCGGCACCGGAGATTATTGACGCCTTACAGGCGCGTCTGGACCATGGGGTCTTCGGCTACACGATTCCGCATGAAGCACCGATCGAGGCCGTGCTTAACTATTTGGAAGGTCGGCATGGCTATGCAGCACGTGCTGCATGGCTTAACTTCCTGCCTGGCCTCGTGCCGGCGATCAACCTGTGTTGCCACGCATTCAGCGAGCCTGGTGATTCCGTGATGACGGCCACCCCGGTCTATCCGCCCTTTCTCTCTGCGCCCGATTACGCGCAGCGGGAATTGATCAAAGTGCCGCTCTGCCTCAATGGCGCGGATCAATGGACGCTGGATTTCGATGCGATGGAGGCGGCGGTTCGTCCGAACACGAAACTCTTCGTGCTCTGCAGCCCCCATAATCCGGTCGGGCGAGTTTTTACCCAAGCAGAGTTGACACAGTTAGGCGAATTTTGCGAACGCCACGATCTTGTGCTGATTTCAGATGAAATCCACTGCGACCTAATCTTTGATCCGGAGGTGAGCCATATCATGACAGCGACGCTGAACGAGTCGGTGGCGCAGCGCACCGTCACTTTGATGGCACCGAGCAAGACCTACAATCTGCCTGGTCTGGCTTGCGCCTTTTCGATCATAGAAAATAGTCGGCTACGCGCCCAGTTTCAAAAGACCATCCGCGGGATTATTACTGAGGTCAATTGCTTCGGCTACGCGGGCTGCGCGGCGGCTTACCAATACGGGGAGCCATGGCGTCAGGCCTTGCTTGCGTATCTGCGGGACAACTACGCGCTCGTCCGAGAGTTCATCGAGCAGGAGATCCCCGAGATCACTTTCCGCCCGATGCAGGCGACTTATTTGGCCTGGTTTGATGTAAGTGCACTGGGGTTGAAAGACCCGGTGGGGCATTTCGAAGAAGCTGGTGTCGGTCTCTCTGACGGTACCCCTTTCGACGCTCCCCAGCACTTGCGGCTGAACTTCGGCTGCCCCCGTCATCACCTGCGGGCAGGTTTGGAACGGATGAAAGCTGCTGTGGCTCCCCGCTGACTTCATGAAGACGAAAGAAACGACCTACCGCTCGATTGACTCGGGCGGTATGACTCGAGTGGGGCCGGAATTAGAATATTCGCAGCGCTGGACATGGAATATGTACGTTTAGATCGCTGGCTTTGGGCGGTGCGCGTTTACAAGACGCGCAGCGATGCGGGGGCGGCATGTCGTGGCTCGTCGGTGCGCTTAAATGGGAGCTTGGTCAAGCCCTCGGCCAAGGTTCGGATCGGCGATACGCTTGTGGTGCGGACCAAGATGCTGACCCGTACGCTCGTGGTGAAAGCACTCCTTGAACAACGTATTGGAGCGGCTCTGGTTCCGGACTATGCGGACGACCAAACCCCGGATTCGGAGCATGAAAAAGCCCGTGAGCAGCGCGCGAACGCACGTGTTTTTCGACATGAGGGCGGGGGACGTCCGACTAAAAAAGACCGCCGCGATATCGAAAGATTGATCGGGGAGTGACGGGCCCATTGGTCGAAACCCTGTTGTCAGAGCTTAGGCAGTGCACTGTCTAAACTTTCGATAGCCGCGTGTCGACAATCTTGCCAATCTCTTCGGATAGGGCTTCAATACTACCGCTGCCGTCGAGGATGTGGAAGCGATCGGGCTTGGATGCGGCGAGCTCAAGGTAGCCTGTGCGGACGGCTTGGAAGAATTCAATGGCTTCTTGCTCCATCCGGTCGAGCTGGCCATCGCTGCGCTTATGGACACGAGCAAGCCCGATATCGGGTGGGAGGTCGATCAGGATGGTAAGGTCGGGCAAGGTCGTGCCGACG
>DLQD01000002.1:0-2074 GCA_002480015.1 Opitutia bacterium UBA7441
GTCATGATCGAGGCGCTGGCTTTGCAGATCGCGCAGCTGGCGCACTCGAACCGGATGTCCGCGATCCGGTCGTCGTCGATTCGGAGAAAGACTTCGATCTTATCGCCGCAAAGAGGGTTGTAGCCCTCGGCGCTATGCGTGGCATGGGCCAGCGCACCGTAGTGACGAGGGCGCTTATTGTGATCGAGGATGATCTCCTGGTAGAGGTCGTGTAGCTCGTCGGACATTGAAAAGAAGTTAGGAGCTAGGAGGAAGAAGTTAGAATACGATTCGGTAACGCAGGCGCGTCTTGCACTGCACAAGGGGAGAAGTCATGCAGCTAATGTGACAAGATACGCACCGAGACGGTGCTGCGATACCTTAAACTCAAGCAATCAATAAACTAAAACAATGCCAATACTGAATCCAGGTCTTCGGTCGGCGCGTGGCACTGGGTGCCTTGGCAGACTTGGTAGTGGGTGGGTGCGCAGTCGGCGGATTGCTGGATGAAGATGCGGCGCCAGGGCTTCGCAGCGAGGGCTTCGCGGAGGGCGGGCAGGGCGGCATTCGCCCCGACTTTGATCACGGTGATGCCGGCTTGATGGACGGCGGCGGCTTCGAGGGCGTGGGCGACGCCGGCGGCGACCTTACGCGCGTAGTCCGCGTAGGCGGGCAGCGTCGCGGCCAGTTCGTCTGCGTAGCGACTCTCGCCGGTCAGGGCATGCAGGCCGCCGAGGGCGTGCAGCATGACAGAGTTGCCAGACGGGGTGGCGTTGTCGAACCACTCCTTGCGGCGGGCAACTGGCGTCGCGGCCCCCTCGGCTGTGAAGTAGTAACCGATCTGGTGCGGATCGCGAAAGTCGGCTAGGGCTTGGTCGAGGCAAGCCTGAGCACGGGCTTGATAGAGCGCTGAGCTGCCGGGCTCGATCCAATCCACCTTCGAGGCGACTGCAAGGCAGGCCTCGGCCACGAGGGCGTAGTCGTGCAGGAAGGCATCGACCATTGCACCGCTGCCTTCGTAATAGACGGATTTAAGCTGGAGCCCGTCTTCGGTCTCGCGGACGAGGTAGTCCCAGAGAAAATCGGCGGCCTGACGGGCGCGCTGCGTCCACTCCGGGCGGTTAAAATAGAAACCGGCGTCGGCCAGGGCGCGGATAAGCATGGCGTTCCATGCGGTGCTGATCTTGGTATCCTTACCCGGCGGCACACGCTCGGCCTCGCGGTGCTCACGGAGCAGGCGGCGGGCGTCGGCCAGCTTCGCGCGCACGGCGAAGTCGGCCTCGACGAGGGCTGGATTGCTGGTGCCGTGCTCGAAATTACCCTCGGTGGTGATGTTGTAAGCGGCGCGTACTTCGCGGGCGAGCGCGGGCCCGAGAACGGAGTCGACCTCTTCGGGCGTCCACACGTAGTAGCGGCCCTCTTCGCCCTCGCTGTCGGCGTCAAGCGCGGCGTAAAAGCAGCCACCGGGGGCAGACATGTCACGCTCCAGCCAGCCGATCGTTTCTTCGACCACGGCCGCGAAGAGGGGATCCTGCGTGTCGAGCCAGCCGCGAGTGTAGGCGTCGACGAGCAGGGCGTTATCGTAGAGCATCTTTTCGAAGTGCGGGATGAGCCAATGGGCGTCCACGCTGTAGCGAGCGAAACCGCCGCCGAACTGGTCAAACAGGCCGCCGTGCGCCATAGCGCGGAGCGTGGTGTGGCTAACTGTATCGATGCGCTTTGCCAGGTCAGGCGCGGCCTGCGGGCGGAGGGCGCGGAGGAAGTTGAGTGCCATCGAGGGGGGAAACTTGGGCGCCTTGCCGAAGCCACCGTATTGGTCGTCGTGGTTGCCGCAAATGCCCTGGGCGGCCTCGATCAGCAACTCAGGCCCCCAGTGACCTGAGGCGCCGCCCGTGCTGGCGGCCTGAGTGCCCGCGAGGATGTTTTTCTGAATGGCCTCGGCGTTTTCGATCAATTCGTGCTTTGAGCGTTTATAAAAGTCGGCCACCCGCATACAGACCTGCGGCCAGGGAATGAGTCCCTGCCCCCGGTCTTCGGGAGGAAAGTATGTGCCGCCGAAAAAAGGCCGCCCATCGGGCAGGCAGAAGACATTGAG
>DLQD01000002.1:2221-4120 GCA_002480015.1 Opitutia bacterium UBA7441
CACCAGTGGCAGGCAGAGTAGCCGATGGAGACCAGCAGTGGCTTTCCGCTGGCTTCGGCGGCATTCAATGCCTCCTGTCCCCAAGGGAACCAATCCACCGGGTTGGCCGCATGTTGCTGCAGGTAGAGGCTGTTTTCTTGGGCGAGTCGATTGGACATCTCTATATTTTCAAGCAGGTTAAACGAACAAGCAAACAGCTCACTCGGTTTGTGCGGAGGTCGCACTAGGTTTGTAAACGCCTCCGTTACTGCAAGTCCTGCGTTCAAACGACAAGTCTGGATTTAATGTATGGATAAAGCCAAATAGGAATAGCGTTGCAGATAGCCAGTTGTGCTTCAACAAATAGAGCTTTCAAAAACCGCATGTCTTCGATCCGCATACTATCCGACCGAGTCGCCAATCAAATCGCCGCAGGCGAGGTAATTGAGCGTCCGGTTGCTGTGGTCAAAGAACTCGTGGAAAACTCGATCGACGCAGGAGCCAGCCGCATCGAGGTGGAGTTCCGCAACGGCGGCAAATCCTACATCCGGATCGAGGACAACGGCAAGGGCATGAGTCCTGACGAGGCCCTGCTCTCTCTGGAGCGCCACGCCACCAGTAAGATCCGCGAAGCCTCGGATTTGAACGAAGTCTCCAGCTTCGGCTTTCGCGGCGAGGCGCTGCCATCCATCGCCTCGGTCTCGCGCTTCACCATGCGCACACGCGCCGAGGGCTGGGAGCACGGCACCGAGATCAAGATCAACGGCGGCAAGTTGATCGAAAAGAAAGACTGCGGGATGCCAGTGGGCACCGTGATCGAGGTGGCGCAGCTCTTCAACTCCGTGCCGGCGAGACGCAAGTTCCTCAAGACCGACCCCACCGAGACAGCGCACATCACTTACAATACACGCCTCTTCGCGGTGGCGCATCCAAAGGTAGCCTTCCGTGTATTGGAGGGCGGACGCACCGTCTTCCAATCGCCCGCCTGCGAAAACCTGTGCGATCGCGTCGCTGAGATCTGGGGGCGCAGCTTGGCGGATGATTTGATCCCAGTGGATGTCAGCGACCCGCAGACTGGCTATCGCCTGAGCGGGTTGACCGCCAAGCCGGGCGTGGGGCGCTCCACCCGCCGCGAGCTCGTCACCCTCGTTAACCGCCGCCCAGTCGATAGCCGAACGCTCGGCTTCGCTGTGCTCGATGCCTACCACGGGCGCATTCAGAAAGGCCGCTACCCGCCTGCGTTCCTTTTCCTCGAAATCCAGCCTCAAGAGGTCGACGTCAACGTGCACCCAGCCAAGCGGGAGGTGCGCTTTCGCAACGAAGGAGCGATCCGGCGCTTCGTCCTGGCCGCGATCTCCGATACGCTAGCAGCGGCGACGCGGGTAGAACGCCCAAACAGCACTCCCCGCGCCTTAGAAAAGCTCGAAAACACCGACGCTATCCGACCCGCCGCGCCCGCAGCCAACCCACCATCCGCTCAGTTCCCGAACTCGGCGCCTCCCGCCCCGGTCCAGCCAGTCGCCCCCGCCGCAACGAGGCCAGCTGCCTCGGTCAGCGCAGTCAAAGTCGAAGTAAGTCCCGAAGCACCCGCCAAAGCCGCGCCTGCCTGGCGGCTGATCACGCTTCTGAAAAAGCAATACGGGCTCTTCGACACCCCGCACGGAATCGTCATGTTGCACCTGCGTCATGCCGATCAGCGGGTGCGTTTTGAACGGATCTTACAAAGCTACGGCGAAAGCTCGCCACCCAGTCAGGGCTTACTCATCCCACACCCCGTCCAGCTGGAGCCGCTGGCCTCCGAAGCACTGCGCAGCCATCTTGATTGGATCAATGCTCAGGGCTTCGGGATCGAGGAGTTCGGACGCCACTTTTATCGCATCGAAGCCGTGCCCGCCTGGCTGGAACCCGAGCAAGCCGAAG
>DLQD01000062.1:0-478 GCA_002480015.1 Opitutia bacterium UBA7441
ACCGGAGTCGGTCGGAAAATCGATGCCGAGCTTTTCACAATAATACGCCAAGCGCTTGCGGTCGCGCGTCATGATCGGGCCATGCACCAGCTTAGGGCAAAAATTCAGGAAGAACGGCTGATCCTGACGGCCGACCTTATTCAACCACCGCAACGAAATATCCGTCAGGCTATCATAGGGCCGCTCATCATCGATCAACGGCAAAAACAACGGATTATCAAAGTCCGTCAGGCGGTTGTTGCGAGGCTGCGAAAAGATGCCCTCCTTGTTGTTGATCTTCTTATCCTTGGGATCGACGATCTCCGGATCATTATACACATGATCACGGCCATAGGAAAAATCAAAGCCCAGCTGCAGCGGGGTCGGCACCATGTTTTCCCCACACACATGCCACTTGCCCACATGCGCAGTGGTATAGCCCGCCTTCTTCAATTCCTGTGGAATAATAGTCTTGGACGGATCGAGCCGTGCGGAATAG
>DLQD01000062.1:592-3967 GCA_002480015.1 Opitutia bacterium UBA7441
CTGCCTTTGACATGATAGACGCCATTTTTCACGCCAAACTGACCGCTCAAATACGCAGCCCGCGAGGGCGAACACGTCGGCGACGGCGAGTAGGCCTGCATAAAGCGAATGCCCCGCTCCGCCACGCGGTCAATATTCGGCGTCTCATACAGCCCCGGCTCAGCATGCAGCGCGTCATAATAACACGCGACATCCTGCCAGCCGAGGTCATCGACGAGGATGTGCACAATGTTTGGTTGCGACCGTTCGACTACGCTCACGGCAGGCAGGCTCACAACAGGTGGCTTCGCATTCGCGAGCACAGGGGCCGTGGCAACACTCAGGCCGACGACGGCACAGATTGAATAAAAGGTGTTCTTCATATGACTGATAAAATAACAGAAATTCGTTGTAGTCACTACGTCCCGAATGCGCACGCAGTCTGTTCAAATATGCACGCTATTCTACACCTGCTGGATTGTTTGACTACCCTCTGTTTATAGGGTGGTCGTAACCTATCTGCTACGCTATCTTACTAAAAACAGAATGACTCCGGCTTGCCTGAGCCCGTCAACCGAACGAAGTATTCCCCTACCTCCGCCCCCGTATCTCGAACGCATGAAGCTTAAACAAAATAGCACCGCCATACTGCTACTGCTGGCAGGCTGTTTCCCCGCGTTGACCTTCGGCGAAGCGCAGAACACGCCCCCAGCGGACCTGCACAACGCCTCTCTCTCGCAACTGCAGCAACGTGCCGCAGCAATTGATACCGAGCTCGACGAGCTGGCACACTACAGCCTGCGCAGCGGCGTCGGATCGATCGGCTACCGTTCCGATGTTCATTTAGAAGCCGAGCACACGGAGTGGGTGCAAATTCAATTGGAAGCGGACACCCCCATTGATCAAATCGTGCTGGTGCCCTCCATCTGGCGCGACACGAAAGCCGGCTTCAAAGCCGATGGCTTCCCCTTACAATTCCGGATTATAGCGGGCACAAAAAAAGACGCAGAAGGCACCGTCATCGCCTCATTCAACGGGGATTCAACAATCCTGCCACGCATCGCCCCCTTGCTCATCCCTTGCGCAACCACGGCGTCTTGGGTGCGGGTGGAGGCCTCGGTATTGTCACCGCGCAAGTTTGACGGAAAATATAACCTGGAGCTGTCTGAAATCATGATTTTCAACGGTGCGACGAATGTGGCACTGCATCAACCGGTGACAACCTCATCGATCATTATTAAAGACAGCGGTGCGCGCAAAAAGGGCTATCTGGTCGATGGGTTCACGCCCTTTCTAATGGATGCGGGCCGCGGTGAGGGCACGGTCGCCTTTATCGGAGTGGCTCGCATCGATGCGCAGCCTTTCATCACCATCGATCTCGAACGCACATATTCCTTGGATCGCATCCAGCTGCATGCGATCGACTTTAACGACACCATCCCCCAATCCACACCGGCGGGCTACGGCCAGCCCAACCGACTACTGGTCGAAGGTGCTCTAAAGGCCGATTTCTCCGATGCGGTGCCACTGACTAAATATCGTAGAGGGTCGATCTATGATGTGGGGCCGATTCTCACCCAGCGATTCCCGGAGACTCCGTGCCGCTATGTGCGCCTCACGGCTCTGGAGCCCTATGTGTTCGATGAAGACAATGAGCACCAGGCTAGAGTGGGATTCGCTGAAATTGAACTATTTTCTGGCAATCAAAATGTGGCACTCCACAAACCAGCGACCACTCACTTACTCGACGGCACGGGGCGCTCCATCGCCGCGTTGACGGACGGCACCAACCTGTATGGCCAAATCCTACCCGTTCGACAATGGGTGGAGGAACTGGCGCATCGTCATAACTTGGAGAACGAACGCCCTCAAGTCGCTGCCGAACTGAATCGCCGCTATGCCCGCCAGAAAATCATGCTGCAGATTTTCATCTGGTTGACAGTGCTATTGGTGGTAGGGATCGGCTTCATCATTCTAATCGAACGCACCCGCCGAATACGCAAAATCTCCCGTATCAAAGAGCGCTTTGCGGCTGACCTGCACGACGAGCTAGGCGCGAACCTACATACCATCGGACTACTCAGCGACCTGTCCAAAGAGTTGATGCATTCGCCCGACAAACTAAGCAAATTACTCGATCGTATCCGCACCTTCACCGAACGCAGTGGCACCGCAGCGCGCTACTGCACCAACATGCTCGAAGCCAAAGGTATCTGTGAAGATCTCGTCGAAGAAATGAACCGCTCGTCCAGGCGACTCCTT
The DNA here is from genome assembly GCA_002480015.1 of Opitutia bacterium UBA7441. Lineage (GTDB taxonomy): Bacteria > Verrucomicrobiota > Verrucomicrobiia > Opitutales > Coraliomargaritaceae > Thalassobacterium. The sequence goes on from DLQD01000062.1 coordinate 2,834, forward strand.
TCGGACCTGGACTATCACATCGAGTTTTCAGGCGAAGCACTCTTAGAAGATCTCAAGCCCCGTGTGCGCATCGATATTTTTCTGTTCTTCAAAGAATGCCTGATCAATATCCTGCGCCACTCCGGAGCCACCAAGGTCTCAATACGCTTAGTCGCGACCCCAAAGGATATCTGCCTAACGATTACCGATAATGGACACGGCATCGATTCTGGAAAAGACCAAGTCCCCGCTTCAAGTCGACGCCGAGCACGCCTCTTAAGGGCCAGCGTCACAGCCGAGCACCCGAAAGAAGGCGGCACCTGCATCCACCTGTCCGTAAAACGCCACAAATTTAGAATCCTATAATGAATAAGCAAATTCACATTATGCTGGTGGAAGATCACGCCGGTTACCGCGAGACGATCGCCATCGCCCTAGAGCAGAGCGATAACATGCAGTTGGGCAGTCAGTTCGGCACAGCCGAAATCGCTCTACGTGCACTGCAAAACACTGCCTCGCCCAAACAGCCGGATGTCATTCTGCTCGATCTCAACCTCCCCGGCATGTCAGGGCTCGAAGCACTTCCGTGGATTAAAGGTTATGCCCCGAACTCCGAGGTCATTATACTAACACAATCCGACAACGCCGCCGACGTCACCCGGGCGATCTCCGAAGGCGCGGCAGGTTATTTGCTCAAGTCCGCCACGTTTAAGGAAATCACTGAAGGCATCGAAACCGTGATGGAAGGCGGTGCGACACTCGACCCCGAGGTGGCCCGTTTTATCATCAATACCTTACGGAGCCAGCCCAAGCCGACTCCCCCGGAGAAAACACTGTCCGAGCGCGAAATGGAAGTCCTCGAACTCATCGGCCAAGGCTTGGCTAAAAAAGAAATTGCGAGCGAACTAAAGATTAGCGTAACCACGGTGGCCTACCACGTGCAACACGTTTACGAGAAACTCGAAGTCCCCAACGCACCAGCCGCCGTCGACCGCGCCCACCGCCTAGGGCTCTTCAAGCCGAATCGATAGCACAGATCGAAACCGCTTCGCGGATTCCGCTACACTATCAGAACCACCCCCTCACTCGTAGCGGACTGGCGACGTGTCATTTCGACCACACAACCTCGGCCACTGCATAGATCGAAACCGCTTC
>DLQD01000116.1:0-181 GCA_002480015.1 Opitutia bacterium UBA7441
CCAGCCAGTCACACACGCTCCGGCACCATTCGGCACCGCAACGTAGGGTTGTTTATCGTAATTTGATTGCATCATCTTCAAGTCTCTCGGCGCACTATAATTCGTCCGTGTTCAAGGAACCGTTTCGGTTTTTATCCAGCCCCTCATACTGCTTGCCATACATCGTCTTGAATTCGTTCAG
>DLQD01000116.1:307-846 GCA_002480015.1 Opitutia bacterium UBA7441
CCGATAAACTCAGCGCGGGTCACTTGCTCATCCCCATTGAAATCCATCGCCCGGAACATGCGCGAGGCTTCTTTTGCGGGAGCGACCTCCGCGGTCTCCACGACCTTGTATTGACGCCAGAGCGCGTCCTTCGTCGCACCACCTTGCTTGACCGGAGGCAAGCCTTGTCCCCAATTCTTGTTCGGCTCCGAACCGAGCCAGAGCTCCAGCAAGCCGCCGGCGGCGAGCTCTCTCTGATAGATCCAGCAATTGTCCAAGCGCTTGCCGTTTAACTTTGCCTTTTGAATATAGCAGTTCTCCGGTGAGTTATTATAGGCCTTAATCTTGAACGTCTTACCTGAGTAGTAGTTCGGATCGAGTTGGATCGTGATTTCGTCAAATTCCGGTGCAGTGAGTTCGTAGATCGGATCCGCAGCGCAGGCGCCTCGTTCCGAGAACAAACCGATCTTCATCAGCGCGCTCAATGCCCCCATCTGCCCCTGATCTTCTTCGCCGCAATAACCATCGTGTGGTGTGGTGCCGCCGAAGGCAATCTGGCT
>DLQD01000116.1:915-3951 GCA_002480015.1 Opitutia bacterium UBA7441
GCCATCCCGCAAGAGGGTTGGTTCCCATAATCAAACAGACCACTATGGCCGCGTCCGAACTTGTGCGGCATTTCCGTTTCAAACGCATGGGTGAGCATATCCGCAAACGTATCAGAGCCCCCCATCAGATCCACCAAGCCCGGAACATCGTGCGGGACATACCACGTATAGGTCCATGCATTCCCCTCGACAAAACCATACCACTTTACCGGATCGAATTTCTCATACCACGAACCGTCGCGTCGCTTCGGACGCATGAAACCACTGGATGCATCCCACTGATTTCTGTAGTTCTGCGAACGATCAATGAAGGTGGCGTAATTCTCTTGATCGCCGATTTTCTTAGCGAGCTGCGCCGCGCACCAATCATTGAACGCCCACTCAAGCGTCAGCCCCCCGGTCATATCAAACTCGTCCTTAGTGTCCCACATTGGGCACCAGCCATTATCAATATAAAATTGAAGATCCCCCCATTTGCGATCCATGCCGCCGCCGGGCATATGATTACGGCGAATCACTTCCATGACTTCTTCGGACGACCAATCATCCAGCAAGCCCAGATTATGAGCAGAGACAATCAGTGGCGTGGCAGGATTACCCGTCATAATAAAGGAATAGCCTCCGCCATTAGGACCACGCGGCAACACCCCGCCCCACTTATCAATTTCTAGAAACGAGTTGGCAAAATCCTCCAACACATGCGGCCAGCCAATGCCCCACAGCAAATTCAAATTGAAGTTGGTCAGCCAGAAGGAGTCGGCATTGTAATAGTTGTATTTGGCCCTGCCGTTTTCATCCATCGGCAGTTGTCGAATCTTCAGCTCCTTCGTGTTACCGCCCTTACCATTGGTATAGTCGGGGATCGCGCCGTTCACGTCGTTCAGCTTGTGCCGCCCCATCAACGCGTGCCACAAATCGGTATAAAACTTGGTGCGCAGTTCAGGCGTGCCACCTTGCACATCGATACGTCCGAAATAGTCATTCCACACATCACGGGATTCTTGTGCCACCTCATCGAAGCTTCGACCGTCCGCTTCGGTTTCGAGGTTCAAACGCGCATTGTCGATACTGGTAAACGACACCGCTACCTTCATATTGATCACTTCGCCCGCAGTCACATGCTCAAACCGCACCACACCGGACTGATCTTCAAACCCATTCGACCATGTATCGAACTTCGAGATGGCCTTGTCCAATTCCACCACAAAGAAAGTTCGCACCTTTGGCGGGCCGCCCCACTTGCCATCGATACGGTCGTAATAGCCTTCCAACTGCCGATCGCCAACAGCCGTCACGTGACCATTGATCATTTTCGCCGAGCCACTCTTGCCACCTAAACTGACAATGATATCTGCCCGACCAGTATTCGCATAGGTATAGCGATGGTAGCCGACTCGCTCAGTGGAAGTAATCTCCACATCCATCGCATACTTGTCCAAAGTCACCTTGTGATAGCCTGGGCGCACCACTTCCGTATCGCGACTGAACGGCGATTTCCACCCCTCCTTATTCAATTCATAATCGCCGCCGGTGGTCGGCATCATATCCAGACCCACCGTCATCCAGCCGTGTAGATGACAAAAGCCGAGCACGTCATTGAAGCGATAATTATAGCCCCCGCCGCCTTGCCCCTCGTTGCTGGTATCTGGAAACACATTGACCATCCCAAAGGGGCGCTTTCCTGTGCCAAAGAAAAACCAGCGCCCGCGCGCCGACATAATATACGGATCGACCATATCGACATAGTCCACGGGAGTGATCGAATCATCCGCGCGGTCATGGACTGCGGCAGCCCCGGCAGGTAATACTGGCAACGACGCCAAGAAAAGGCAGCCAACATGGACTGCTTTCAAACGAGTTTTGTGAAATGGTATCATAGCTTTTTAAAGGACCTTCACTCATCTTCTGGTATGGATGTGTGAATAGTAGGTGCGAGAATGGTAAATTATAACAAACGGTGCCCACCACGCACATACGTAATTGCGTATACTTTATTAGCAATTGCGACAAGCCAGAAAACCTATGAGTGTAAAATAAAGACGTCCGTGCACAGCGTTGAACCTGCCCGTCCCTACTGATCAGTGGCAAAGCAGATAAGCCAGCACATGCCTCTCCTCTGTAGTGATAAACAATGTCAACCAGAGGAATTTACGGGTTTCGTGTAAACGAAACAGACAAGCTCGCTTACAGCCACGCAGACAGTTACCCCGATGTGCTCGGCGCAACCGTGCTCAATCAATTGAGCACGGTTGATGACTGGCCTGCAGTGAAGAGTCTGGCAGAAAGTATAGTGCCAATCCACGAAACTCGGAAGCTCGGGCAAAACGATGAAATCTTTCAGGCAGAACTACGGCGACACTACCCGGATCTCAAATATGATCGTAATCCGAAGGATTTCTACGACTTGATGTCGCCCTTGCAGGGAAGCTTAGAGCCTTATTTGTCAGGCCGGCTCTCATTCATGCCCACTGCCAACGAGTTCATCGATGATAGCTTGTTTTGTGAATGGGGCTATATCGCCAATCTCGACAGCCATGAACTAGAAGTCTATCGCGGTTTACAAAAGTTGCCCCCATTTCCAGATGCGCGCTATCATACTAAGTTCTGACGTAGGCCTTCAAGGTCGCGCATTCCTTGCCGATTGATTCGCCATGCGGCCGAATCGTGTAAGCACCCACTGCTGCAGGCACGATGAATGTTTCTGCATAGTGCACGACAAAAGGCTCAAAGGCAGCACTCGGACTTTCTACAATTACTTCGCGGCCTTCGACCAGATTGATCACATTCACCCCGCCTTCGGTGTCATGCGGCACTGTATCGGTAAACCAATGACGTCGTGTTTCGATAAACTCCCGCTCGTGTAGGCCGGTGCGTTCTTCGCGCCAGCCCTCACCACTGCCGAGCGCTTGAATATTATTATGCAAATACTCGCGCACGTAATGCTCGTCGCGCTCCCATGCGATGTTTTTGACGCCACGCTCCACGTTGATCGGACGCGGTAGACCATCCAATCCGAGACGCCCCCAGTCCCACATT
>DLQD01000071.1 GCA_002480015.1 Opitutia bacterium UBA7441
CATTTCAGGTAACCTCGACCAGTTTGCGCAAGGTCCAGCAAACCCAGAAATCCTTTTCGACAGATGAGTCGAATAGTCCGGTTTGGGCGCCTGCTTGCTCGCAGATTAACCGACGGCGTTCTTCTGGGAGTGAGAGGAAACTGTTCATGCTTTATCGTTCTGTGGTGTGGCCAGCTTGCGAAAGATATCGGCGATCCATGCAGGTGCACTTCGGATGTCTTTCATGAGTTGCTTGCGGGCGGCATCGTCGAGCCTCCGGTCGAGCTTATCGATGATGTGATCATCCACCCGATCTTTACTTAGATCCTTCAATGCCTGAATGATCAGGCCACTTATTTTGCCTGCGGTCGCCATGTTTTTTGGGGTCGTATTACGCAGAATAATTTGGCGTTTACCTACTTGCACGATTCGTGAGCGACCATCCGTGAGATAGACAACTTTCATCGGAACTTGAGTGCTGAGCCCTAACAGGTTGGCGGCATACGCGCCAGAAGGTTGCAAGCGGATCTCATCGCGCCCGGCGAGCGCCTGAGCAATGTCATCGACGGCCGGTTGCAAGAGGCCTAGTTGCGGGTCGGTCTTCGGGTAGTCGTAGAGACCACGGGCGAGATTTCTGATGGTGCCTGCATCGCTATGACGCTTGAGTATCGTCGTTAGCGTTGAGCTGCCTGCTAAGTCGTCAAAGTGACTGGGCGTAAAAACCCAGCCTCTCCCATGGGAAGAGATTCGATTGAGAACCTTTTTATCAATGCTGTCTGAGTGCTTCCCCATTTTTGTTTTGGGACAAATTTGTATTAGTATTTGTCCCAAAAGTTTCAGTATTTTAGAAGGCTGTCGACAATAGAATTAAGGCTTCTTCGTAACCACATACCGCCCGTCCTTCTTCTCCAACTCGGGCAGTGTCTCACCCTTCGGCACGATCTTCCAAAACGCATCTGCCTCCTCGACGCTCTTGAGGTCAAGGTAGTGCTTGCGGATCACCGCCTCCGAATTACCCGCCTGCAGCGAGGCATCGCCCACCGAGCGGAAGGCTCCGACCGTCATTGAAATAAAGGTGTGGCGCATCACGTCATGCGTAAGCTTGCGCTGCTCTCGCACGTCCACCCACAAGTCACGAAAGCGCCGAGTAGGGATGATCGGGTATTCCTCGATCGGGTATTTCTCCAGCCACTTCACCAAGTTGGGCTGCATCTTGATCGTGCGCTTCTCGTTCACCTTCGAGGCCTCGGGCTCGATGATGATCACGCCGGTATCGAATCGAAAATCCTTCGCCTGCAGTTTCTTGATTTCGCCATCCTTCCAGTCGGGCCGGATTCCAGCGAACAAGGTCAATGCGTAGTAGGGCACCATGCAGCCGGGCTTGCCCCAAAATGTGCCGTCTTTGTTCTGTGGACCTTTGTAAGTTTCCAGCCACTCCATGAAATCGGTGGCTTCCTCCGCGCTCAGGGTGTCAGCGGTCCCGCGAGCCTTCTTTACTTTGAACTTCGGCACTTCGAGGATGATGTCCTCAGCCACATATTTCTTAGAGAGACAGAATTTAAAGAAGGTGCTCAAGTAGCCCCGGCGGTTATTCCATGTCTTAAGGGAGGGCACCGCCTTCGAACGGCCCAGCGGAGCGTCCAGGTATTCGCGAATCTCGTCCGCTTGGATTTCCCCGACAATGCGCTCGCCGAAATAGCTGGAGAACTTGTCCATCTCGATCCGAATGGCACGTTCCTGACGGCGCGAAATCAAACCGCGATCGAACTCCTTCGACTTTTCGTCGGTGTATTTGGTGACGGCCTCAGCGACCGACATCGACTCGGCCGCTTCCTTGTAATGGTCCAAAAAAAAGCGCACTGCAAAAGTCAGAGGCTTCGTCGAGCCCGACCGCTTGAGGAGATTGACCGCCGCGATCGCCTCACGGTTCTGATCATGCGTCAGAGTCGTCCAGACAGTCTGGCCTTCGGACTCATCCTTCAGATACTCGATGTCGAGTTCTTGACGAAATGCCACAGCGGCATCCCGGGTCTTGAAATTCTTACGGACGGTCTTGCCATCCAGGGTGCCGGAAACCCGAAAGGCCTTACTGCCGGTCTTGTTGGTGAACGGGGTGATCTTGAATCTATGCTTGGCCATAATAAAAAAAAGTTGCAGATTTGAATCTGCAACTTTTGGCCATACCCCCATAAATACAAGGCTTAAATGGTGGAGGTGGCGGGAGTCGAACCCGCGTCCCTCGTGCTTTCGTATAAGGCATCTACATGCTTAGCTTTTAATTTATTGTCGTCACTGGAGCGCCTCGAAGCGGGCTCTTCAGTTTCCAGGCTTCCTAATTACAACTGATAAGCGGAAACCAATTTATCAGCTATGCCTGCTGGTCGACGCCTCTAGCCCTTAGCAGGTGTCTGGGTAGAAACGTTGCTGAACTAAGCAGCAAGAGCGAATTGTTCTTCGCCAATTATTATTTGTAATGGATTGATACGGAGCCTCCATCATCTCCGACATGCAGCCTCATACTACGACACAAGGTCGAATCCGTGACACCCCCTTTGGAAAATAGCGAATGATAAATGGCGGAGGACGAATCCTGCGCCTGCATATCGCTGAAAAGGTTTTTACGGAAAGAACTTTGTCCGTTGTTACGGAGGTTCTTTCAAAGAACTAATTTAACCTCGCTCAAAATTGTCCAAATGCAAGCGTGAACTATCATGGTTTGTTCGCGGCTCCAGGTGAGGATGGAGGATTTTGGCGGCTGATCGTCTCATCGACGAGTCTGCGCACACGTGTAGCAGCTCGGAATCGTCATACTCACTGCTTACTCTCGCTTTAAAATAACCGCTGCGTTCAAAAATCACGTTTGGTGGCGGTGCTTGGCATCGATTACAAAACCCACGTTACATAAGTGCGATTGGTGCAATCCAGGCAAGAAAAAGCCCTCCTCTTAAAGAGAAAGGCTTGTTGCTGAAGATTATAAACTCGAGTGGTTTAATCTTCGGGCTTCGTTTTTTTGAGGCCGATGACGCGATTGCCATCTTCCCACTGTCCACGTTTGCGGAGCAAATCGACGCGCTCGAAGCGTTTGAGAACTGTGCGATTCTTTTTACCGCCGCCGCCGGCGGCCTTGAAACTGTTGTGTTGTGACATAATAGAAACCTTGTTAAAAGTGAAAGCGGTGGAATAAATGGGGGCATGTGCTAAAGATCAAGGCTTAATGCGGATAATTTTCGCACTATTTTGGAGCTATTACGGATCACGGATGCATGCAGAGCTTTTCAAGCTTCGCAGGTTACCGAACCCACGCTGGCCAACAAGTCCGAGCGGTAGATCGCTGCCGCAGCTTGATTCTCTGGGCAGCTTGTAATGTCAAGCAGGCTTGGCACATCAAGCGGGCGCCATTAAATCCACGGGGGGCATAAACTACAAGATTTGCCGGAACTGGTCCCGCACCTAAAGGAACGGACGTACGTATGCGACTTTCTTAAGGTGGCCGCCTTAGCCCGAGTTTAAAATTGTATCTATATCAACCAACCGGAACATGCTAGGCTTTACAGGAGGGGGTATTCTTGCCAAGCAAAAGTCGTGTTAATTCTAATGACATTTTTGGGATGTGCGATGGGTGGGATGGTGCGTTACCTAGGCATGACACTCGTCAGCCGCGTAGTCGGCGAGCGGTTCCCCTGGGGAACGTTGGCTGTCAATGCCCTGGGCAGCCTCCTGTTAGGTTTCGTCTTGGGGGGCGAGTTGTTTGCTTCAGGGGGACTACAGGCCTTCCTCGGCATCGGCTTTTGTGGTGGGCTGACGACTTTTTCCACATTCAGCTTGCAGACCCTGAGTCTAGCGTCGGAGCAGTCATGGGGGAAGGCCTTGGTCAACATTCTGGGGAGTGTGCTGATCTGCCTACTTAGCCTGTTGAGCGGCTATGCACTTGGAGAGGTCTGGGCTAGATGAGAGGATTGTGCAGTCTACAACAGTTGCTTTGGATCGGGCTTGGAAGTGGCCTCGGCGGCGGTCTCCGCTATTTACTTGATTCGCTTGTCGTTCTTGCCGGCCTAGCAGTGATGCCTCTTTCGACTCTGTTTATTAATTTGACTGGCTCATTCTTGATAGGCTACCTCGCTGGGTTATGGGCAACAGGCGGTGCGATGACAGCACATCCTTATAAATGGCATTTCTGGATTACCGGATTCTGTGGAGGATATACCACATTCTCTACTTTCAGTTGGCACATCTTGGCGCTCGTCCAGAAGGGAGAAGGTAGCTTGGCCGGTGCCTATGCCGCGGGTAGTATCGCCCTCGGATTAATTGCTGTTTGGATGGGTCTTTCGCTCGCAATGAGAAAGCAGAGTGCTACATAAGCAAGCTGAGTATGTCACAAACCACGCGATACAACGCACCGATCGAATTCTACAACCGGGCCACCGGCGAGTTGGAGACCGAGGATGTTTACGGGGAAGGCTTCCTACGCTGGGCCTATGGGAATCCCCTTGGTCGACTGACTGTTGCAGTGGCAGTCAAACGACTCTGGTTTTCCCGCTGGTATGGCTGGCGGATGGATCAGCGGAAAAGCAGGGCGAAGGTGGGCCCTTTTATCGAAAACTACGGCGTCGACCCGAGGGATTTCGCGGATCCGATCGAGCGCTACGAGAGCTTTAACGAGTTTTTCTACCGCCGCCTAAAAGCAGTGGCACGGCCGGTGGACACGGATCCGAAGTCAGCAGTTTTTCCGGCGGATGGTCGTCATCTGGCGATCGAGAACGTGGACGGTGCGGATCGGTTTTATATCAAAGGACAGTCGTTTGATTTGGCGAAGTTCGTCGGCGATGTGGGGCTCGCTCAAACTTTCAGGGGCGGCTCAATGTTGATCTCGCGGCTTTGCCCGGTCGACTATCACCGCTACCATTTCCCGGTTTCGGGCGTAGCGGGCGCCGTGCAGGTGCTGGACGGGACTTTGCGCTCCGTCAGTCCACTCGCCCTGCGGCGGCAGCTATCGATTCTTTGGGAGAACCGCCGTGCGCGCACAGTGGTGGAATCCCCCGAATTCGGCAAGGTGCTGGTGATGGAAATCGGCGCGACCTGCGTCGGAGGCATGCATTCCACCTTTGAACCGGGCGCGGTCGAGAAGGGCGGGGACAAAGGGTATTTCTCCTTCGGCGGTTCCTGCGTGACGACGATATTCCAAAAAGGGGCGATTCGCCTGGATGCCGACCTGTTGGAGCAGGCGGCAGAGGGGCGGGAAGTCTATGCCAAGATGGGTGAGCGCTGCGGTGTGTGCTCATAAGTAGCTGATCTTGTAAATTGTTGCGAGCATAAGTGGCCGGGCTCGTTTGTTGGCTTCATCGATCCAAAATTCTTAGGATTTCGGCTATTTGCGAAACAGACAGGAATGCACGCAGCCTTCGACCAAGCTCAGTCGATGAAAGCGTCGCGTCACGAAGGGATGTGTCCGGCTCGTGCTGCGGCAAACAGATACTGCTGAGCATAGCCTGACGTATTGCCGAAATGGACACGAGCGAAGTCCTGAAGTTGTGGCAGCTTCCAGCCCTCCAGCAGGTAGGCGCGATTCAGGATTTTCTCAACCCATGTATCGATAGGAAAGGCCTCCAAGCGGCCTGCCCCGAATAGGAGTGTACAATCGGCGATCTTCCGACCGACCCCGGGCAGTTCCATTAGCCGGGCGCGGGCTTGATGGGTCGGGGCGCGTTCCGTGGCCTCTAACCAGCCGGGCCTGGAGGCGAGGTATAGCGCAGTCTGATGGATGTAGCGTGCCCGGTAGCCGAGCTTAGCGGCGCGGAGACGAGCTTCGCCGGCTGCGGCAATCACTGGCCAAGTGGGTAAGGCATGGCTTCCATCCGCGAGTGGGGCACCCATATCCAGCGCGATGGCCTCACAGATCGCTTGTATTTGAGGAATCTGTTTAGTGGAGCTGCAGAGAAAACAGAAAAGCGTTTCCGCAAAAGGTTGGCGAAGGATCCGCAGCCCGGAGAAGTGTTGGATCGCGGTAGATAAGATCGAGTCATTCCGCCAAGGCAGGGCGTCGCTTAGTTGGTAGAAATCAGTTTCGCAGGCGAAGTAGCTGCGGAGGTTTTGAAGGGCACTCGTCCGATCGACAGATGCTGGTAGAGCGAAGTGGACTGCTCCATCCAAATACCGCAGCCGAACAACGTTGGAACTCCAGCGGCCTTCGTAATAATCATCAATTTGTCGCCAGCGGAAGGCTTGCCCACCGCACAGCGTCTCCTTGAATGAAGACTGTGTAAAAGTCGGGGCGTCTTTCCATCTGCACCAATCTTGGAACATGCAGTCTTTTCCGGATACAGCGTGGCTATTTTGGATCGTTGTAGTGGCTGCATTAGCTACCATAGACTCGTTCGCGATTTTACAATCTCGTTATATGCTCAGCTAAAGAATTCGCTGCACTACAAACTCCAGAGGTAACTTTGTTTTTGAGCGAGTTGAGCACCATTTGCGTCGTTGATCGTAAATCGCCATGCCGCAGGGACACTATTCTTTAGGGGCCAGTCCTCTCCGGTCAGGCCGATAAAAATCTCGTTCGTGCTTTTGAGCTTATGGGGTAAGGTGAATGCGTGGGTCTGCTTTTCGACTGATTTTGGTGTATAAAACTCACCGATAATTTGAGTGCCCTTAGGTAGTCGGCGGACATCTTCATTCAGAATGAGTGTGAAGTAGTAGCCTGAGCGCTCATCGGGGTGAGTGCGAAGGATGACACGATCCCCGGCATTCTCTTTACCCGTCAAGTATTCGCTCACACGCTTAAACTGTTCGGTCTCGATGTAGCGTGGTTTGATCTCCTCTATTTCAACAGAACTTAGAGCCGGTTTACGCGCTGAAACGCAGCCAAACAGAAGGGAGCAAATGAGAGCGGAGATAAGGAAACGCATAGCAGTCAGATTCGTGAGCCTGCCGAGCTTGTCAAGTGCGCGCCCGTGAGCATATTTCGAACGTAGGGGCGAGAGAACTCGTGCACGGTGCATTCGTTGTCTCCATGGACAAAGTTGGAGACCAGCCCCACGTAGGTCTTCGGATCCGGCACTTGGACCGAGCCCTCGTTTCCGTAGAGCTGGATCGAGCTGTGTTCGGCCGCGACGACATCGAAGGAGAAGACCGCCGTGATCATGGCTCCATTGCGAAAGAGTAGAGTGCCCGATGCGTGGGTGTGAGTTGTAGAGTGCCGACTAGTATGAAAGGGGGGTCCAGGTAGCATTATTCTGTGAGCTTTGGACGACAGCTTCGATGAAGGCCATGCCGCGGACGCCGTCTTCGATGGTGGGGTAGTCGCTGGCATGGGTGGGGGCTTTGACACCACCCAGTGTTGCCGCGAGGTCGGCGGCGAAATTGCGATAGATGTTGGCGAACGCTTCTAGGTAGCCCTCGGGGTGTCCGGCAGGTATGCGGCTATGCGCGGTAGCGCTTTCACAGAGGTAGCCATTGCCGGTGCGGTAGATCTGCGTCGGTTGATCGAGGCGGTGCACGGTCAATGTATTCGGCTCCATTTGATGCCATTCGAGACCGCCGGTTTCGCCATAAATACGAATATTCAGAGAGTTTTCTTCGCCGACGGAAATCTGGGAGGCGTGAAGGATGCCCTTAGCGCCGCCTTCAAAACGGAGGAGCACGTTCCCGTCATCGTCGAGCAAGCGGCCCTCAACGAATGCCGTCAAATCGGCGGCGAGTTCTTTGATCTGCAGGCCCGTCATATATTCGGCGAGATTTTCGGCGTGTGTGCCGATATCACCCATACAACCCGCGGCACCTGATCGATTTGGATCGGTGCGCCATGCCGCCTGCTTTTGGTCCTCCCTTTCAAGTGCGGTGGCGAGCCAGCCCTGCGGATATTCAACCACGATTTTGCGGATCTTGCCGAGTTGGCCGCTCAGTATCATGTCGCGCGCCTGCTTGACCATCGGGTAGCCGGTGTAGTTGTGGGTGAGGCCGTATTTCAGGCCAGTTTTTTTGACGATCCCGGCGAGGATTTTGGCTTCTTCAAGATTAAAGGTAGCAGGCTTGTCCGAAAGCACATGGAAGCCTGCTTCGAGTGCGGCCTTGGCGGCGGGGAAGTGAACGTGGTTGGGCGTGACGATCGCGACAAAATCCATGCGCTCGTCTTCCGGCAACTTAGCCTCTTCGGACATCATCGTCTCGAAGTCTGGATAGCAGCGCGCTTGGGGGAGGAAGAAATCCTTACCGGAAGCCTTGGAGCGATCCGAGTTCGAGCTAAACGCGCCGCAGACGAGCTCGATCTGTTGATCGAGGGCGGCGGCCATGCGGTGGACGCCGCCAATAAAGGCACCCTGGCCGCCGCCAACCATGCCCATACGGATTTTTCGGTTAAGTGTCATGAGATCTGGGGATGTGGGATATGGATGGAATCTACTGATTCTTTTGATCGAAGGCCGCGTCGAAGGCCGACGTGTTGGGTTTGAAATCGACTTTGCGAGTAAAAGCGGCGGCTTCGGCACCCCCATGGACGCGATCCATGCGGCCGTCTTCCCACTCAATGGAGAGTGGACCGGCGTAGCCGATGTCATTCAACGCGACGATGATATCTTCGAATTGGATGTCGCCATGTCCCAGCGAGCGGAAGTCCCAATAGCGCCTTGAGTCGGTGAAATCAGTATGGCCGCCAAAGACGCCCACACTGCCATCGCCGTGGCCCCACCAGGCGTCCTTCATATGGACGTGGTAAATGCGTTCCGAGAAGTCCCGGATGAATTTAACGTAGTCGACGCCTTGGTAGCCGAGGTGGCTAGGGTCGTAGTTGAAACCGAACCGCCTATGTTGATTGACGGCTTCCAGAGCACGCTTCGCCGAGGCTGTATCGAAGGCGATCTCGGTCGGGTGGACTTCGAGAGCGAAGTTGACATCGACCTCCTCAAATACGTCGAGGATGGGGCTCCAGCGATCCGTGAAGTCCTTGTATCCTTTATCCAAATAGGCCTGAGAGGTGGGAGGGAAGGCGTAGAGCGCATGCCAGATCGAAGAGCCGGTGAAGCCGTTGACCACGGGCGCGATGACGGATTCGTCGGGACGCGCATCAAAAAACTTCCGTGCCGCGCGTGCAGTATCTTTCATTCCTTCGGCAGCACGTTGGCGAACGCCCTCAGGTGTGCCGTCGCCCCAGATTTTAGGCGAAAGGATGGCCTGGTGGCGTTCGTCGATCGGATCGCAGACAGCTTGCCCGACGAGATGGTTGGAGATGGCGTAGCACGTCAATCCGTTCTCTTTCAGCTTCGACCAGATATGATCGACGTATTTCTCCTCGATCAAGGCACGGTCGACTTCGAAATGATCGCCCCAGCAAGCTAGTTCGACACCGTCGTAGCCCATTTTTTTTACGAGGGGGAGGAGTTCATCCAGGGGCAGGTCCGCCCACTGGCCGGTGAATAGGGTAACTTTTCGACTCATGTTAAAAACATACACGATCTCACGAAGATTGACAATGCCCCTAGGCCGCCATAATTGTGCAGGATTCGTCAGATTATGGATTTAGATGCTTTCACAGACTACACATTGTGGGACTTATTAGATGATGTGGCTTTTTGGGTCAAAGACCTAGAAGGACGCTTTCTTTGGGTTAATCTGACTTTGGTGCAGCAGGCTCAGGCCAGTCGTGAGGCAATGCTTGGTACGCTGGACAGCGATTGGTTCTTTAACGAATTGGCTTCGGTCTATATGGAAGACGATGCGTCTTTGCTTCGGGACCAGCGACCGATCATTAACAAGCCCGAGCTTGTTATGAGCCCTGATGGGGAGGTGGCTTGGTGCTCGACTAGTAAGTTCGTCTTTCGTGGACAGGGAGGCGCTGTGGCCGGAACTTATGGCATGAGTCGCCCAATGGATTCGACGGGGGAGTTACCCGTTGATTATCTGGATTTGTCCCGAATCGTCAGTACGGCGAAGAAGCAGATGCCAAGTGGAGTCACCGTCGAAGCCCTCGCGCGATCGGCACATGTTTCTGTCTCCACGCTGGAACGTACGGTACGGCGGCATCTACGGATCACACCGCAAGAGTTGCTCCAGCGCATCCGCATGAACCGTGCCCGACATTTACTTAACGCATCTACCTTAAAGATCGGAGAGATTGCTTATGCGTGCGGCTATGAAAGTTTTTCGGCGTTTTCGCGTGCCTTTAAAAAGACATACGGGCGTGCGCCTGGCACTGTCCGTAGTTGATGTCCTGCGGAGAAACGATTTTCAGGCGTGCATTTGTCGCGTTTACAAGTTCACTCGGCTTCATGGACGAAATCTTACGCAGCATCCCGCACCGCCCGCCGTTTCTTTTCATCGACGAAATCGTCGAAGTACGTGAAGACGGTGCCACTTGCAAACGCACCATCCGCATGGAGGAGCCCCAATTTGAGGGACACTATCCGGGGAATCCTATCATGCCGGGTGTCTTGCTTTGCGAAGCCTGCTTTCAGACTGGAGCGATCTACCTCGCTAAACAAATTGAAAAGGACGGCCGCTCGCTCAATGACGTGACCCCTGTGCTTTCGCGAATTACCGATGCCCGTTTCAAGCAGATGGTGAAGCCCGGCGACGAAATCACGATCGAAGTGACGATGAAAGAGGCCGTCAGTCGTTTCTTCTTCATGAAAGGCAAAGTGCTCAAGGGCGGCAAGCCAGCGATGACGGTCGAGTTCGCCCTCGCCATGGTGGAGGAGGAGAGGATATGAGTTTCCTCAATTTAGAAAATAAACGCGTCCTCGTCATGGGGGTGGCCAACCGTAAAAGCGTCGCGTGGGCGATCACCAAGTCGCTTGAAGAAGAGGGCGCCGAAGTCATTCACAGCGTGCGCTCGGAAGCGCGGCTTGAGAGCCTACACAAACTGCTCGGCGACCGAAAGGCCTACCTCTGTGATGTTGAGTTTCCTGAGCAGATCACCGCTTTAGCAGACCAGATCGCCGCCGACTACGGCTCGCTCGACGGCATCGTGCACTCGATCGCCTTCGCCAACTACTCTGAGGGCTTCAAGCCATTCCACGAGACGGTCCGCAAAGACTTCCTCCAGGCCACGGCGATCTCCGCATTCTCACTCGTTGAGGTGGCCAATGCCTTCAAGCCAATCCTAAAGGACGATGCCTCCGTGGTGTCTATTGGCATTAGTTCGACCGATGTGACCGCCGAAAACTATGGTTACATGGCTCCCATTAAGGCCGCACTGGAAACTTCCTCTTATAATTTAGCAAAATCCTTTAGTGCAGATACTCGTGTCCGCTTCAATACCGTCAATGCAGGTCCACTGAAGACCAGCGCTTCCGCCGGCATCCCTGGCTACTTGGAGAGCTATTTGTTTGCCGAGAAGCTGACCTTCCGTAAGCAAAATCTGACTACCCAGGAAGTCGCCAATACAGCCGTCTTTCTTCTTAGCGCCGCTTCCAGCGGTATCAATGGGCAAGGGATTGTCGTCAACGCCGGGATGGACCGTAATTATTTTGATAGTGAAGTGGTCAGCCTCGCCATGCGTCCGGACAGAAGGTAGGCACTTTAATTTCTTTTATTAGGTTCTTGACTCAACAACCTAAGTTAATGAAAACGCGTTTACATTTTAACCATACGTGCTTTCGTCGCGGGTTTTTTCATGTCCACATCAGATAATATACATACCGAATTTCACCGCATGCTAGGGCGCGGCGCCAAGGAGGCGCAGCTCAAGCAGCGCGGCCATGTGTTCTGGTTTTATGGATTGTCCGGATCTGGGAAGAGCACGCTAGCCAATTCGCTGGAGCGCAAACTCGCCGAACAGGGCTACGTGACGAAGATTCTCGATGGCGACAATGTCCGCAGTCGTCTGAATCGCGACCTCGGCTTTTCCGACGAAGACCGCCAGGAAAACATTCGCCGTATCGCCGAAGTCGCGCGGCTTTTCCTTGATGCGGGTATCATTGTTTTCACTTCCTTTATCACTCCCAAGCGCGAGCTCCGCGCCGCCGCCCGTGAGATTGTGGGGGAGGGTGATATGACCCCCGTTTATGTTGAAGCCTCTTTTGAGACCTGCGCCCAGCGCGATGTGAAAGGCCTCTACGCAAAAGCTGCTGCCGGACGAGTTAAGCATTTCACGGGCAAAGACTCTTCATTCGAAGCGCCCGAATCAGCTGACGCCGACTGGACGATCTCTACAGACGGCCAAACCGAAGAAGAATCCCTCAACCAACTTTTGGACAAAGTCCTTCCTCTTATTAAAAAAGCGGACTCATGAACAATCAGAGAATGAGCAGCAACCGTCTTATGATCGCGATGTCGTACCAACGACGTCGATGTGAGCGGCTTTGCGAGCTCCTTCGACTTTGCTAGCGCAAACTCGCTACTTAACAAAACCCACAACTTTCACCCTGTAAGTAAGTATGGCTCAAGACTACACAATCACTCACCTCAAACAGCTCGAATCCGAAGCGATCTATATCCTTCGCGAGACAGCCGCGCAGTTTGAGAAACCCGTTCTCCTCTTTTCCGGCGGCAAAGACTCCATTGTCATGGCCTATCTGGCGAAGAAAGCCTTTTGGCCGGCCAAGCTTCCGTTCCCTTTATTGCACGTCGATACCGGCCACAATTTCCCTGAGACGATGGAATACCGCGACCGCTTTGTGGAGGAAATGGGGGCTGACCTCAAAGTTGCCTCCGTGCAGAAAGCGATCGATGAGGGTAAAGTCATCGAAGAGACTGGGCCTTACGCTAGCCGTAATGGCCTGCAGACTGTCGCGCTACTTGAGGGACTGGAAGAAGGCCAATACGACGCTGCTCTCGGTGGTGGCCGCCGCGACGAGGAGAAAGCCCGCGCCAAGGAGCGCTTTTTCTCGCACCGCGATGCCTTCGGCCAGTGGGACCCGAAGAACCAGCGGCCCGAGCTTTGGAACATCTTCAACGGGCGCAAGCACCACGGCGAGCACTTCCGCGTCTTCCCGCTCAGCAACTGGACGGAGATGGACATCTGGCAATACATCAAGCTCGAGAATATCGAGCTGCCGAACCTCTACTTCTCCCATGAACGTGATTGCTTTGTGCGCAATGGAGTCATTATGGGGATCACCGATTTCATGGAACTGCTCCCCGAAGAGCAGGCTAACATTAAAAAGATGACGGTTCGTTTCCGCACGATCGGCGATGCCACCTGCACCGGCGCCGCACTTTCCACAGCCAGCAGCCTCGACGACATTATCGCAGAAGTCGCCGCCGCGCGTCAGACTGAGCGAGGCACTCGCGCCGACGACAAGCGCTCCGAAACCGCCATGGAAGACCGCAAAAAAGAAGGGTATTTTTAAGAGGACTGAAGGCTGAAACTTTAGACCTGAGGGCTAAGTCTCGAAAAATACATCATTCATTATTTATCATTCATCAATTATTCCATCATGAGCGAATCAGAATCTACAGCCGGCTACCTTGATATGGATCTTTTGCGGTTCACCACCGCAGGTTCCGTCGACGACGGCAAAAGCACACTTATTGGGCGCCTCCTTTACGACAGTAAGGCCATTTTCGAGGATCAACTCGAAGCCATGGAGAAAAGCTCCAAGTCCCGCGGTGATGAAAACGTCAACCTCGCGCTCCTCACCGATGGCCTTCGCTCCGAGCGCGAGCAAGGCATCACGATCGACGTGGCCTACCGCTACTTCGCTACGCCAAAGCGTAAGTTTATCATAGCCGACACTCCTGGGCACATTCAATACACCCGCAATATGGTGACCGGTGCTTCCACGGCCAATCTAGCCATCCTCCTCGTCGATGCGCGTAAAGGCGTGATCGAGCAGACTTGCCGCCACGCCTTCATTGCCAATTTGCTTCGCATCCAGCACATCGTGGTCTGTGTGAATAAGATGGACCTCGTCGATTGGAGTGAGGCGACCTACAATCAGATCGTAGATGACTTTAAGAAGTTCGCTTCGCGCCTCGATAACATCGTTGAAATCACTTTCATACCTGTCAGCGCACTACTCGGCGACAATATCGTCGATAAATCCACTAACATGCCCTGGTATCAGGGCCCAGCTATGCTCTACCATCTGGAGACGGTTTACATAGGTGCCGATCACAATCACGTCGAAGCGCGTTTCCCCGTACAATGGGTCATACGTCCGCATTCTGATAAGTGGCACGACTTCCGTGGCTTCGCGGGGCGTATAGCCGGTGGCGTCTTTAAGCCGGGCGATCCGATCAAAGTCATGCCCTCAGGCTTTGAGTCTACGATCAAAGCCATCCACACCATGGACGGTGAACTCGACGAAGCTTTCCCGCCTATGTCGGTTGCCATTACGCTCAACGACGAGATCGATATCTCTCGCGGCGACATGCTGGTCAAGCCTAACAGTACGCCCGAACCTCGGCAGGACGTAGAGGCCATGATCTGCTGGTTCTCTTCAACTAAAAAATTAGCCGGTCGCGGCAAATACATCCTCCGCCATACGACGAAGGAAGTAAAAGCGATCGTGAGCGAAGTGAAGTATAAGGTGAATATCAACACCCTGCATAAAATTGAGGACGACCTTATTTTCAACCACAACGACATCGGCCGCATCTCGCTTCGGACCTCTGCGCCGCTGATCGCCGACAGCTACAAGGCAAACCGTATCTCCGGCAGTTTCGTGCTCATCGACGAACAGACCAACGAAACCGTCGCGGCCGGGATGATTATCTGAGTCTACGTCGACGCGACTGGCGTCACATCGCTACATTAAAAAAATCGTAGCGACCTTGCGCCATCAAGGTCGACTCAATGGTCTGGACGTTGCCTAAGTGGATACGACTCAACCCATACGCCGAATCGCGGCGGCGAGCATCTCCACGACGGCATCATCCTCAAGATGGTCTGTGTTGATGACGATATCATACCGCTCCGGGTCATTTATATCAGCGTCGAAGTGTTGCTTGAGGAAACGTCGGCGCGCGGCATCTTCCCCTTTCACAAACTTCTTCGCGTAGGCAAGCTCCATGCCATGTGTAACCACCAAATGTCGGATACGTTGCTCTTTACTGCCGATTAATCGCACATTGATAACATTGTGAAATCCACGGGTGATCTCGTTCCCTCCACGCCCTACGATGATACTGTGCCCCATACGACTGAGCTGCACGATGGTGCTGACAGTTTTTTCAAAAAGCGTCCATAACGAGGGGTGTCGGCCCAAGAGCTCGTTGACTGCGCCCTCATATTCATTGACTGCATCGTCGGGCATGAATTTTTCCAGATCGGCCGGTAACTGGTGATCCTCTAAAACTTTTTTAACCAGATTTTCGTCAAATAGCGTCCAAGGCACCGAGCCTTCGGGAGCGTCCTCCCGCAGTGCAGCTTGTAGCTTCATCCCAATGCTGTGGGCGCGCGCGCCCGTCTGGCGTGAAATTGTGATAGCCGGAAGACGCTTCGCCTGCTTGGGGTGGTATTTGGTTTGGTGATGAAGATGCGCGGCAACGTATGCGCGGCATTCCTGGAAGCTGGGGTGGAGTGGCATAGCAGATCTTTCTGTTTAGAGGTGAACAGGATGGCGAGTAATCATCAGAAGATTTCCTTCTCTGTGAGACGTTATCACAGTAACAGTCTGGCTGCCTGCTGGCAAGCTGGAATTTCGCCTGAAATTGTTGAGCGAATCAGCATCAGCACCAAAAAAAAGAAGGGACGCGTTGCATCGTCCCTTCTTGCCAAGATTGAGTCTTCGACTTGGTTCGAAGACTGCTGGTCGATCAGACTAAAATGTGAATTCGTATTTTGACAGGCGCTGAGCGATTTCGCCGGCGATTTCCTTTTCCTTCTCGATGCCTTTTGCGGCGAAGGTTACGGAGAAGCGGACGAAGCTGCCGCAGTCATCCCAAGGCACAGTACTGATCAGTTCGTTAGTGATGAGCCATTGACTGAAGGCTTCGCCAGTGGTGAAATCGGTCGTGACACCGTCTACAGTAGCGGAACTCGGCGCGGCGACGTAGAGGAAGAAGCTGCCCTTCGGTTTCTTCGCATTAAAACCGTTATTATTGAGCGCCTCGACCAACAGGTCCATACGGCGGGAGTATTTCGCGGCGATCTCCTCGGTGATCTGTGGGTTGGCTAGGGCGACCGCGCCTGCCTTTTGGATGGCGAGAAACTGGCCGGAGTCGGAGTTATCCTTCATGTCAGCGTAGGCTTGCACAATAAGCGGGTTGCCCACCACGAAGCCGAGGCGCCAGCCTGTCATGTTGTAGCTCTTGGAGAGCGAATGCAATTCGATGGCGACTTCCTTGGCGCCGGGCACTTGGAAGATCGAAACCGGCTTGCCCTCGAAAATGAGTGATGCGTAGGCCGCGTCTTGTAGTATAATGAGATTATTGGCCTTAGCAAACCCGACCGCCTTGGCAAAAAAATCAAGCGTGGCGGAGGCACCGGTCGGGTTATTCGGGTAGTTGAGTACCATGATTTTGGCTTTGGCCACCACATCAGCGGGCACCGCATCCAGATCGGGGAGGAAGTCGTTGGCTGCTTCCAGCTTCATGTTGTAGACTTCACCCCCCAGATACTTAGCATGGGTGCCGAGTACCGGGTAGCCAGGTACGGTCATCAGGACGTAGTCTCTGGGGTTGATGAAGCAGGCTGGAATCATCGAGAGGGCGGTTTTCGAACCGATCGAGTGGACGACGTCCGTATCCGAGTTGATGTCGGTCACGCCAAAGACATCCGCCATGTATTGAGCGGCGGCTTTTTTAAATTCGTCGCCCCCATTGTCTGCGTAGCCACGGTTTTCCGGTTTGGCTGCCGCCGTCTGCAAAGCCTCGACCACAACCGGGAAAGCCATTTCGTCGGGCTCGCCCACGCCCATATCGATCAGTTCGACACCGGGATTGGCAGCAATCGCAGCCTTTTTCGCGCGTTTGATCTTCTCAAACTTATAAATGGCGGTGGACTTGCCGTATTGGTTGCCGCCGATGCGCTCTGCGAAGAGTTCTTGGATATATGGGTCGCTCATGTGTAAATATGTGTTGGGTTGGCTTGTGTTCGGATTATTATTGTGACAATTCGCACAAGGTAGCTAATCTGTGCAAATAGTTTTTGATTATGCAGACAATTCAATCGGTCAATGAAATGCAATCTCACGCCATCGGCTTACGCTCGAGTGGCCGCCTGATCGGACTCGTGCCGACGATGGGTAGTCTACACGAGGGACATTTGTCGTTGATCGATATTGCCAAGGAAAAATCTGATAAGGTCATCGTTTCGATTTTTGTCAACCCCACCCAGTTCGGCCCCAGCGAAGATTATGAGAAATATCCTCGTGTGCTGGAAGAAGATATCGAGAAGTGCCGCGAACGCGGAGCTGACATTGTCTTCAATCCTTCCGTCGATGAAATGTATCCTCCGGGCTTCTCGACTTTTGTCACTGAGGAGCAAATCAGCTCGGGGCTCTGTGGCGTCTCTCGACCACATCACTTCAGAGGTGTCACCACAGTTTGTCTAAAGCTTTTCAATATCACACGCCCCGACCTTGTCGTTCTTGGGCAGAAGGATGCCCAGCAATGTGCAGTCATCCGCAAAATGGTCACCGATCTCAATATTTCTGCCGAAATCGTGATTGGCCCGACTCACCGTGATGCGGACGGCATGGCCACAAGCTCCCGTAACGCGTATCTGACGGATTCGCAAAGACAGGAGGCGCTCTGCATCTCGCAATCGCTACGCACTGCGAAAAGTATGGTCGATTCGGGAACGAAGAGCGTCGACCGAATTGTCGCTGAAGTCATCCACCACTTGTCACTCTCCAGGCGGATCCGCGTTATTTACGCACAAGTCGTCGACCGAGATACAATGGAGCCCGCCCGCGAGATCATTCCGGGTCAACAACTCCTTTGCGTGGCCGCTTGGGCGGACCAAATTCGCCTGATCGATAACATCGAATTGTAAACGATGCCTAAATCCTATGATGTCATTGTCGTCGGTAGTGGGATCGCTGGCCTCAGCTTCGCGCTCAAGGTTGCCGAGGCTGGGCAACGCGTGGCGATTATCACTAAAAAGAACTCTGCCGAGTCGAATACCAATTACGCACAAGGCGGCATTGCCGCGGTGACCTCACAAACTGACGATGTTGAGATGCATGTGGCCGACACCCTCGATGCAGGAGACGGCCTTTGTGATGAAAGCGCAGTGCGCGCGATATTAAAAAATGGTGCCGCCAGCATCGAGGAACTCGCACGCCGCGGCGTGGCCTTCACACAGCTTGATGATGGTCGGGTCTCCCTCGGCAAAGAAGGGGGGCACTCCAAGCGCCGCATCCTCCACGTCAAGGACATCACAGGCAAGGCCATCGAGGAAGCGCTCGTTCATGGCATTGAAAGCTCGCCCAACATCGAAACGTATGAGCATCATTTCGCGGTTGAGCTGATCACCGCTTCGAAGTTGGCCAAGCAACAGGGCAGGGAGCTGGAGGGCGCGGATCGTGTGCTCGGTCTCTATGCGCTCAATACCCAAACCGAACACGTCGAAACTTTTGCCGCTCGTGCCGTCCTCCTTGCTACGGGGGGCATCGGGCAAGTTTATCAGTTTACGACCAATCCCTTTATCGCAACTGGCGACGGTATCGCCATGGCCTACCGTGCGGGCGTTGAAGTGCGCAATATGGAGTTCATTCAGTTCCATCCGACAGCCTTCTACAGCAAAGAAGGCGACCGCTTTCTGATCAGCGAGGCGGTGCGCGGGGAGGGTGCCATCCTTAGGAATTTAAAGGGTGAGGCCTTTATGGAGAAATACGACAAGCGCAAGGATCTGGCTCCACGCGATATCGTCGCCCGCGCCATCGATGCTGAGATGAAGCAATCTGGTGCCCGCCACCTCTGGCTGGATACGAGAGCAATCTCACTTAAGAAACTGCACGAGCATTTCCCCAATATATATGAGTATTGCGCGAAGCAAGGCATCGCTCTGGAGCGCGATATGATTCCTGTCGTCCCCGCCGCACACTACCTCTGCGGCGGAGTCAAAACCAGTCTCGATGCCGAAACCTCGCTCGATGGACTGTATGCCTGTGGCGAAGTCGCCTGCACCGGCTTACACGGCGCCAACCGCTTGGCCAGTAATTCCTTACTCGAAGCGGTCGTTCTCGCTAACCGTGGCGCGGAGGCCGTAGCGCGCTATCTGACGCATTCCGGCGCCAATGCCGTCGATTTGCCCGAATGGATCGACGGCGATGTGCGCGATTCCGATGAGAGGGTTGTGCTGCTTCACAACTGGGACGAGGTCAAACGCACCATGTGGGACTATGTCGGTATCGTTCGCAGCACCAAGCGACTCGAGCGTGCCCGAACCCGCATCCAAACGCTCGATCGGGAGATCAACGAATACTACTGGAATTTTAAAGTGGACGAAAGTCTACTCGAACTGCGTAACCTAATCCTCGTTGCGGGTCTAATCATCGACTGTGCTTTGCAGCGCAAGGAAAGCCGAGGGCTTCACTACACGCTGGATTATCCCGGGAAGTGTGATACGCCCAATGACACCACTGCACGGCGGATCTGATGAATCGCGCAGATCTAACTCAATGGACACTCCTTGGGCCAGGAGCGGTTGGTCTCTACTACGGTGGGCGCATTGCGCAAAGCGGCTGCAAATTATCTGTGCTCGCACGCAGCGACGCTGAAATCCTCCAGGCACACGGTATCCGTATCGCCATGGTTGATCCGTCCAAGGGTCAGACGCTGGAGTCTATTGAGGTGCCCCTCGAAATAGTTACACGTGATGCAGGTAGTTTATTGCCTACCGATTGCGTCATGATTGCCGCGAAAACGATCGTCAACGGACAGCTGATTGCACCTTTAAAGTCTATCGTCGAACCCAGACGCACAGTATTGCTCAGCCTGCAAAACGGGATGGGGCATGCGGAATTCTTCGCAAAACACTTTCCGGAGAATCCCATACTCGCAGGTTTGTGCTTTGTTTGCGTGAACCGTACCGCCCCCGGCCTCGTCGAGAATTACCATCCGGGGCGCGTCGAGATCGGCTCGCTGCACGACCGCTGGCCTGAAGTAGCACAGCGCGTAGTCGCTTTATTCAATCAGGCTGGTGTGCTCACCCGCTACTCTGAATCACTCGATGCCGCGCTCTGGCGCAAGCTTTGCTGGAATGTGCCATTCAATGGGCTCTCCATTGTAGCGGGGGGTGTGACGACCGATCATATTCTAGCCGCATCGGATTTGACTCAACGTGCGCGGATACTGATGGAAGAAATACGTGCTGCCGCCGCGCTCGATGGGCACCCGATCACGGATACATTCATCGAAGGACAATTCACTGTAACCGAGAAAATGGGCGCATATAAGCCATCCTCACTCATCGACTACCTGAACCAGAAGCCTGTTGAGCTCGAGTCTATCTGGGGCGAACCGCTACGCAGAGGTCAAGCACTTGGCGCAGAGATGCCTGAACTGGCCAAGCTCTATTCGGCACTGAAAGCAGTGCTCTAGTGCGTGTGCGAATGGTCGAGGTAGAGTTCTTTGAACGCGGCCAGTTTCTTGGCAACCATCTCGGCTGGTTCTGCTTCCACGCTCTGCTTTGATTTCATCGAATAAATAATGATGAGATGCAGAAGTTCTATTTTTTCAGTGTAATGATCTGTGTCCAGCTTGATGCGTTGAGCGAGAAAGTAGTTGGCTGATTCGTCAATGATCTTCTGTGCGTGCGCTTCCTTGTTCGTAGTCCAGCGGATGAGCTGTTGTCGATCTTCTGCTGAGAGGGTGTCTTTGGAAGAAAGTTCACGTATCAACTTTCCGGACTTTTTAATAGTTTCAACATCTTGCTCTAATTGGCTGAACTTGAGCGCGTCACCAAAGATGCCACAAGGAATTTGGCAATGTGCGCTGAGCCAACTAGCGGTGAATACAAATGCGAAAACAAGACTGAAGAGGTGAAGTGATTTCATGACGACATAGCAAAGTGACATTCACCCAGATTGCAATCAGGGCTTTGAGTTTTATGGGTTAGAACCAGTGCTATGCATGCTCCCGACCGAGCAGCCACAGCAAGTCGGCTAGACGGTTGAGATACTGGATCAGTTCAGACCGAACAAGTGCACCCGATTCCTGTAAGGCTACGACACCCCGCTCGGCGCGGCGGCAGGTGGTGCGGGCGTTGTCAAAAAAAGCATCGGCCAGGCTATCTCCGGGGTAGACCCAACCCTCAAAACGAATGTCCTTTTCCTTTTCTATGATGAGATCAGAGAAAGTTCTGATCATGCCTGCATTGATCGCCTGTGCTCCATGCTTTTCTTGGTAGCGCGCTTGGTCTTCGTCCGCCGTGGCTAATTCACCCATATAGTGGACAAGTTGTTTCTGGATGGAGAGCAGGAGTTCCTTGGTCGTCGCGTCATTGCTGTGAGCACGGCAAAGCCCTAGTGCGGAAGACAACTCATCAATACGGCCGTAAGTCATGACGCGAGGATGGGTTTTCGGCACGCGTTTGTTAAAGAGTAACGAGGTTGTGCCATCATCGCCGCGCTTGGTTGAAATACTCATGAGGATAGCTTGGCCTGCCCGCGGCGCATGTCAAAGCTGTAGGCGCCATTAGAAGCGACACTCGTGTCGCTTTTTTCTCAGGATCAAGCGACAGGAATATCGCTTCTACAGGGCAGCCTTTGCCGCCGCTTCGATTTCGCTGGCTTTGTTACACTCGGGGGCGGCGCCCCGAGCCATATCGGGCTTGCCGCCGCCTTTGCCACCGGCGATGGGTGCGAGAGTTTGGATGAGTTTGCCGGCGTTCTGATCCGAGTCCGTGCCGACCAAGGCTCCGAGGTGCAGTTTGTCGCCGTCGTCAACGATGCAGACGGCGGCTTGGGCAAATTGGCTCTTTTTCAGGCCGTTCATTAACTCTTGCAGGAGCGCGGCAGGGCCTTCGGTTCGGATCACGAGGTTTCCAGACAGATCCAAGTCGGCAAGCAGTGCGTTGGCCATCTTGGCGGCTCCGGCGGCTTGCGCTTTTTTCAGCGCTTTATCGGCCTCCACGGCCGTGACCTTTACCTCATCAGCAGAGGCGTCGGCCGCAACGCTGAACGTTTCAGCGTCGAGCGCCTTTAACTTTTGGTTGACTGCATCCAGCTTTTCGAGCGCGACGCTTTTGGCCTCTACCTCTTTGGCGGCTTCTTCTTTCAAGTAAGCTTGAGCCGCCTCGCCACAGAGTGCTTCGATCCGGCGCACACCTGAGGCAATCGCGCCTTCGGATTTGATTTTAAAGAGACCAATCTCCGCAGTATTGCGTATGTGAGTGCCCCCGCAGAGTTCCATTGAATAGCCGTTGAGCGCTTTGGCTTCACCTCCAATCTGCACAACGCGCACGAGGTCGCCATACTTGTCGCCGAAGAACTGCATGATGTCTTCGCGGCCTTTGACTTCAGTATGGGGAACTTCTTTCCAGGAAACCGTGGCGCCTTCCTGAACTGCGGCGTTGACCTTGTCTTCCATGGCAGAAATCTGCTCCGGTGTGAGCGCTTTGGAGTTGAAGTCGAACCGCAGGCGGTCGGGCGAGACGCTGGAGCCCTGTTGCGTGGCGTCAGGCGAAACAATTTCGTGCAATGCCCAGTGAAGTAAGTGAGTGGCCGTGTGGTGGCTTTCTATCGCTCTGCGGCGATCACGATCCAAGTCAAGGGTGACCACACTCCCGACTTTCCACTCTCCACTCTCCACTCCGGAAAGAACGTGGGCAATAGCGTGACCGATTTTTTGGACTACCGATACGTCATAGGACTTCGAATTGTAAGTCAGCTTTCCGGTATCGCCTTCTTGGCCGCCCATCTCTGTGAAGAGTAC
Source organism: Opitutia bacterium UBA7441 (assembly GCA_002480015.1). Taxonomy (GTDB): domain Bacteria; phylum Verrucomicrobiota; class Verrucomicrobiia; order Opitutales; family Coraliomargaritaceae; genus Thalassobacterium. The sequence continues at coordinate 22,738 of DLQD01000071.1, forward strand.
GGTCTTGTCGGTGATGACCAGCACCTGATCGCCTTGGGTGTGTACCTCAAGAATCTCCGCCTCGCAGCTGTCTTGATCAAAGCCGACGAACTCAGTAACAGCGTCCGTGCTTAAATCGAGCGCACGGACAACTGTGCTTTTCTGGGCAGCGCGAGCACGTTCGCGTTGTTCTTCCATGCAGACCTCGACGGCATCTTCGTCGAGTGTGATGCCACGCTCGCGACAGAGGAGAGCGGTCAAATCGATGGGGAAGCCAAAAGTGTCGTAGAGTTTAAAGGCTTCTTTCGGCGGGAATACTTTGGCTCCTTCAGCGACGCTTTCAAAGAGCTGCATGCCGCGGTCGAGCGTCTTATTGAAGCTCTCTTCCTCGGAGGTCAGTGCGTCCTTGATAGCGGCAGCGCGGGTCTTGATCTCGGGGAAGACGCTACCGAACTCTGCGACGAGTGTATCCACAAGCTTGGGCAGGAAAGGCTCGCTGCCGTCGAAGCCTAGGGCGCGGCCATATTTGACGGCGCGGCGGAGGATACGGCGAAGCACGTAGTTGCGTCCATTGTTGCCGGGAAGGATGCCGTCAGCAATTGAGAAGCTGAGGGTACGGATGTGGTCGGCGATGACTCTGAAGGCGATGGCCTCCGGCAGTGAAGAGTGGGCAGTGGAAAGTGAAGAGTTTGGATACACATCCACATATTCTTTACCACTGAGTTTTTCCAGCGTGCGGAAGAGGGGCTGAAAGACGTCGGTCGCGTAGTTGGTCGGTTTCTGGGAAAAGTCAGTAAAGCCCTTCGTGTTTTGGATAAGCGAGCAGGCGCGTTCGAAGCCCATACCGGTATCGACGTGCTTGGCCGGGAGGTCGCGGAAGCTGCCGTCGGCCTCGGCGTTGTATTGGATAAAGACCAAGTTCCAGATCTCGATACAGAGATCGGAATCCATATTAACCAGTTTGCCCTGACTGTCGCCGTTCGGCGTGAGGTCCACATGGAGTTCGGAGCAGGGCCCGCAGGGGCCGGTCTCGCCCATCATCCAGAAGTTGTCTTTCACGTTGCCGTTGATGATGTGAACTTTCGGGTCGAGCCCTTTCTTCTCGAAAAGTGCGACCCATAAATCATAGGCCTCCTGGTCGAATTCGGAAGGGTCCCCTTCACTTGGTGAATAGACGGTAGCATAGAGTCGCTCGGCGGGCACGCCCCAGACATCCACGATCAGTTCCCAGCCCCATTCGATGGCTTCCTTTTTGAAATAATCGCCAAAGGACCAGTTGCCCAGCATCTCGAAGAAGGTGTGGTGGTAGGTGTCGTAGCCGACATCCTCGAGGTCGTTGTGCTTCCCGCCGGCGCGGATGCATTTCTGGGTGTCCGCTGCGCGCGGCGGCGAGTAGGGCGCCTTCTCCGTGCCGAGGAAGTAAGGCACGAACTGATTCATCCCCGCATTGGTGAAGAGCAAGCCCGGCGACTGCGGCATAAGCGAGGCCGACGGCACGATGCTGTGCTGCTTGGACTTGAAGAAGTCGAGGAAGGACTGGCGGATTTCGGCGGAGGTCATCTTCTTGAACATCGAACATTGAACGTCGAACGTCCAACATCGAATAAGTTTACGGTTTGTTTGTGATGAACCTTGAGTGAGCGGTGTTGATACTCGCGACAAAGATTCGAATGAGTTGATCCGTTTCACTAAGAAGGTCATCAAGCAGCTCGGGCTTATCGACAAGCGGGACACGCTTCACTAGCTTGAGCCAGCGTTGTGTTTCCCTAAGTTCCTTGAGTGATATTTTAAGTTTGTGGATGAAGTCTTTGGCCGATTCTGCACCTTGAGCTTCGCCGTGATTCGCAAGAGGCGAGGAGGAGGAACGAAGCAGTTGTTTGGCGACATGCTTTCCAGCTTCAGAGCTTTCAATTTGACGCGTCAGGCGAATCGTCCGAACGGAAAATTCCAGCAACCTCTCTTCTAAGTCATACATGGAACGACCTTCTTCAACAATGAGCTCATCCCATTCAGAACTATTCTGTTTGTAGCTCATTCGATGTTCAGCGTTGGACGTTCGGTGTTCGACGTTCTAAAGGTGCTTCAGCACCTCCGCGCCCATGGCTTTGGTGCCGACGGGGTCGATGCCGAAGGCGATGTCGCCGGTGCGGGTGCCGGTGGTGACGGCTTTCTCTACGGCGGCTTCGATTGCAGCCGCGGCTTCGAACTCGCCGAAGCTGTAGCGAAGCATCATCGCGCCGCTGAGGATTTGCGCGCAGGGGTTGGCGATGCCTTGACCCGCGATGTCGGGGGCGGTGCCACCCGAGGGTTCGTAGAGGCCAAAGGGGAAGCCAAGGCTGTTCTTCTCAGCGCCGAGACTGGCCGAGGCCAGCATGCCGAGCGAACCACAGATCACTCCCATCTCGTCGGAGAGGATGTCGCCAAACATGTTCTCGGTGAACAATACGTCAAACTGGTTGGGGTCACGGGCGAGCTGCATGGCTGCATTGTCCACATACATGTGACTGAGCTCGATCTCGGGAGCGTGCTTAGCGAAGTATTCCGTAACGACCCTGCGCCAGAGGACGGAGGTTTCGAGGACGTTGGCCTTGTCGACCGAGCAGACGCGGTTGCCGCGGGCTCTGGCCGTGTCGATGGCGACTTGAGCGATACGCTCGATCTCGCTGGTCTTGTAAACCATCGTGTCGATGGCTTGCTCTTCGCCGTTGTCCAGCGTGGTGGTCGCCTTGGGCTGACCGAAATAGATGCCGCCGGTCAATTCGCGTATACAGACAATATCGATGCCATTAGGGATGCGCTCCTTCTTGAGTGGGGATGCGTCCGTCAACTGCGGGTAGAGTAGGCCGGGACGCACATTGGCGTAGAGGGAAAAAGCCTTACGGATCGGAAGCAGAGCCGCGCGCTCCGGCTGTTCTTTGGGCGGGAGCGACTCCCACTTCGGGCCGCCGACAGAACCGAAGAGGATGGCCTCAGAGTTTTCACAGACGTTTTTGGTCGTGTCGGGGAACGCGACGCCGTGGTTGTCGATGGCGATGCCGCCGATGTCGGCACTCTCGTAATCGAGTGCGAAGCCGAATTTTTCGCCAGCGGCACAGAGGACGTCGAGCGCGACGTCCATGACTTCGGGACCGATGCCATCACCTGGGAGAACTGCAAATTTCAATGTTTTCATAGATTTTGTGAAAAGCGGAGTAATCTGGGTCTAGAACGATGGCCTTCAAGACTTTTCGCAGATATCGAGTCGTCTCAAGTGTTACTTTGTGGTGAGATGGCCTCATTGAGGCGCGAGTTTCGTGAGTTTAGGGCGTTCTCTACTTGGGTGGGGCATGAATTGTATTCATAAGATTCACTAATAGAACAAAATGAACTTGTCCCAGTGAGTGCATCTCATTTGGATCGCGGCCCCTTAGGTGCCTGCACCTGTCTTATTATAACAACACATATTACAATGAAGAAAACACTCTCTTTGTTTGCTTTCCTGGCTGTTTTGATTCTGCCGGGAATGCTCATGGCGCAAGAAGCCGAACAGCCTGCACCGATAGTCACTGCGGTGGAGAACCTCTCTGATGCCGTCGAAGACATGGCTCCACTGGACTCGGGGAATACCGCCTGGATGCTCACGGCAACCGTGCTCGTCCTTTTTATGACGCTACCAGGTCTGGCGCTTTTCTATGGTGGCTTGGTTCGTTCGCAGAACGTTCTCTCGGTGCTCATGCATTGCTTTGCGATCGCTTGCTTGGCATCGATTCTTTGGGTCGCAATCCTTTATACCGTGGCCTTCGCCCCCGGTAGTTGTGGCTGGCTCGGTGGATTCGAACATGTCGGCTTAAAAGGGATTACCACGGACAGTATGCAGGGTAATTTCCCCGAAACGATCTTCATTATGTTTCAAATGACTTTCGCGATCATCACTCCGGGGTTGATCGTCGGGTCTTTTGTCGAGCGCATGAAATTTAGCGCGATCCTGCTGTTCACCACGCTCTGGTTGATCCTCGTCTATGCTCCAGTGACCTATTGGGTCTGGGGCGGAGGATGGCTTTTCGAACGCGGTGTGATTGACCTCGCGGGCGGTATCGTCGTGCACGCGACCGCAGGGGTCTCCGCTCTTTTACTCGCCAAGATGTTGGGGCCGCGCGACGGCTTCCCGAAGCGACTCCACATCCCGCACCATCCTGCCATGGTAATGATTGGCGCATCGATGCTCTGGGTCGGTTGGTTCGGCTTTAACGCCGGTAGCCAGCTCGCCGCAAATAACGCAGCAGGCATGACGATGTTGGTCACGCACATCTCGGCCGCAGTGGCCAGCTTGACCTGGATGGGTCTTGAGTGGTTTAAAAACGGTAAGCCGGGCCTCGTTGGTATTGTCACTGGAATGGTCGCTGGTTTGGCCACAATTACGCCAGCCTCCGGAAATGTAGGCCCTCTCGGTGCGATCTGTCTCGGGTTGCTGGCGGCAATTGTCTGTTACTTCGCCTGCCGCGTTGTGAAAGAAAAGCTCAAAATCGACGACTCGCTCGACGTATTCGCCGTCCACGGTGTCGGCGGTATCATGGGCACCATTTTAGTCGCTGTATTTGGCACGGCCGCCTTCGGTGGAACTGGTGTCGAGAATGTCGGGCAGCAACTCGGCGTTCAATTGACTGCAATAGGCGCAGTTGTACTTTGGTCGTTGGTCGCTACTTTCATCATTGTTATGATTTGCAAATGCACGACGGGCTTGCGTGTGACCACCGAAGTGGAACATACTGGTCTCGATCAATCGGAGCACGGAGAGACCGCCTATCAATTCGAATAATCCCTACTTACATCTAACAAATTAAAACCACTATGAAACTTATCAAAGCAATCGTCAAACCCTTCAAAATGGAGGATGTCAAAGAAGCACTCGCCGAGGTCGGCGTGACTGGCCTCACCGTGACCGAAGTCAAAGGCTTCGGTCGTCAAAAAGGCCACACCGAGATCTATCGTGGCAGTGAATACACGGTCGATTTCCTCCCCAAGACCATGATCGAAACTGTCGTCGAAGACGACATGGTCGAGCAAGCAGTCGCCGCCATCGTCAAAGCCGCGAAGACTGGCAAGATCGGCGACGGCAAGGTCTTCGTCCTTCCGCTCGAAAGCGCAGTGCGTATACGCACCGAGGAGACGGACGGCGACGCGCTCTAAGCGATCAGATCCAGCGTTTACAAACGGTCACCCTCGCTGAGGGTGGCCGTTTTTTTTATTCTAAATGACTTTGCGCTCCGTATACTTTTGATAAAACTCTACACCATGCCTAAGAAGAAAATTGCCAAGAAAGCCGCACCCAAAAAGTCCAAAGCCTATGATGCCCCCGAGTTTTTGGTCGACCTGCTGAACGCACGCTCGCCGACGGGCGCGGAATACGAGGCGCAAGCGGTCGTCGA
>DLQD01000111.1 GCA_002480015.1 Opitutia bacterium UBA7441
AGGGAAGGTGGCTCGCGGAGCGAGACGGAAGGGTTCTCAGCCGAGCCTCAGCGTTCTTTTACTAGCTCGACATAAATGACAGAGAAAAACCCCTCCGTCTCGGCAGACCGATCCACCTCCCCTTCGCAGGGGAGGAGTTTTTAATAGTGCATTTATAACGTCAACTTAAAGAGGTGAAGATATGTCGGAGGATATGCTTGGTAGGGGAGCTTTAAGTGTAGGATTCATTGAATTTAGATATGCCTTCAATTAACCACACTGTATGAAATTGAGTCAGGTCATTGCCTTTGTGGTTGGAAGGATCATGGATATGCCAAGTCAGGGACCTGAGGCCTGAGGCCTGAGACGTGAGGACAGGCAGGACGGAGATATTTAACCTTCATACACTTCCCACCTTAATACTCTTCCCACACCAGCTTTGCTGGTCCCCCCTCTAAACGAAGGGTAGGCATTAAAATGCTGACGTGTAAGATGGTGCCATCACTTGGTGAGGTCGACTCAATCGACGACGCCTAAGTCAGTTGAAATCGCTAATTTTTTATATGAATATGACTATCAGAACATCGATTCAAACGCTCGCTGTTGGAGCGATCACATTGAGTGCGGCCCTTTGTCAGGCTGCGGAGGAGTGGGTCCGTTTTTCCGAAGACGGCACTCGTGTTATTATTGAAGCGGACGGCATCGCCGAGTTCCGTGGCACCTCATCCTCTGTGTTCAAGGTGGACGGTAAAAATCAACGGATCGGCACCGTGGGCCAAAAAATGATTGAGCCAGTGACGCATAGCGTCGGCAGCACGCCTTTTGGCGATGCAGATATCAGCACCGTGACTTTCGGTAATGAGGACTACCAATATACGCTGCAGATCAAGCGCTTGAAAGATCTACGCGCTTTTACGCTACAGGGATTTTTTCACAATCGCAGTGATCAGGATGTGAACTTGGTCGCCTTCGATTTGCTGGATACCAACAAGGGGCCAGGCGGAAGCTTTGTTGTTGAGAAGTCTGCTGATTGGTTGGTCACTCCATTGATGGAAGATTCGCCTGCACTGCCATTGAGCGAAATGCAGAAGAATCTCAATGAAGTCGCGATGTTGTATCGTGCGGATGGCACAGGCTTTCTTCTTGGTCCGGTCGGGCCCGCCGAGGCGCACATCAGTGTCGAGGTGCGCAACGAAGTGGTCAAAGGCGTGGTGCAAATGGACAGCGTGCTTGTGCGTGCCGGTGAAAGCCGCCGCAGTGAAGAAATGATTCTCTCTTTTGAGTCCGCCAAGACATCGACGAATGTGTGGACGCGTTGGGTCGCTGAGACGCATGGCGTGCGTCGCAACAAGGGCGCTATCTATGGCTGGTGCAGTTGGTATGATCGCACCACAAAGATTGACGCCGCGCACGTGTTGGATGTCACACAAACAATCAAAGAGAACCCGAACACCTTTGGTAAGGGCATCATTCAAATCGATGATGGTTACCAAAAAATGGATGGCGATTGGACTGCCAACGAAAAATTCCCTGACGGCATGGCGAGTGTCGCGGCAGCGGTGCGCGAGGCCGGTTGCATTCCGGGTGTCTGGTTTGCGCCGTTGATGATCAATCCCGAGCATCCATGGGCCAAAGCGAATCCCGAGGCGATTCAGAAGGCTGCCGGTGGTCTGGAGCGCTTCATGAATCCCAATCCGTTTCATCCTGCTGGCGCGCACTGGATTAGCTCGGATCACCCGGAGTCGAAAAAATTCCTGTTCAACATTATTAACGATGCGCGTGAGCGCGGCTACGGCTATATCAAGATCGATTTCAATGGGATCGGAAATACATTTGAAGATCCGACCAAGACACGCCTGCAAATTTTCCGTGAACTTTACACGCTCTATCGTGAGGCTGCCGGCGAAGAAATGTATATGCTGTCCTGCCTCGGCCGTCCGACGCGTGGCGTGGTTGGATTTATCGACGCTGCTCGTGTGGGCCCCGACTCACACCCGGCATCATTCGCTCACTGCCTCGATTCCGTCTTGCGCTTTCAGATCTACGACAACGTGTGGTGGCAGAACGATCCCGATGTGTCTTACCTCGCACCGAAGCTGGAGAGCCGCCGTGTGGGTTTCACCCCGCAAGGTGAGGGCATGTGGCGCACCTGGCATGCGATCAATGTCTTGGTCGGTGGCACCGCGATGATCAGTGAACCGATCAATAAGGACGATGTGAAAGCCGTCTGGCGCAACTACGAGATCATGCGCCCTGGCAGTCGTGAACCGGCACAACTCCTGACGCTTGGCAACTCGCCGCATAACACCACGCTGGGCTTTGCGGCAGAGCGTCCGTTCGGCGACTTTGCGGTCTACAATCTGTATAATGTGACCGAAGGCTCCCAGTCGCTGTCGCTCGACTTTGAAGCTGCGGGCCTACCGAAAGGTGTGAAGTGTGCGGTGTTTGATTTCTGGGCAAACAAGGTGCTCGGATATGCGACGGATAGCTATATGACTACGCCACTGGAGCACTACTCCTCAGCGTTGTTGCGTTTTACGCCGATTACGTCAGAGCGTCCGACCTTGGTCGGTTCGGATTTGCACCTCTCGATAGGCGCCACGGAAATCAACAATATCCAAGTCTCGAAGTCTTCGATCGTGATCGAGTTGAGCGATGCCGGCGCGCAAGAAGGTTCGTTGACGTTCTACAGTCAAAAAGCCCTGGTTGCCGTCAGTGCCGAAAACTGCAAAGTCAACTCAGTCGAAAATCTCGGGGATAATCTGTGGCAGGTGAACATTGCAGAGCGTAAGTGGAACACCGCTCAGAGTATTCAGTTACAGATTCAATAGGTAGAATGAGGAGGCTACTGTTAGTTTTATTGACGGGCCTCATCGCCGCTCTTGGCTTGCCGATCGCCTCGGCTGCCCCACCGAATATCTTGCTGATCTATGCCGACGACTTGGGGCCGGGGCTATTGGGATGTTATGGGCAGCAGACTATTGAAACGCCCCACATTGATCGCTTGGCTCAACAAGGATTGAGGTTTACCGATTTTTACGGTGCCAATGTCTGTGCGCCTGCGCGGGCGAGTCTGATGTCCGGTCTGCACACCGGACACGCCATGCCCCCAACCAAAGGGGGGCTCGAATCGAGTTTGCACAGTGGTGAAATTACAGAGGCGGAGTTTAACCAACAGATCCTGTTGAAGAGGCCTGTGAGTGACTTCGATTCGGATTACTTGGGCGAAGTGGCGCGGAAAGCAGGTTATCGCACCTCCTATTTCGGCAAGCTTGGAGTCGGATTTACCGACACGCATGAAATGATGCGGGAGTATGGGTTCGATGACTATGTCGGCCTGCTGGATTCGGTGATCTGTTGGAGCTTCTATCCGGAATACTATTGGGAAAACGACAGGAAAGTGACCTTGCCTGGAAACCCGAAGCAGACGAAGCGAACACCGAACACTTTTTCCATTGGCAAAGCATCGATGACGTATTCGGAAGATGTTTGGCTGAAAAAGGCCCTGGTCTATCTGGATGCGCATGGGGACGAGCCCTTTTTTATGGTGTATGCGAGTCAACTACCACATGGTCCGGTATCCATTGCACCCAAGGATTACAGATATCAAGACCGGACTGAGTGGGCGGAAAACGAGCGCATTTATGCCTCGATGATTGATAAGCTGGACTGCTCGGTCGGAGCGCTGATGAACAAGCTCGATGCGCTGGGCCTTGCGGAGAACACTCTAGTGCTTTTCACCAGCGATAACGGGCACGAGCCCAGCTACTATCGCTCTGCGAAAAAGGCAGAGGACCAGAAATACTCCCACAAAATTTTGGATGGGCACTACCGGGGCGAGGACCGTTTCCTCGGGACGATGGGGCGTCGTGGTTCGAAGCGTTACAATTTCGATGGCGGCATACAGGTGCCGTTGATTGCCCGTTGGCCCGGGAAAATTACGGCGGCAGAAACCACTGGCCACAGGGGAGTGGGCTACGATCTCATGCCGACAATTGCAGAATTGTGTGGCGTTACGATTTTCCATGAGATCGACGGGGTCTCTCTCCTCCCCATCTTGCTTAACCAACCCGAAGCACAAGAGCCGCATCAATATCTATTCTGGAAAGCGGCGGGACAGAATAATTTTAGCCGCGATGCGATCGTGGCCGGTGACTGGAAACTGGTTGAAGAAAAGGAAACGCAAACCAGCGAAGGCACGAAGAATACCGGGCAGGGGCAGTCAAGCTATCGATGGGCCTTGTATGATCTTAAAAACGATTCAGCTGAAAAGGAAGACCTTGCGGGGCAGCACCCTGAGCGGGTTCAGGCGTTGCTGCAATGGGTGCATGAGGCGCGACAGCCGATCCGCTGAGATTGCCGGGTAGTTCAACGAAAACTCTTTCAACTCTTCCCACCTTTCCACTCCAGCAACGCTGGTTCCCCTCTAAATGGAGGGTAGCCATGGAGAGGGGATGGTGTAGACTGTTCCGCATGCGACTGGGTGTCCGTTTGTTGAACTCAGTCTGTGGCCATTAAAAAACGAAATACCACGATGAAACGATTGTTACCTTTTGCCCTCATTCTTCTGGCTGCCGGTTGCGCGAATGTTGCTCCGTCCTCTGTGACGAGAGCTGACTTCCTTGCGAATAAAAAAACCAATATCGAAGCGCGCGGAAACGTCTATAATGCCCAGCAATGGGGGGATCATTTTGATCGGATGGACGCCAACCGCGATGGACTCTTGACGGCACAAGAGCAAGCCGACTTTGACGCGGCGAAACGGACCGCCGCTGCTGTGGTGGTGACGCCAGCACCCAAACCACACGCACCCGTCAAGACGCAGGCCGCTAAGGCTGCATCGAATGTGACACCAGCCGTCGCGGCGTCGAAGGCCCCCTTCGAAGGTAACCCAGCAACGACGGTGTGGTTCAATCAACCCGGCAAAGGCTTTGACCAATCGCTTGTCCTCGGTAACGGGCGAATTGGAGCCATGGTCTATGGCGATACGAACGAGGAAACGATTGTTCTGAACGAAAGCTCGGTGTGGTCCGGGTCGCGCGTCGATAATGACATGCCCGGCGGTTACGAGCATCTCCCTGAGATTCGGAAGCTGCTGCTTGAG